>DAIDHX010000074.1 GCA_027451885.1 Planctomycetales bacterium
GGCAGCGATACAGTCCCTCCCGATAACGCGCTGATCTGTGCCACAGGCCCGCAGCAGTTCACCGCCCCTTCCCACGTCGCAAGGTGCGGCAGATCAAGCACGCTCCCCGTGCCCGAGGCTTCCAGAGTCGTGCTGTATCCATCTCCACCCGTGTACTCGGTCACGCCAGGCAGACTGAGCGTTGCGCCCCCTTCGGCGTACAGGCTCGCCCCAGAAACACCTGTTGTTCCCGAGACGTCGAGCGTCACACCCGACCCTGTCGCCGTGAGCGATCCACCCGTCATCGTCAAGCCGCCCGAGATCGTCGAGCTTGCGGAAACCGTGAGCCCGCCGCCGGTGATGCTAATGGGATCCGCGGCCGTGAGACTGGCGATCGACTCGACATTCGCGCTGATCTTGATCGTCGGCGTCGCACCCGTGAAGTTGATCACCACATTATCGCTCGGCCCGGGGACCGTCCCCGTGCTCCAGTTGCTCCCCACGTCCCAGGAGCCCCCGGAAGCGTTCACCCAGTCCACCGTCGAGAGAAGCTGACGAGTCTCGAGCAACTCAACCAAGAGTCGCTCGAACCGCCGACTCCGCACCCCACGCCGACCAACGGATCGTCGAGCCACCATCGCTGTTTACTCCCGTAAGCCGGTCAGGAAAGCGATTCCGTAGACACCGTCACCCCCGACACAGATCCACTCACAAAGACACGGTTTGACTCCGCGCCGAGGCGCTGATTCGCGCAAGAGCCGAATGACTTCACGAACCCAATCCATTCGCACCATTTTCAACCAACAAAAGTTACCACTGTTACCAACCATCCATGTCGTCCGCGAGAACAAAGTGAGAATTCTTTCGGATTCCGGACGGATCCATGAATCCAATTGCAGCGTCGAACGAAGGTCCGGCGCGGACGGCCGCTTCATCCCGGCGCCGAGGTCCTGTCCCTCGCCTTCGTGACTATCTAAAGATTGAAGAGAGCAACTGGCTCGTAAGGTCATTGAGCACGCTGGTACCGGTCAACTTGCCTTCGATGAGCTGGCTCAGAACCGAGCCGCTAAATCCACCCAGGAAGCTCTGCGTTCCCTGGATCAAGCCTGGATCAGTGACACCGATGCCCTGGAGTACGGTACCGGCCAGGTCGCCGACCAGGTTCTTGACTGCCTCGTCCGTTGCGTCGCCCGCGATTTGCAGGAGCAGCGAACCCGAGCTGTCAGGGCTGGAATCAGGTGCAGCGCCTCCCATGACTGAGGTCGGATCGAAATAGAGCGCGATGTCGTAGAGGACATCCGCGATCACGCGGGGATCGACGCTGCCGTTATTGGCGGAATTGATCAGATTCGCGATGGCGAACGCGGGCGGAGGCTGAGGCGGCCCCCAGAACGCACTGGTGGCGAGGTCGAAGAGGAACTCGACCTGCGAGCTGTTCACAGGTGTGGGATTGGCGGTCGGACTTGCTGTGGCGATGCCCGACTGAACCTGGTTCACCAGAGCAGCCGCTTGCTGCACCTGCGGATCCTGGGCGGGAGGATTCGAGATCGGCGGTTGTGCGCCCGAGGGAGGCTGGCTTACCGGAGGATTTGGCACGGGAGCCACAGGATTGCTGGCCGAGCCATGGTGGTGGCGCTTGAGGGGACCACGCGCGAAATGGCGGTGGACTCGACCGTGATGCCGGACGTGAGGGTGATTCGCATGACGCCGCTCGTGAACCAGCGCTCGATGTGCGTCCGTGATCACGATGGGAAGGGCCAGAGCTGGCTCGTGCCGAACTGCCTCTGGAGACGCCACGTGATACGGCGTCCGATCGACCTCGGCATGCGCGGCCGACGGCATCAACGAATGGACGTGCGAAACGGGTAATGCCCCGTGCAGCAGGGTTCGGAACTCAAGCGCTTCAAGCTGGATGCGCCGAGCGAATCGATCCCGTCGGCGCTTCGGCTTACCACCGAACCCACACCGGCGCCTTGACTCTGTGTCGATCCTGCCAGAGGTAAGCAAAGCCATCGGTGAAAACTCCGAAGTAGGCAAATTCATCCACGAAGTCATGGCGACACGGAAGTTGCGTGCTATAATGCGAATTCGTTCGGGAAGCGTCGCTTGCAGTCTCGCCTTGCGCCGCACTTTTCAGTGCCGTTCCTCGGTGCAAACAGGTGCGACGACCGCGACTGACGAAGCCTGATCTCGGACCGCGAAACCCGCACTTCATCCCGGCCTCAACAAGTTCACTGCGCCCACGTTCAGGAAACGAACAACGCCACGCAAAGATTCTGGGAGAACGCGGTCCATGAGCATTTCCGCCGAGATCCTGGAGCTGCTGCCAAGAGCGCGGGACGGGGACGACAAGGCCTGGACCAGGCTCGTCGCCATCCTCGAGCCGTTCCTCCTGCGCGTTGCCAGAACGCGCCTGCGGTTGCACGCAAGGTCCGATCAGATCCGCCGCGACTTCGCCTCCAGTGACATCTGCCAGTCCGTCTTTCGCAGCTTCCTGAAGGGGCTCAGAACGGATCGGTTCCAGATCTCGAACCCAGAAGACCTGGAGCGCCTGCTCCAGGTGATGGCCCGGTTTAACGTGGCGGCAAAGGCCCGGCGCGCGCATTACCGGCTCCGCGGGCTGCTCCACGACTTTGATCTCGAGGCAGAGGAACTGGTCGAGGACGGAATCACTCCCGAGCAAGTTGTCGAGGATCGTGATCTCGTCGAATCGGTTCAGGCGGAATTGACGCAGGAAGAGCTATTTCTGCTCATGCTGTATCTCGAGGGAAGCTCGTGGGCCGAGGTCGCGAAATACACCCGCACGACGGCGGACGCGGTAAGGATGCGCATCAAGCGAGCGATCCAGCGGGTCCGGGAAAAAATGGGCAAGGAATGCGCGTGAACGAGACGCCTGGAGCCAGGTCATGAGCAGCGCGCCTGGGGAGAGCTCGGATACCGGATTTCGGGGCGTTCTGGAGCGTGTTCTCAAGGAACACGAATCGAGCTGGAGGAGTGGAGAGCGGACGAAGGCCGAGGTGTTTGTCGAGCGCGAGCCGTTCTTGAAGGGCGAGCCGGACGCGCTCCTCGACCTGATCTACCAGGAATATTACCTGCGCAGGGAGCTCGACGGCTCGGTCGATCCCGAGGACTTCCTGGCGCGTTTCCCAGATCTTGCGGACTTGCTGCGCATGCAGTTCGGCATCGATGCCGCCGCGTGCGGCGACGAAACGTTCAAGGTCAGTGGTCCAATCCAGGTCGACGTCAACCGCAATGCGCCCGACCAGATCGCCGGTCACGACGTGATTCGCGAGCTTGGCCGAGGCGGGATGGGTGTCGTGTACCTGGCCGAGGACAGGAGGCTCGGCCGGCGGATCGCCATCAAGATGATCGCCGGGGTGGAGAGATCATCCCAGGAGGCGCTCTCTCGTTTCCAGTCCGAGGCGCAGGCGGCCGCTCGCTTACGGCATCCAAACATCGTCACCTTGCACGCGATTGGCGAACACGAGGGCTTACCGTTTCTCGCCTTCGAATTCGCGGAGGGGGGAAGCCTTGCAGATCGTCTGAAGGAAAAGACGATGGCGCCCCGCGAGGCGGCTCGACTGATCCGGACGCTCGCGGGTGCGATGGAAGCGGCTCATCAGGCCGGTGTGGTCCACCGCGACCTGAAGCCCGGCAACATTCTTTTCACGAGCGATGGCACGGCCAAGATCGGCGATTTTGGTCTGGCCCGGTTGCTCGACCGCGATTCAGGAGGAACGATCACGGGCCAGCCGCTCGGGACTCCCACCTTCATGGCGCCTGAGCAGGCCGCGGGGCAATCGCGGCACGCGGGGCCCGCCGCCGACGTGTATTCCCTGGGCGCGATCCTGTATCAAATGCTCACGGGAAGGCCGCCCTTTGTTGGTGAATCGACCGTCGAGGTTCTCCAGCGGGTGGTCGCGGACGAGGTGCTTGCCCCCAGACTTTTGAGAAACGATCTGCCACGCGACCTGGAGACGATCTGTCTCAAATGTCTCGAGAAGGAACCAAATCGGCGCTATGCAAGTGCCGGGGCGCTCGCCGGCGACCTGGACCGCTTTCTGCGCGATATGCCCATCCAGGCGCGGCCAATTGGCGCCACGGGCAGGCTCGGGCGCTGGTGCCGTCGAAATCCGTTGGTTGCAACTGTATCCCTGGGTGCGTTCCTGATCATGGCGCTCGGCACCGCCGCGAGTAGTTATTACGCAATCCGGGCGCGAACGGCCGAAAGTGCTGCGATCATTCAAAGCACGCGAGCCACGGAGGAAGCGAACCGAGCCCGCGATGCCGAGATTCAGGCGAGCAAGGACCGGGACCGAGCGGAGAACGAGGCCAAAAGCCTGCGGGCTGTGATCGACTTCGTGCGCAGGGATCTCCTGGCTCAGGCAAGTACCGAGGTCCAATCCGAGACGCAGGCCACGCCCGACCCAGACCTGAAGGTCCGCGCTGCGCTCGATCGCGCATCCGAGCGCATCGGCGGGCAATTCCAGAATCAGCCGTTCGTCGAGGCGGCCATTCGCCAGACCATCGGCGACACTTACCTCAGCCTTGGTCTGTACAAGGAGGCCGAGCCGCATCTTCGCCAGGCGCTCGCGCTGCGAATCGCGTCCGCCGGTGAACACGACCCCGATACCTTAAGCGCGAAGCTGAGCCTCGGGGTGTGGATGGCGAGCGGCGGGCGATTTGACGAAGCGCTCTCATACTTGATCCCCGCCATCGAGGAGGCGAAAGGCTTCGAGTCAATCGAGGACGAGGTTTGCACGGCGATGATGAATGTCGGTCTTATTTATCGGATTCAGAAGAATCCGGAGGCCATCGCGTACGCGACTCGGGCCTGGGAAGGAATGCGCAAGCGGCGGGGTATCGAGAATCCATACACCCTCGACGCGCTCGAAGAAATCGAGCAGATCTATGTCGCAAGCGGAGAGCCCGAAAAGGCCGAGGATCTGGCCCGCAACACTGTCGCGGAGATTGCGTCACGGTTTGGGCCCCAGAATCCCAAAACCCTGCTGGCCAAGCGCTACCTGGGCGCGACCTATTCACTGCTCAAAAAGCAGACGCAGGCTGAAAAAAGTTGGCGAGAGGTACTCGAGGGCCAGCGGTCGGCGCTCGGTCGCGACCATCCTGAGACTCTTGCCACAATGGCTCTTCTGGGGATCCATCTGGCGAATGCCGGACAGGTGAGCGAAGCCGAGACGCTGCTCAACGAGGTCAAGGAACGAGGGCGCCGATCTCTGGAGCGCAACCATTACGCGACCATCGCGGCAACGACTTCGTTGACCAGCATTCACCTTCAGAAGCGAGACCTGGCGGCCGCGGAACGGACCCTCTTCGAGACAGTTGAGCTAACGGAAGCCCGTTTCGGTCCCGACCATGAATTCACAAATCTCGCACGAGAGCAAGCGGGCACATTGCTCTTCTTCCTTCGCCGATTCCAGCAAGCGGAGCCGCTCTTTCGCGACTCGCTACGCTACTGGAACAAGATGCATCCGGAGGAGCCGGACCGTTTTCTCGGTGAACTCCGTTTCGGACTTTGCCTGCTGGCCGAGAGAAAGTTCGATGAATCGCTCCCGCATCTTGCTGCATTTGATCGCGCGCGGAACCCAGCCGCGCAATCATCGCCGACAGCTCAGCGTGGTGACCTGGGAAGAATCCTCTGGACAGTCATGAGCACGAAAGAATGGGGTGGCAAGCCATTTGTCGAGAGTCTTGTGCTGCGATTTCGCTCGGATCCCGATCTTTTCGGTCTTCTCCTTGACCTGCAGTTTCCCCGCGATGTTTTTCAGGCAGCCGCCACCCCGCGACTGTGATCGGTCCCGCGGACTTTTTCCCTCTTCACGCCCGAGCGCTGGCCTGCGATTCTGTCAGCAAAAGACGGTGCGACTTCGAAATCCTGGCGACCGAGCGGCATTTCGCTGGCTCGTCGAGGCACGCCTGAGCAAGCGCCGACTCCGTGGGTGAAGCACATTGCCGCAACCAATCGGCGTTGCAAGGCCCACACCCGCTCAGTACTTCGCCAGGTCCGGCCCGGCGGAGTCAGGATTCAGGCCGCGGATCGTGGCCGCGGACGAGTCGAGCATCATCTTGAGCTCACTGTTGACCGCGATGAACTGCCAGCCCTCCTTGGCCCTGCGCACCGCATCCGCCGCGCTGAAGACGTGCAGGCCGCAGGGGAGTTTTTGCCGCTGGGCCGCCTCGCGAATCCGCGTGAGCGTGGTCTCGAAGACCTCCTTCGGCGCAAAGCTGCCGTCAGCCGCGCGCATCGAATAGGTCAGGTCGTTCGGCCCCACAAAAACGGCATCGAGGCCAGGCGTGGCATAGATTTCGTCGGCGATCTCAACCGCGGCGATGTGCTCGGTCTGGATGATGACCAGAATCTCGTCGTTGGCCTTTTTGTAGTATTCATCGGAGGTGCCGCCGAAATTGAGCGCATGCATTCCGCCGCCGATCGAGCGGTTGCCGACCGGGGGATACTTGCAGGCGGCGACGATCGACGCGGCTTCCTCGGGAGTCATGACCATCGGCGCGACGATTCCCATGGCACCCGAATCGAGCACTTGTTTGATATACTCATGCTTGCCGGTGGGGACGCGCGCCAGTGGCACGCAGCCGGCGTCGGCGATCGCGGCGAACATGTACGCCGCCGTCTGGATGTCGGTGTGAGTGTGCTCCATGTCCACGGTCAGCCACGGGTAGCCTGCACGCGCCATGAACCGGGCGGCGGCCACGCTTCCCAGCGAGAGCCACGTTCCAATCTGCGGCTTGCCGGCCTTGAGAGCACGCTTGACTGGGTTTTCCTTCACGGCGGTCGTTCCTTTTTGCGGGTCGATGAGGATCGCAGCCCTTGCTGTTCGAATTCGAGTTTCGCACGCGGAGCCTGGCGGAGCAAGCCGCGGGAGAGCCCGGCGAGACAGCCGCGTCCAGCCGTCCCATGAACGGAAGAGCGCTTCCTGCTTTGCACTTCCAAGGTATCCCACGCTAGGATCGGGCGCTTTGGTCTGGTAACTTGCTGCAACGCAAGGCCGGCTCAGGATGTTCTGCCTGGCTGTCGCTCACGGTTGAGGGTCGTACGGGTTCATGCGAGTCAGCGTCGTTTCGGAAACCTACTTTCCCCAGGTGAACGGCGTCTCGCGCACGCTTGGCGAGATGGTCCGCGTTCTGACCGAGCGCGGGGACCAGATCCAGCTCATTCACCCGCACTATGAAACTCCCCCAAGCGATCCGCGGTCGGTCACAGCGCGGTCGATCGCCATGCCGTTTTACCGCGAGCTGCGGCTGCCATTGCCGCCGTTTCGCCACGTTCGACGCGCGATCGAGGAATTCGATCCCGACGTCATCCACATCGCCACCGAGGCAACGCTAGGGCTTACAGTCCTGCGGCACGCGCTTAAGCGCAAACGAATCGTGGTTTCAAGCTTTCACACAAATTTCGACAAATATTCACGGCATTATCAGGTCGGCTGGGCGCGGTCGATCATCGCCGCGTACCTGCGCTGGTTCCATCGCCGCACGAGCCTCACGTTCGTGCCATCGGACGTCACGATCAACGAGCTGGAAAAAATGGGCTTCGAGCGCATGGTGCTCTGGAAGCACGGCGTCGACGCCAGCATGTTTCGCCCCGATCGCCCGGGCCGGCAAGCGGTCCGCGCGCGGCATGGGTTTCGCGATGATGAGGTTGTGATCGGCTACGTGGGCCGAATCGCGCGTGAAAAGAACATCAAGTACCTGGCCCAGGTGCTTGAGATCGCCACGAAAAAGCGTCCCCAGGCGCGGTTCCTGGTCGTGGGGGACGGCCCGGCCCGCGCGGGGTTCGAGGCCCGCATCGGCCACTTCGCGCCCTTCGTCGGCTACAAGCATGGCGAGGAGCTGGCAGACTACTACACAGCGCTTGATATCTTCGCCTTCGCCAGCACGACCGAGACTTTTGGGAATGTGGTGCTTGAGGCGATGGCTTCGGGATTGCCCGTGGCCGCGATCCGCGCGGGGGGTGTGGCGGAGATCGTGCGCTCCGGCTCGACCGGCTTGCTGGTCGAGGCCGACGAACCTCCTGAAGCACTCGCGGAACGCCTGATCCAGTTGGTCGATGACGAGGCTCTGCGCAAATCCCTCGGCGCAAGCGCACACCGCTACGCCCTGGAACAAAGCTGGGAAGCCGTCATGGACGGCCTGCGCGAGCGGTTCCAGGCCCTGATCGGCGAGCGCGTGCGCGACCGCGTGCCCGCGACCTGAAGCGAACACCCACTTCGCGCGCACGCACCTCGCGCGCACGAGCAAGTTCGGGGGCAGTCCTTCGACGCGATCCAGGCAACATTTCCCTCGCCTGGCGGACGTGAATGAATTTTTCAGGACAGAGCAAAGCCTTTCTAATAGCCCTCGAGTCGGAACCAAAGTTCGCGTGAGCGCGGCGAGCCAACGTCAGGCGACCTCGCCTTGGGGAATCCGTGGCTGGACGGATCCATGTGCCAGAACCGCGCGTTCGCGACGTTCCCTTCCAGCTTCCGCAACCTGCCCGAGCGCGAACGTGAATTCTTGAGGCCGATCGAACCACGGCTGGACCCAGGCGCGGCCGGCTGTGGCGGGTTCGGCTCGCAAACGCGAGCCGCGGCCCTGGTGGGATTCAGCGCTCCCGGCTGGCACAGCTCGTTGAAAGCGGACGCTCGCCGCGATTCGTAATTCCGGATCCTGACAGAGCTCGATCCCGTGGCCGGAGAGATGCAGAGTGGAATCCAATCCGACGGTTGATGAGCTCATCTCACGCTGGCGGGCGATCCGCCAGGAAAACCCCGCGGCAACCATCGACGATCTTTGTAGTGATGGGCAGGAAGAGTCCACCGAGCTCAAGAGCCGGCTGGAGGCCATTGCCTCAATGATGGCGTTTCTGGGGCTGGAGCCGAAGACCGTTGCCAGGCTCAATCCCACCCTGGACGATGCCCAGGCCGCGGGCGCGCAAGCCACAATCGCCCAGGCGCCCGATCCCTCACGCCCGGGTCTCGAAGCCGAGTCGGGCATGCTGGCGGTTCCAGGCTATCAGATCTACGAGGAGCTCGGGCGCGGCGGCATGGGGGTAGTCTACAAGGCCCGCCAGCGCAGTCTGGACCGGATCGTTGCGATCAAGATGATTCTTTCGACTTCGCTCGCCAGCCCAAAGGCGGTGGAGCGATTTCTCAACGAGGCGCGGACGCTGGCGCTTCTCAAGCATCCGCACGTGGTGCAGGTCTACGAGTCTGGCAGCCACGGCGGCAAGCCGTTTCTTTCGCTCGAGTATCTCGACGGCGGGTCTCTGTCGGACAGACTCAAGGGGGAGCCGCAGCCCCCCGCGCAGGCCGCGGTGCTCCTCCGCCAGCTCGCGCTCGCGGTGCAAGCCGCCCATGACAAGGGCATCGTCCATCGCGATTTGAAGCCGGGGAACGTACTGCTCACACGCGACCAGATTCCCAAGATCACTGACTTTGGTCTCGCCCGGCAGGGTGAATCGTCGATGACGATGACGGGCGAGGTGCTGGGCACGCCAAGCTACATGGCCCCGGAGCAGGCCGCGGGACAGGCCAAGCTCGTCGGCCCCGCGGCGGACATTTACGCTCTCGGCGCCATTCTGTATGAACTACTCACGGGCCGGCCTCCATTCAAGGGGGCATCGCCTCTCGAGACAGTGCAGCTTGTCACGAGCCGCAATCCTGTCACCCCTTGCGACCTGCAACCGGCCACGCCGTACGACCTCGAGACGATCTGCATGAAATGTCTCGAGAAGAATCCGCTCAAGCGATACGCCAGCGCGGCGGATCTGGCGGCCGATCTCGATCGGTATCTGGCAGGCAAGCCCATCGTCGCGCGGCCGGTCGGGCGCCTGGAGCGTGCCTGGCGCTGGTGCCTGCGGAATCGCGCACTCGCCGCGTCGCTCGCCGCCATCGCCTGCACGCTCGTGATTGCCACCGTGGTTTCCCTGGGATTCGCCCTCCGCGCAGAACAGGCACTCCAGGCGGAATACCAGCACGGGCTCGCGGAAACCCAGGCCAAGCAGGACGCACTCGAAGCCAGACAGCGCGTGCAGGAGCAGCTTGTCGATCTCTCGGCCGAGTCGGGTCTCACGGCCGCCGCCAAGGGCGATCACACGCTCGCATTGCTCTGGTTCGCGCGTACGAACGAGCTTTCCCGTGAAGACCAGACGCGCCAGGAACTGAGCCGGATTCGCTACGGCAACTGGCTGCGAAGCACCTGGAATCCAGAGGGAGTCTGGTCGATGCCAGGCTTTCGCCAGGATCGGGATCAGTTCCGCATCTTCGAGCTCTCGCCGGACGGCCGTTATTTGCTGGCGGCGAAACGCAACAGCAAATGCTTCGTGTGGGACTGCGCCCTGAGTCGGCCGGCGCCGCTGGACAGTGCGCTCGCGGAATCGACGGCGGGCGCGTGGGCGCCTGGTACGGGGCAGCTTGCACTCGCGGGAAGTGACTCCAGAATACACATACTTGAGCATGCGTCTCTTGATATGACTGAGGAGATTCCAGCCGAAGGCGCAATTGAGTGCCTGGCATTTGATGCAGGCGGGCGCAGGCTGGCGTGGGGAGGCAGCCGGGGCGCACGCGTCTGGGACCGCGCGGCGAAGGCGTTCGTCACTCCTCTCCTCGACCATGGTGCAACCGTGGCCACGCTCGCGTTCAGCAGCGATGGCGGGCTCCTGGCAACCTCCGCTCGGGACGCCCGCGCACGTGTCTTCGCCGTTGGTTCGGCCGCGGCTCAGCCGCTGTTTTCGCCTGTTCCCCATGTGCTTGCCGAGTACGCGATCAATCATGGCGGGGCCGATCGCGTTGCGCCTCGATTCGCAAATGGCGATGCCGTACTGCTGACCGTCGAGCCCAGTCAAGGTATGTACAATCTCCAGTGGCGCTCGAGCCGCTCCGGCGCCATCGTGCGCACAACGCCCGCTACGGATGGACATTTCTTTCTTTCTGCATTTCGCGTCAATGCCACAGGCACACGCGTGGCCGCCGCCTGGTCGGATGGGCGTGTTGTGGTGCTCGACGCGGCAACAGGCGCGATCTCGTCCTCGATTCCCACCACGGAAAGTTACTGGGTCGAGGACCTGGCGTTCACGGCCGGCGACGAGGAGCTTGCACTCGGGACGCATGGAATGCGGGTGGAATTCTGGCGTCTTGACGAAGCCAGTGGCTTGCATGCCCAGCCCGGTGCTCCGTTCGTTCCGCACACCAAACAGGTCGTGCGCTTCTCCCTTGCCCGCGATGGCAAACGCCTGGCCGCTGCGCTCTGGGACGGCACCGTCTGCTTCTGGCGCGCGCCAACTGGTCCGCCAGGTGCGTTCGAGTTCGACGCCGGCGGACCAACCTGGCTTGCCGTCTCGGGTGATCAAAATCTGTTCCTGCCTCGGGGCGCTAGCTTTCGTAGCGGAACCTTGCTCGAAACCCAGGTGCGCGACGCCGCCTCCGGTAAGCCGGTCAGCGGCCGAATCTCCCCCGGCGGGATCGTGGTCGACGCAGCATTCGCGCCGGCTCGGGACAAGCTCGCCATCGCCGCGCTCACATCCAGAACGCCTCAGGAACGCAAAAAACACCTGTTCGAGCCGGACGGCAAGGCCGGCAATCTCCAGATCTGGGACTGGAAACAGGGCAAGCGCTTGTTTGACCCCACACCCTTGCCCGCGGAACCGCGGGGGATCACCTATCGACCGGACGGAGGCTCAATCGCGGTGGTCTGCGCGGATTATCGCGTCGTCACCGTCGATCCCGCAACGGGCGCGATCCAGTTACGGCTCGACCCCGGAATCCGCACAAAACCCAGTGACGCCAATCTCTGGACGACGAACGGATCCGCGCTTTATAGCTCAGACAACCACTTCCTGCTCACGTGGGAAAGCCCGCCGATCATGCACGTCTGGGATGCCGCGAGCGGGCAGTTGATCCAGGCGCTCGAGCACGGAGAGCGGATTGAGAACGCGGCGTTCAATCCCCGTCTGCCGCACATTCTCGCCACAGGCGGGCGTGACAGCATGCTGAGCATCTGGGATCTCCAGGCGAGAAAACTGCTCGCGCGGTTCCAACACCCGCGCTGGGTGCAGAAGATCGAGTTCTCTCCCGACGGCACCGAGCTCATCTGCGGCTGTAGCGACGGGCTCATCCGGTCCTGGAACTGGCGTACCGGCCACGTCAATCTAGCGATCACGGTGAATGCCGCAAGCATCGGCATGGCGTTCACGAGCGACCGCCGATGGCTCATCTCCGGGGGCCGGGCGACGCTTGAGCTGTTCGATTGGCGCACAGGATCAAGAGCCGCGCCGGAGTGGAATCTGAGCGGGGTCTTGAGATGGGGCGTCTCCTGCTCGGATCAAGATCACCGGGTGCTCGTGGGTTCCTACGGCGGCCTGGTCACAGGCTTCGATCTCAAGGCGATGACCACGCCCTCAACCGCACCCGCCGAGGACCTGACGCGGCTCGCCGAGCTTGTGGCAGGCAGGCGCATCCTCAGTGAAGGGCACGTCATCCCCCTCAACACCGAGGAATGGACTTCACGCCTGAGAGTGCTTGAAAACCAGCGTCGATCCACGACACACCTAGATGCAGTGAAGGAATTTCCATAAGTACAGTATTATTTTCGATCATTCGTTGGCCCTGTGGCAGTCGCCCGAGCGCGGGGGCCATTGAGGGCGTGAGGTACGCTTAAGGGGCGTTGCGTTGTCGGGTGCGTGTCTGCGCGTTCTCGAATTGGCCGTAATCCTCCCGCAGAACCCAGAGTCCCCGCGAGAGCGACGACGCCAGATACCGATCGCGCAAGAGCGTCCCAAGCGCACGAAAGGGCGGATAACCCGTGAAGATCAGGAGCGGCGGCCTGCGCCTGAGCACCTCCGCGATTTCCTGGGTCCGGGGGGTGATGAGGGGATGGTCGCGATCCGCCTGGTCGCGCAGCAGGTTATCAACAAAGAAGTGCCGTGTGGGGCTATCGAGCCCGGAATAGAAATGGAGCGGGCTTTGCCAGCCCCAGATGTAGAGCTGGGCTTCGGGCCAGGCGCGGGTGCGTTCCTTGAGGTCAAACCCCATTTGTCGCAAAACCACCCACTGCGCACCCCCCTTGTAGCGGATCGTGAGCTCCTCGGGCGCAACGAGCAGGTAGTCACGCGTCTGGAGCCACGCTTCGCCCAGGCAAGCCGAGCCGAGAATCCCAAGCGCAAGCGCAGCGAGAAGCCGCCGGCCAGATCGCCCTCGCCTGAGCGCGGAGACCGCATCGCCCGCCGCGATCGCAACGGCCGCCGCCAGGCCGGGTACTGGGAGAAGATAATAGTGCGGCCAGTACAACCCCGGCAGAAGCACCTGAGCACACGCCGCGAGCGTGAATCCACCGGCGAGTCTGCGCCCCGCCGGCTGGCCCCGCCAGCCAGTGCAATAAAGGGCCGCGACCGTACCCGCCAGAAACACCGGCCAGCTTCCGCTTCCCCACCAGACCAGATAGTTCGTTACACCGAAGGGCCAGGGCAAGTGCCCCTTGGGATCGGCATTGCCGGTCAGCCAGCGAATTGCGCCTGAAGGTTGCTGGGGTTCCGGCAACACGTCGGTGGCAAGCGCCCGGCCATAGCGAAAGACATCCTCAAACGCCGCGGCGCCAGCCCCCTGAATGAGCAAAACACCCGCCGCCAGCAGGCCGATCGTCCCCGCGCCAAGAAAGAACCACAACACATCAGCACATCTCTGATTAAGCGATTTTGGCTCATCCGCGCGCGAACCTCGCGCAAGCAGAAAAGCGAGCGCGGGGACCACAAGCACAATCGCCACCTGCTTCACAAGCACCGCGGCGCCCAGGCACAGGCCCGAGGCGAACAGCCGTCCGCGCCCGCGGCCCTCATCGAACACCAGAAGCGCCAGCATCGCCGCGGCAAACGCGTTCATGAAGTGTTCCATGTTCGCGCCATTGCCGAAGAGATAAGGATCGGTGTCGACGAGCACGAAGAGCGCAGCCGCAAGCTGCGCGGCGAATGGCCCGGCGAGCTTGCACACGGCGAGCCAGACGAGCAGCGTGGCCGCCAGCACAAACGGCAAGGGCATCAGGCGGATGGCGAGCTCGCGGTAACCACCGGCGAGGACGCTGGCCGCATAGATCCAGTAACCGAGCGGCGGCTTGTTCTCGGAGACATCACGATAGAGCACGTCGCCTGCGAGCAAACGTTTTCCAATGTATGCATAAGCTGCCTCGTCGCAGTCAAGCGGCTCCGTGCTACCGAGAGTGCGCGGCCAGAGATCGACTCCCGTCGCCTCCTTGATCGTGGGGCCGAACGTGTGCGCCCGATACCAGACCTGAAAGAGGAGAATTCCGATCAAGATAGCTAGATGTAAACGCATGGAGCTCGCCCTCGATCGACCCGGGCTACCGCAGCCGATAGAGCTCGACCGGGAAAAAGGGATCGTGCCGCGACTGGTAGATCTGGCTGCCGCTCTTGAGCCCCAGATCGATCCGCAAGCGTTCGAGCTCGGCATGCCAGCGCTCGGGGTTGATCGCGAAATAGGGCGGCGGCTCGAACGATCCCCAGAGCAAGTGAGTTGCGCCATACTGGCGCGCCACTTCGCGGATGCGCGCAGGGTCGTAGTTCCTGGGCATGAGGATCGTGGTGCGATCGCTCGCGACCCGGAGCTCCCAGGGGAACCAGGTTATGATCCGTGCGTCCTTCGGGACAAGCTCGGGATGATCCTCGATAAACCGCCCGGTTTCGCGAATCGCTGGCCAATGAAGCTGGAACGGCTTCGAGAGCCAGGTGAAGTCGTACGCCCAACTGGGCGCGGACCACACCAGGGCAACCCAGGTGGCGGCCGCGGCAACGCGGATCGAGCGGCAGGCGTTCCTGCCGTCGAGCCAGGCCAGCACGCCCGCGGCCGCGGTTGGCAGCATGAGCGTATAGACCGGCAGATAGTACCGCGCGAGCTGTTCAACCTGGGTGACGTCGGCGATGCTCTTGAGCGTGGCGAGCACAAACACAACCGCGATCGACGCCACGGCCAGGTCGAGGTCACGGCTCCTCGATGCGCGATTTCTGAGCCCGTTCACAAAGCCAGCGGCGAGCGGCAGGCCCAGAATCATGGTGGAGTAAACCGCGATGATTCCCAGCGACTTGAGCTTGATCCGCACGATCTCAGGGAGATTCGCCCGGGTATAGAACTGGTCGGGTCGGGTGTTGCCTTGCTGATAGTGGTGAATGGTCCACGAGAAGTTGTACTCGAAGTAACCCGTATAGGAGTAGAAGGGCGAGCCATATTCGCGCCAGGTCTCCCAGGCCCAGGGCAAGGCGACTAGAGTGGCCGCGACCGCGCTTGCCAGCAAGGGGACGGCCGCACGCTTGCCGCCTCGCAAGAGCAAGCAGAGCCAGGCCGCGGCAAAGAGCGGAATCGCGGTCGTGCGTGCAAGTGCTGCAAACCCAGCGGCGACCCCCGCAAGCATGCCCCAGCCAAGCATCGCCACCATCGCCCGCACACTTATTGATTCGATAAGCGCCCCGACGGCCAGAATCGCTGCAAGGGTGGTCAGGCTTTCGCGGAGGATCATGCCGGCGTAGATCGCATGCGCGGGCAGGACGGCAAGCGCTGCCGCGGCCGCGAGCGCAACGCGGGCGCCTTGCCTGCGCCAGGCGATCAAGCCGAGAACCGGCAAACAGAGCCAGTTGAGCATGAAGCTTACGGCCTTGGCGACGACGATGCGTGATTCGAGCGCGCTTGAGCCATCGAGCCCCGCCAGCCGAAAGGCACCCGCCAGCACATATGCAAACAGCGGCGTGGCCCAATCATCGAGCACCCCGTTGCCTTCGCGTATCGCCGGATAATCACGAAAGTAGCTCTCGACATAATGCTTGACCGGACCTTCCCCGCGCAGCACCGACGTGGCCACTTCGAGGTAATGGCAGCTATCGCCGGGTACGAGCGGCAAGTTCCCGCCCGCGATCCAGAGCCCCGCGCGGATCGCATAGCCCAAAAGCAAGATCCCCAGGAACGCCCGGCCCGCGCGGCCGAGAAACGCACCCGCGTAGAGCGCAAGAACCAGAAGCCCAGAGCCGATCGCGAGGTGGACGCGGACAAGATCGAGCTGCGACGGCCGGCGGAGCCGTTCGAGGAGCGGCATCTCGTAGAACTGGTGAGCAGCGAAATCGAAGGCGGGTTCGATCCAGCCGTAGCGCGCATCGAGCCATGCGCCCAGGCCGGCCAGGCCGGCCGCGGCCAGGGCCGCGCTCAGCCAGACCGCTCGCCCGCTCTTGATCACACCCTGTCGCTCCCGTGCCTGGCCCCGCACGCGAGGGAAACGCGCATCGTGGTGGTCATGGCTTTCCCGCCTTGAGCATCGCCTCACGCCTGGCCCGGAACTCACTGCCCGGCTTCCACTCGGGATACCTCTCACCCTGGGCCACACGATACGCCGTTTCGGTGAGCAAGCGCAAATCCTCCACCGCGCCCGCGAGATCCCAGTCGGGTTTCACCTGGTCGCTCGGCTTGTGATAGTCATTCGCGGTGTAGTCGTCGTGCTTCTTCTGGCCGTATTCCGCCGGTTTGCCGATAACCTGCCGGCCGCCATCGGGATCGAGCGCGGGCACACCTTGCTTGGCGAACTCAAAATGATCGGAACGATAGTAGTAGCCCTTCTCGGGCTCCGCATCGGGCAGCACCACCCGGTTATATTGCCTGGCCACTTCTATCAGGATATCGTCAAGTGTCGATTGGCCCATGCCGATCGAGATGATGTCCCTGGTGGGCCCCCACACATTGATGCCGTCGATGTTGAAATTGGCGAGCGTCTTCGCCAGGGGATAGAGCGGATTCGCGGCGTAATACTTGGCGCCCAGCAGGCCCTTTTCCTCAGCGGTGACGGCCAGAAACAGGATCGATCGCTTGGGCGGCGGCTGGATCTGGGTGAACGCGCGGGCGATCTCGAGAATGGCGGCCACGCCCGACGCGTTATCAATCGCACCGTTATAGATATGATCGCCCGCCCCGTCTTCCTTGCCCAGATGGTCCCAGTGGGCGGTGAAGATCACGTACTCGTTCTTGAGCGCGGGGTCGGCCCCTTCGATCCTGGCGACGACGTTGCGCGACTTCACCTCGCGGATGGCCGTGGTGATGGCGAACTTGGCGCGGCAATCGAGGGGCTCGGGGCGGAAGTCTCTGCGTGCAGCCGACTTCTTGAGCGCTTCGAAATCGCGTCCCGAAGCGGCGAAGAGCGCGTGCGCCTTTTCGATCGGAATCCAGCCCTCGACCGCCACGCGCTGGGGGGTCTCGCGCGTGGTTGGAGCGGCGATATCGAAGTTCTCGTGCGACCAGCTTCCCTGCACGACCTCGAACGGATAACCGGCCGGTCCGGCCTCGTGCACGAGCACCACGGCGGCCGCGCCTTTTTCCGAGGCGATCTCATACTTGTACGTCCAGCGGCCGTAGTACGTCATCGCCCGCCCCTTGAACAGGGCGGGGTCGAGCGCGGCAGGATCCTTGGGGTCGGGGACCGGCGGGTCGTTCACGAGCATGACCAGCGTCTTGCCCCGTACGTCGAGACCCTTGTAGTCATCCCAGCCGTACTCGGGCGCCACGACGCCGTAGCCGACGAACACGACTTCCGAATTCTCCACGTTCACTTCCTGCGCCAGCCTGCGCGAGACCGCCACGAAATCGGTGGGGAATGTGAGC
Organism: Planctomycetales bacterium; assembly: GCA_027451885.1. GTDB lineage: Bacteria > Planctomycetota > Planctomycetia > Isosphaerales > Isosphaeraceae > JAKBAP01. The sequence continues at coordinate 17,631 of DAIDHX010000074.1, forward strand.
GGGATCGACTTCCCCTTGCATTCGAACGAGCCCGTCACGCTCCTGGCCTGAAACCCGGCCAGCGGCACCGCTTGAACGTATGTGCCATCGGGATTGCCCGGCTTGAGCCCGAGCTTCTGGAACTGGCTCGTGATGTAGGCCACGGCCTTGTCTTCACCCGGCGTGCCCGGCCCGCGGCCCTCGAACTCGTCGGAGGCCAGAACCTTGATATGCTCCAGGATCCCCTGGGCCTTGATCTGATCGAGCCCGGCCTTGAGCCCCGGTTGAGCCGCGGCGGCTACCGCGACGCAGGCCGCCAGCACTCCCAACCCAGCGGTACAGCAAGCAAAACGTGACATGGTCTCTCGAAGTTCCCCGATCCGGTCGATCCGCCCTGTGCCCGTCGCCATGACGGAAAGACCATCATAGAGGGCGATCCGCGCCGCCGCGACGGGTTTCTCTCTTCAATCCGCCGCTTCAAGCTGCGAGGCCGGCGACGAGAGCTCGCGCACGTCCTTGAGACGCACCAGGTACACGACCGCGCCCACAAGCGCTCCGCAATAGAGGACGAGCCGAAATCCGATCATCGCAAGCGCGCCATTGGGATGCCCCACCAGCTTCAGAACCTCCTGGCCGACCCCCTCTGAAAGCCCAAGCGCTCCGAACGGCAGCGGCACCGCCATCGTGAACAGCACGAGCGGCACCAGCGAAAAATGCTGGGCGAGCGTGGTTTCCATCTCGGGGTAGAGCGTCTTGCCCACGAGATAAAACGAAACCACGTTGAGCACGTGATTCAAGGTCGAGATTGCACCCGCGCCCAGCACCACGTCCAGCCGGCCGCGATAGGTAGCGGACATCACGCTGAGCTCCGAGAGGATCAAACCCGCCTTGCCTCCCAGCTCTTTTGACCTGGGAAACAGCCGGGTGACCGCCTGGGTGAAGATCGCGGCGAGGGCCAGGAGCCCCGCGGCGAGCAGGATCCACGCCAGGATGATGAGCTTCCGCACAGGGCCGGACGCGGTGGGCCAGGCGAAGACGCCGGCCACCGACGCCAGCAGAAAGAGCCCGAGCAGCCCCACGATGCGGTCGATGACCATCGACGCGATCGCCTGCGTGCGCTTGATGTGCATCCGAGCCAGGTACGCCCCCTTGACCACATCGCCCCCCACAGCGCCCGGGATCACCAGGTTGAAGACGTTGCCGATGAATCCAAGCAAGAAGGTTGCACCCAGGGTGAATCGAGGCTCGATCACCTTCACGAGCCAGTACCAGCGGATGAAAGTCGACATGAGCGCGACCAGGTAGCACGCCACGGCCGGCGCCAGCAGCCGGGGATGGAGCGGCCTGTGCGAGAGCTCGGCGATCGCATCCCGGTTGCGATAAAGCACCAGCCCCAGAAGCACGAACGCAAGCGCAACCAGGGCGCTGTTCACATAACGGCCCGCCTTTGAGCCGCCTTTCCGGCCGCCGGCTGCGTGCCCGTCTGGGTTCGCCGGTCCCGGGTCCGAGTGCGGGGGTTCGTGCGCGATCAGAGGAGTCCTTTCGTCGAGGGAATGCCGCTGGCACGCGGGTCGAGCTCGGCCGCGTCGCGAAGCGCGCGGGCGACCGCCTTGAAGATCGCCTCCGCCGCGTGGTGCGTATTACGGGCGGTATGCAGGTTCACGTGCAAATTCATCCGCGCCTGCGTGGCCGCCGCCTGCCAAAAATCGGCGATCAGCTCGCTGTCGAACGTGCCGATCTTCTCGGCCGGCATGGCCACGTTCCACGCCCAGTACGGCCGCCCGCCCAGATCAATCGCGACCGTCACGAGCGCTTCATCCATGGGCAAGACCGAGTGCCCGTAACGCCTGATGCCAGCCCGGTCGCCCAGCGCCTGGTCGATCGCCTTGCCCAGGCAAATTCCCACGTCTTCCGTCGTGTGATGCGCGTCGATATGAAGATCCCCCGCGCACTCGACGCTCAGATCCACAAGCGCGTGCCGAGCAAACAGCTCGAGCATGTGGTCCAGAAAGCCAACCCCCGTCTTGACGGAGGCATGGCCTGTGCCGTCGAGCTCGAGCCTGAGCGCGATCGCCGTTTCGCGGGTGGTTCGATTGACGTCAGCAGCGCGTGGGGTTGCGTTCAAGGCAACAATCTCGATCAAGACCAGAGGAAGAAGCGGCGGTTGCCAGTTGCGCGGTCCGCTTCGGGATTTTAGCCAGGAAAGGCACGATCCGTCAGCCCGGTTGTGCCATGAGCTCGAGCAGGCGGTCGATCTCGGCGTCGGTACCCACCGTGATTCGCAGGCCGTCGGCAATTCCGGGGTAGCTCATCAGCCGCACCAGCACCTTGTTTTCCTTGAGCCGGGCGAATGTCTCCCGCGCAGGCGGGCCGCCCTGCGCCCAGACGAAGTTTGTCTGACTCTCGGGGACGGTGTATCCCAGCGCTCGCAGCCGATCGGTCAGCCGCCGCCGCGTCGCCACGATGCACGCGCGATTCCGCGCCAGGTGCTCCTGATCACGCAGGGCCGCCGCCCCCGCCGCCTGGGAAAGAACGTCGCAGTTGTACGAATCCTTCACCTTTTCGAGCTCGCGAACCACCTCCGGCCGCGCGATCGCGTAGCCCAGCCGCAGACCCGCCAGGCTGTAGCCCTTGCTGAACGACCGGGTGACGATCACGTTATCGTGCTCGGCGAGCAACGGAGTCGCGTGCACCCCCGGGTCGGCAAAGTCGCCATACGCCTCATCAACGACGAGCGGGCAATCGAGCTGCCGCGCGAGCTGTGCAATCCAGTCCCGCGCCTGCGCAGTGCCCGAGGGACTATCGGGATTCGCCAGATACAAATATTTAATACGCCACCATTAATATTAGTGTTACCAGTGTAAGTGTTAGTGCCAGAGAAAGTGACAGTTGCCGTATTAGTGCTTGCTATGGTCACAGCTCCTGCACCACTTATAGCACC
>DAIDHX010000075.1 GCA_027451885.1 Planctomycetales bacterium
GCGGCCGTAGGCGTCGCGCATGGCGTCCGGTTCGCGCGACAGATCGAACGCCCTGCGCACCTCGGGCGCGCGCAGCATCGTGATGGCGCGGGAGTAGAAGTCGTCGATTCCGCGCGCTGTGTCGGAGATCTCGAGCAATTCCGACTGCCCGTCGATCATGCGCTGAAGCGTGCGGCGATCGTCGAGCCGTTCCAGCGGCAGACTCTCCGGCAAGCTGAGCTCGGGCAGGCGGAAGTTCTTGCGATTCGGATCCTGGTTGATGAAGAACGGGTCGAACGCCTTGCCGAGAAAGCTGGCGTGCTGCCCCGGCGTCACGCTGCCGTCGCGAATCCGGTGCGGATACGACACGAACGACGGCACCGCGGGATCATCCGCCGGCCTGAGCTTGGCCGCCGTGCTGCCGTAGGCCGGGTAAAGGTCCTGGCTGTCGCGCAGGCGAATATCGTCGATCGGGGGCGCATGGCCAGTCAGGCTATAATATGTTGCGCTGTTATGGTTGAGCGTACGGTGATGCACCGAGCGGATCTGGGCGAATTCGTGGATGACATTGGCGAATCGCGGCAGATGCTCGGTGATGATGAGGCCGGGCTGGCGGGTCTGGATCGGCTGGAATTCGCCGCGGAAGCCCGAGGGGGAGTCGGGCTTCATGTCGAAGGTATCGACATGCGAGGGGCCGCCGAACTGATGCAGGAAGATGACATGGCGGGCGCGGGGGGCGATGGCGCGGATTTCGGCGGCCTTGACCAGCAGGTTCGAGCCGAGCCCCGCGAACGCCGCCGCGCTGGCCTGGAGCATGCGCCTGCGGGAAAGCCGCCGCGCGGCCGCGAAATCGTCGCAGTAGGGTTTCATCGAGACTCTCTCCCGTGCACCTCGGCCGGTTTACTGCCTGAGCAGGAAGTCCTTGCTGTTCAAAAGCGCCCAGACCAGGTCTTCCCAGGCCGCGCGCCGATCCTTGTGTGTTTTGACGTACGCGGCCACGGCCTCGCGCTCGCGCGCGGTGGGCTCGCGGCAAAGCGTGGCGCGGTAGAACCGGCTCGCCAGCTCAGGGTCGCGCGCGCCGGCGTCGATCAGGCGCCCGATCGTATTCGCGCGTGTCTCGAGCTTCCTGCGCACCGTTTCGCCGCTGATCATCTGGAACGCCTGCGCCAGCGTGGTCGACTCCGATCGCTCGCATTCGCAAGAAAGCAGGCGATCAGGTTTGCCGAACGTCTTGAGAAACCCCGAATCCTGCGCCACGCCGGGAAGCTGCACCGCCCGCGCGCCCGCGGGGGCGTACCTGAATCGCTCCGGGGCGCCGAGCACCTGGCTCACGGCGTCGAGCAGCGTCTCGGCCGCGAGCGGGCGCACAAGCGCGTGCGAGAAATTCGCAACGTCGCCCGCGTTCGTGGCGTCCGGCCGGGCCGAAAGCTGGTACGTCGCCGACGTCATGATGAATCGCATAAGCGGGCGCAAGCGCATCCCGTCCCGCGCCAGCGTGCGGGCGAGCAAATCCAGGAGCGCTGGGTTCGAGGGGGGGTTCGACTCGCGAAAATCATCGACCGGCTCGACCACGCCCCTGCCCATGAGATGAAACCAGACGCGGTTCGCGAGGTTGCGCGTGAACTGGGGATTCTGGCCGCCGAGCGACGCCGCCAGTGAATCCAGCTCGCGCCCCTCGGGCGCGGGTTGTGGCGCGCCCAGCCCGCGCGGGCGCATCGGCTCGCCGGTGCGCGGATTCCTGAGCCCGGCGGGACCTTTGAGGAAGATCAGCTCGTCGCTGTTGATCTCGTGCGAGTCCAGGAAGTCGCCGCGGACGTTGTTGATTTCCTTGCGGGCGATGTTCGAAAAGAACGCCGCCAGGCCGTAATAATCGTCCTGGGTCCAGACGTCATAGGGGTGGTTATGGCAGCGTGCGCATTGCAGGCGAACGCCCAGGAAGACCTGGCTGAAGCTTTCGGCCGTGGTTGTGGGATCGCGGTTGGTGCGGTGGAAGCTTGCGGGCGGGTTGCTGTAGGTCGAGCCCAGGCCGGTGACGATGCGCCTGGCCATCTCGTCCAGGGGGACGTCGCGTGCGATCTGGTCGCGCAGCCAGCGCTCGAGCGCCCAGGCGCCCTTCTTGCTCATCGTCTTTTCTTCGTTGCGGAGCAGGTCGGCCCATTTGAGCGCCCAGAAGTCGGCGAGCTCCGGGCGTTCGAGCAGGCCATCGATCACCCGGGCGCGGCGGTCTGGCCGCGTATCCGCCAGGAACGCGGAGGCTTCTTCCGGCGTGGGCAACCGGCCGATCGCATCGAGATACGCCCGCCTGAGAAAGACCGGGTCGCTCGCCAGCGGAGCGGCGTGGATCCTGAGCGCCTGGAGCTTCGCGAACACGACGGCGTCGATCGGGTGCGTGGACTCGGGGCCGCTCCAGGTGAAGTCGGGTCGGTTGGCGGGGAATGCCAATCTCGCCGTCCCCCGGGCGTTCATGAACCGCACCGAGATCGCGGTCTCGCACGGCTGGCGAACCTGCACAAGCCCCGCCGCGGTCACCGCCGCCAGCGTGGGGTCGCTGACGTCATAGGCGGCCTGGCGCGTGACGTCGAGACGACGGCCGTCGTCCAGCACCGCGGTGACCACAAGCTGCTGCGCAAGCGTGCCCGGGTCGGCGATTCGTTCCGGCGGCCAGACCTCAAGCGTGCGCAGGCGAGGGGCGGATGCCGGGTCGTCGCTCGCCCCCTGCGAGACCCATGCGCGGAGCGTGTCCGCCTCGGGCGATGCGATCCCGAACCGCATGCCCCCTTCATGAGCGACCTGGCCCGTGGGCTTGAGCAGGATCAGGCTGCGCTCGGGGCGCTCAAGGTTGATGCGCCTGCCGGCCGCGTCACGAGTGAGCGAGGTGAAATCAAAGGCGGCCGAGTCGCCGCGCAGGCTGAGCTTGAAGCCCCCCTTGCCGTTCAAGTTGCCGTGGCAGGTGCCCATGTTGCATCCCGCCTTCGACAGCACAGGCGCGACATCCACTCGGAAGCTCACGGGCCGCGACGCGGCGGCACGCTCGATTCGCACCGGGGCCGACGCCGTCAACCCGCCCCAGCGCACGCTGAGCTCCGCCTCGCCATCGCGCAGGCCACGCACCACCGCGCCCGGATCGACCCCCGCGCACGCTGGACCCACGATCGACAGCCGGCTCTCCCGCGTGACGTCCCGTACCGTCCCCTGCGCGGAATACAACGTCACCGCGACCTGCTGCCGCGCTGAGCTCCCCGCAAGCCGAATCGACGCCGGCTGGATCTCAAGCCGGCCGCCCGGCCCCGCAGCCCGCGCGCCCGCCCCCTGCGCACACGCCAACACCAGCCCAAGCGCAATCCGCCACGGCACGCGGCAACCCAACCGGCCCTGGCTATGCTCGAGCCTCACGTCCGTTACCTCACGCCGCGGATGAAAACCCCTGGCGGGGCAATCCTCTGGATCGGCGAGATCCATCGGCCGGGTCAAAGCTTTGTTGAATAATAGCTTAAGGCGCAGCCGGAACACGCGTCAAGATGGCCCCATCGGCCGTCCTAAACCACGCCCAGTACGCCGCTTTCAACCCCGCAAACCAGCCCGCCCGCACACGCCAGGCGCGCACGCGAAGGACCATCGGAAAACCACCCCGGCTTGGCAGGGTGATCAGCGCAGCTCGTCTGACGAGACCGTTTCGCCGCCGTTCCGAGACATGATCTTGTTGAGCACAATCTTGTTGATCTGCTGCGTCACGGGGGCCACATGACCATCGCAGAAGCCGAAGTTCACCAGCGAGGGATGCTTGCTCATCCAGTAGGTGTAGTAGCTCTTACCCCCCGAGACGATCGGCTGGTTGATGGTACGGTCGATGTTGGTGCGGACGCAGCAGGAGGTGGCCTGAGACCAGACGCCCGTCAGGCTCTCACCCATGATGACCGTCGTCGAGCTGCCGTCGGTGATGTCGGCCATGCTCACCGTCGAATTCTGGAAGAGCACGCCGTTGTTATAATTCAGGCAGTAGGGGTTCGTGGGGTCGACGGTCGGGCAGCCGGCCGACGAGTTGGGCGGGATCATGCCGCTGGCCATGTTGCCGCGATAGTCGCTGGGCCCAAGCTGAGGGACGCCTGTCCCCGCGTTCACCGGCTGCGGCCGGCGATTGGACGGGCAAACGAAGACGTCGAGCGTCCGCCTGACGGCCGTCGCGTTGTCGGGCCAGTTGGGATAGAGATTGAAATTGACCTCGTTGTAGAGGTTGTTCTGCTCCATCTTGAGAAACAGACCCACCAGGCCGTTCCACATGTAAGGCTGATACGGCGTGCCCACCGTTGCGCAATTGATGTCGCCCGACGTGAGGTTGTTGTTGGCGTCGTACGTCGGCGCCATGCAGTACCAGCCCGAGGGGAACGAGCTGAACGAGTCATGATACTCCATCGCCGCCAGGACCAGTTGCTTCATGTTGTTCTGGCACTTGGCCCGATTGGCGGACTCCCGCGCGGATTGGACCGCCGGCATGATGAGCGCGACCAGCACGGCAATGATCGCGATCACAACGAGCAGCTCGATCAACGTGAAGCCGGCGCGAGCACGATGGGCGACGGGAGTCATTGCGTTTCCCTCGGAGAAGAATCCGTGGCAGGGAGGAGACCGGCGCAGCCATCGCCGGTCCCATCTAGTCCATTGTTGCATCGAAGCTCGCTTGCTTCAAGCGGCGCCGTGGTAAATCGCCTGTTTCGATACCTCTTTCATAGCTTGCATCATGGACTCTTGTCAATCAGAGGGCTTGCCGCACGGCCGTGCCGACCTGGCTCGTCGTGGCCTTGCCCCCCAGGTCCGGCGTCCGCGCAGCGCCCGCTTCCAGAACCCGGGCCACGGCCCTGCGCACGCGCTCGCCAGCGCGGGACTGGCCCAGATGCTCGAGCAACATCGCCAGCGACAGAATCGACGCCAGCGGATTCGCCTTCCCCTGGCCCGCGATATCAGGGGCGGAGCCGTGCACCGGCTCAAACATGCTGGGGAAGTCGCGCTCCGGATTCAGATTGCCCGAGGCCGCAAGCCCCATCCCCCCCTGAAGCACAGCGCCCAGGTCGGTGATAATGTCGCCGAACATGTTCGTGGTCACGATCACGTCGAAGCGCTCGGGAGCCACCACCATCCGCATGCAGCAGGCGTCCACATGCTGGTACTCGGTCTTGAGATCGGGATATTCCGCCGCCACGAGCTCGAACACCCGCATCCAGAGGTCGTGCGCGAAGGTGAGCACGTTGGTCTTTGCGACCATCGTCACCTGCCGCGTCAATCCGCGATCGCGTTCGGCCGCGGAAAGTCCGGCGAACGCCCCTCCTCGCGCCCGGGCACGCGCCAGCTCAAACGCAAACCGAATCGCCCGCTCAACCCCCTTGCGCGTGTTCACCGAAGTCTGGATCGCCACTTCCTCCGCCGTTCCCTTGCGGGTGATCCCCCCCGCGCCGACGTAGAGGTCCTCGTTGTTCTCACGCACAACCACCATGTCGACGTGCTCAGGCCCCTTGTCCCGGATCGGACCCGCCACGCCGGGGAACAGCTTCACCGGTCGCAGGTTGATGTATTGCTGGAATTCAAACCGGAGCCGCAAAAGCAGCCCCTTTTCGAGCACGCCCGGCGGCACCCGCGGGTCGCCCACCGCGCCCAGCAGAATCGCGTCCGTTCGCTTGAGCCGCTCCAACACCGAATCGGGCAGGACCTCCCCCGTGCTCAGATAACGCTCCGCACCCAGGTCAAACGGCTCCAGCTCATACCGCAAACCCTCCGCCGCGGCCACCGCCTCCAGCACCTGCAAACTCTCGGTGGTCACTTCCTTGCCGACACCGTCACCTGGGATCACCGCGATTCTCATCAAAACCCTTTCTGGTCGAAGTCGAGAGGCGAAACACGACCGATTCCCCGGAGAAGGTTGTCACCTGGCCGGGACTCATGCGTACAATTTCGCATCCGAGGCGGTCATCTGGCGAACCGGGAGCCTGGAAAAGCCCAGCCCCCAGCCGCGATCACCGCCGATTCCCATGGTAGACTCGTATTCAGCCGGCCTCAAGCCGGACCGGCGGAGGGTTTTCAACCTCGACTCGATCGCATTCTCGCGAGGGTTCGGCTTGTGCCCAGATTTGCGTTGACAGCGCACTCGCGCGAGGCATAGCCTCATTGATCCTGGCGTCCCGTGGCGCGAAGCCGGACGCCGTCTCGAGCCTTTCGACGTTCACCACCGGTTTGTCTCTCGGGCCGCGCTCGCTGGCTTGGCGATCGAGTTGCGACCCTGCTCCCGGAGATTCGTAGGGATGGCCGCTCAGTCCCCAGGCGATTCACCCCCACGCGACAATCGCGAGTCGTCCGGTCTCGACGAATCGCAACTGGAAAAATCGATCCTGCGCAGGGGCCTTGCCACCCCCGCGGAGATCGAAGCCTGCAAGGCCGAACGCAAACGCAGGGCCGCCGCCAAGCCCGACGCCCCCAAGGGACTGCTCGAAATCATGGTCGAGACCAGGGTCCTCACCCAGGGCCAGGTCAATCGCCTGCTGCAAGAAGCCGGCGAGACCAACCGCAAGTTTCAGATCCCCGGCTACCAGGTGCTCCAGCGCCTGGGTAAAGGCTCGATGGGCGTTGTTTACAAGGCCAGGCAGCTCTCCGTCGATCGCGTGGTCGCCGTCAAGGTGCTGCTCGACTCCCTCGCCCAGAACAAGGAATTCATCAAACGGTTCGAACGCGAGGCCATGATCGCCGCCAAGCTCTCGCACAACAACGTGGTCAATGCCATCGACGCCGGCCAGGTCGACGGCCATTACTACTTCGTCATGGAATATGTCGAGGGTGTGACCATCAAGGACGTGCTCGACAAGAACAAAACCTTCGAGGAAAAGGAAGCCCTGCGGATCACGCTCGCCATTGCCGAGGCCCTCAAGCACGCCCACCAGCGCGGCCTGATCCACCGCGACATCAAGCCCGAAAACGTCATCCTCACCAAAAACGGCGAGGTCAAGCTCGCCGACCTGGGCCTCGCCCGAATCACCGATGACGAAAAATGGGGCCTGTCCGAGGCCGGCATGGCCATCGGCACCCCTTACTACATCAGCCCCGAACAGGTCCGCGGCCAGACGGATATCGACATCCGCGCGGATATCTACAGCCTGGGCGCAACGCTCTACCACATGGCCACCGGCAAGGTGCCCTACAGCGGCGAAACACCCAACGAGGTCATGCGCAAGCACGTCGACCCCAAGGTCGTGATCGTGCCCCCCGACCATCTCAATACGAACCTCTCCGGCGGCCTGGGCATGGTCGTCGAGACCATGATGGCCAAGAGCCGCGAACAACGCTACCAGACCCCGGACGACCTCATTCTCGACATCAAGTGCCTCCAGCGCGGCGAAAGCCCGATGATGGCCGGCCAGAAGCTCGAAAGCCTCGAAGCCCTCGCCGAGGGCGAATCCGAACTGGAAACCTCGGCCGCCAGCGAGGAAGAGCTTCTCGAACTCGCCTCCCACGTCAATTCACGCAACAACGTCATCGCCGCCATGGCGATCTTCCTCGCCGTCTCGGTCATCACCAACGTCATCCTGCTCACGGTGCACTAACAAACAGACCGCCCCGCTCCGGAAACCGCGAGGACGCCGAGACCGTGAGCCGAAGCCACAAGGCCAGGCCTTGCCGCAGCCCGGAATGCGCGAGGACAGGCTTTGCCGAAGCCCTCCAGGGTCTCGAGCGAAACAGGAATGCGCAGGGGTCGCCGCGGGCAGCGCGGCGGGGCCCCTCAGGACGGCCCGGCTCGAGCCGCTGCTCCAGAACCTGAGACGGCCTGGTCAGGCTGTGATTTGCCCGAGACCGTTTGAACCAACCCCATGATCTCGCGCATTCCGGGCGGTAAGATCCCTTGCAGGACGTAAGATCATCCGCCCAGGTTAAAACACAATTCTTACGGCCTTGCCCATGGAGGAAGGAAAGCACTCCAGCGCGTACAAATGCCATGCCTTTTCGGTTGTGTCGTACCAGAGCTCCAGGTGATATGGAAAAGATATGGCCAGGTGCTCGGGATCGTGCCGGACCAGGAGCCTGGCATGGGCCGTCAAAATGCTGCCCCGCGACGATGCTTCCTGTTCCGGTGTGCGATCGGCCTCGGAAAGGTTGCGGAAGGTGATTTGGTTCTGCCAAAGTCGATGATCTTCCCACGCGGGGCGTTCCTCGCTTTGTTCGTTGCCAATGCGCTTGACCTCCCTGATCAACAGACAACTCTCCTCAACGAGCAACTCCGACATGGGTCGCTCGCACTGAAGTGCCTCAAGATACATTTCGAGGATTTCAGGCCCCGTTTTTGATGCAAGCTCAGCCTTCGATTTTCCGGCGTCATGGATCAGCAACTTCCTCAATTGCTCGACAGTCTCTTTGGAGAGACGCTGCTTCCTGGCTGAAATGAGCTCGAGAAGTGAGTTGGAACCCTGGGGAACCTCCGAGGAATAGCACAGCAGAAACTGACCAAGCGCGTGGATGAGGTCGTCATGGGACGCTGGGGGCAGGGCGCTGGGTTGGATCAGCCTGGCCTTTGTCGAATTCTTCAAGCATTCGTTGGCGGGAATACGTCGAATGGCCTTCAGGAGCTCCGGGCCATCCTTCAGCGACACTCCCTTGGTCGAGTCCCATCGCTTCATGATGGCGTCTCGCGCACGCTGGTCGGCGTCCTGCTGGACCGGAATCGGATCCAAATCTCCTCGGTGGGAACCGAAGGAGAGACCGATGGCGAGGAGCATGGCGATCAGGCTCAAGGCAAACACGAACCGCGATGGAAACGACATTGGGAAGATCTCCATCCTGTCATTCTTCCTGGAGGAATCCGTGGATACGCGGAAGGACGCGAGACCCAGCGCTCCGGTGCCAAATGCAGCGGCGAGGCTTAAGGCGTGAGGACACGCCCATCACCGATCCCTGTGAGCTGAGCCATGCCGAGCTATGGATAGGATCGAGGCTGCCTCTAAACCGAACGACTTCGTGGTATCAGGTTGGACTGTGGACGTCAAGGGGCTTGCAAGGATTCATCAAGAATTCAACGAAATCGTTGATGTGGGCGGGACCGGGAGTGGGGGCTGGGTGTGTCCAGGGCGCGTGACGCGAGGAGGGAATCGGGCGCCCCTGGCCGCGGTGACAAGGCCCGGGCTTCAGGATGTGTCACCGGGCGTCATGATTGGGATGTTCGCGAGGACCCGCAATCCTTGCAGAGTCAAACCTCATCGAGCAGGAATTGGGAGATTCTTGATTCGAGCCGATCCAACGTGCGTTAGATTCATGGTGAGAAGAACCCGGAACGGCTTCTGAACCTTCCAGCTTCTGTCCTCCACCTTTCACGACTCACGCAAAGCACCTCGGCGATTCCCGAGTCGATGAATTCCCAAGGAAGATGCGGGTCGGGTCTGCGCACCTGGCCGGAGGTTGGTGTTTGTATCGGGACCGGCTGTACGCCGGCGTTGAGTGGTGGACCTGGCACGAATGCACCCACGAGCGCGCGCTGCGTGCTCGTATGGCTGACGCGGGCGAGGGTGTTGTTTCGCGCCAGAAACCGAACCCAGGCTCGTCAGAAATTGGTGCCGCAACCGCTGCGCAAAATCGAGCCGAAGCTCGTCAGAAAGTGAAGCCGCAACCGCGCCGCAATGTCGAGCCAAGGCTCGCCAGAACATGAAGCCAGCACACAAGAACAGTCGACTGCGAAGCGAACCCAACGGTCTGTTGCGGACCGAACCCAACGGCCTGTTGCGGACTGAACCCAGGACCTCGCGGAGCGAAGCCAGGACCCGTCGCGGAGTGAAGCCAAACGCGGCTGATGAACCGAAACCAGGCCGCGAACCGAGTCCGAGGCTGTGCGCGGATCGCAGCGGCGCCCCGGATTTTTTGGGGTCGGGTGACGAGCCGGAGATCTGCTTTCAGGATCGAGAGAGAACGAATGGGGGGATTCGTCCTTGAAGTCTTTCCTTGACAATTCGGCGGTTTGGGACGACGGCCCGTGGTTGGCGCCCGCGGGCCGGGGTGGCGCAGCGTACAGCGAGGCCAGGGTGTTTCAGGCGTCGCGTTTCGAACGAGGGATTGCCGCGGGGAGCAGCTTGTCATGACGGTGCGTGATCACATAACTTCCTTACCTTGCGTGCGGGGTGAACGCGGTTTGGTCGCGGGCCAGCTTGTTGCGCCCGGCGACAGCGCGGGGCGCCCGGGGACGGCTGGTGCGGGGCGGCGGACCGCTCCGGCTCAGGAGTCGCCCAGGCGCGTTCTCGATGCGGTCGGTTGCTGGTGGAGTCTCCGTCTCCATGGTGCTCAGCACCCAGGCGCATGGGGTATTCCAATTCGCGGTCGCGCCGGCCTGTCAACGAATCCATTCGTTATCATCTGGAGGCGGATTGAGAACCCGCTCGCGGCACAGGCGAGGCCGCGAAGCCGAGCGGGGATGACACGGGCTCGGGTGCGGTTAGTTCTTGCTGAAGTCGAACGAGCGAAGGGCGTCCCGGCCGAGCGGGTCCTTGATGAACTTGCCGTGGCAAGACGGGCAGAGATCGAACCGGAAGCCCTGGGGCTTGTCGGTGTCGATGTCGGCGGCCATTGCTTCGTCCCTCTTGAGAATCTGCGCGACGGCTTCCATCGGATCGTCGTCCAGATCGTCTTCCGTGAGTTCCGTCGGGTCGAAGCCGGGGAAGGCTTCAATCTTGACCACGAATCGGCGCTCGCCGTTCGTGTGCAAGTCCTTGCCGCAGAGATCGCACGTGAAGTGGACCATCAGCGATTATCCCTCAATGGATGAACCGGGGTCGGAAGTCCCGAAGATGTCATGTCCACGATTTTAACCCGGCTCTTCGGATCCGTCCAAGATCTCGCCGAGCTATTCCAGGAATTCAAAACAATCGATTTCTTGTCAACACCAGAATCGTGAGAAGCAAGCCGGCCAGGCTCACGGCGAGGGCGATTTTGACCTCGATTGGGTCGTATTTGAGCCTGAGAACGCGGCTTCCGGCGGGGGCGTGAACGGCCATGAACGTGCCCTCGAACGGGCGAATGAGAGCGGGTTTTCCGTCGATTTCGCCGCGCCAGCCGGAATCCCATGTCTCATGTATAAAGATATCAGTGTCAGTGGTGAGATCCAGTTTCGCTTGCAGGTCGCCGTTTGAGCCGGAGATCGAAAGCGGGGTGTTGGAGCCTGCGGGATGCGCGAACGGGAGGGCGTCGAGCCAGGTGATGACGAGCCCGGCCGAGGGTTCGACGGGGCCGGGCGAATCGGGCGCTTCCTGGTGTGAAACGAGGGCGCGGACGCATGCCTGCGCCAGAGTGGAGCGGGCGTTTGGGATGGTGTCCCAGGTAATTTCGCGCCGGCTGGGCGCGGCGGTGCGTCCGGGCTGAAACAGGGGGTTCAGAAAGTGGACCGCACGCGCAAGTTCGATCGAGTCATAATTGCGCGGGTCGTTGAGCCCGTAGCGCATGGCGGTGTTCGGCGGCAACAGATCATCGAGGCCGATCACGCGGTCGTGCGGGCCCAGGCGAGCGAGAAGGGGAGCAAGCGCGTGCGGGATTTTCGTGTAGGTCGAGCGTTCGACGGCGGGGTTGTAAAGTGCGCTGAAGAGCGCGAGATCGACCATCACGCTGCAAAACACGATCGGCTGGATGCGCTGGGCGTGCCTCGGCCGCCGCGCGGTGAAGGCAAGCGCGGCCAGCGCGAGCAGCTCCGCCGCGGTCCAGGCGTAGTAGCGGGGGATGAAGCGCACGACCTCGCGGGTGCGGGTTTCGGTCTTGCGCTCGATCGCGGCGGCGTCCGCGGCGGCGTCGAGGGTGTGGATTTCGAGCGTCAGCCTGCGCTCGATCTGCCCGCGGATCCAGGGCTCGCTCACGCGGATCACGCCCGCGCCCGCCAGCAGCACCATCGCGGCCGCGCACCAGGCGCAGAGCCAGACCCGCGGCAGGGCGCGCGCAAACGCCAGGCGATCGAGCCCCATGCCGCCCAGGAGCGCAAGCGCAAAGGCGATATAGAGCGTCATGCGGCGGTTGTCGGTCACGGCGAGCACCGGCAACGCGCGCAACAGGTTGTCAACCGGCGGCAGCTTGAACGAGGCGAACACGGCGAAGACGGCCAGGCACAGCAGGAATCGCGCCTGCCGCACGCGCTGGCCGGCAAGCGCCAGGGGGGCGAGCCAGATCAAGGTGGCGAGCCCGGCGTAACCCCCGGCGGATTCATTGACATTCTCAGCCCCCAGGGCGCGGCCGAGATTGGGCTGGCCCCGCTGCTGGCCGCCGTAAATCGCGGGCGCGGCGAGCCGGGCGAGATCGAGCAGGCGCGGGCGATCGAGCTTCCAGCAGGGCACGCGCTCGGCCTCGCGATCGCTCCAGACCGAGCTCTTGCCCAGGTAGCAGGCGAGGGGGATGACCTGGATCGCGGCCAGCGCGCAACCGAGCGCGAGCCCGGGCGCGGCGGCCGTGAGCAACCGCCGCGGGCCCGCGCGCCAGAGGGCGTAAGCGGCTGCAAGAAGAAGCACATGAGCGCTTGTTTGAATATGGCCGCCGAGGATCGTGAGCGCGGCGGCAAGGGCAAGCCAGCCTGCGCTCCGGGGATCGCGGCGATCGAGGGCGCGGTCCACAGCGCGCAGGAGCCAGGGGGTCCAGATCGCCGCCCAGGCCACGGGGTAGAGCAGCCACACGATGAGGAAGCCCGAGAATGGGAACACGAGCCCGGCGAACCAGCGGCCGGCCCGTTCGAGCCCCCAGGAGCCGGCGAGCAAGAACATGCCCATGCCCGCGGTGAAGAGCCGAAGCGCGGCGATGAGTCCGCGCGTGGACGCGGCGTCGCCCATGTAGGCGATCACGTGGAACGGGTCAAAGACAGCGCTTTGGCCGTTCGCCAGGTGGGGCGCGCCGCAGCCCGCCGCGCTGTTCCAGAGCGGCAAACGCCCCGCGCGGATCATCCGCCGGTTGAATTCAAGCCACGGCTCAAACTGGAGCGCAGGGTCGACCAGCAGCCGATTCCCCGGCTCAAGCGCGTCCTGCGCACGGCCGGTCTCGTCCCACGCCGAAGCGAGCACGTCGGACGAGCTCAGAATCTTGCCCTCGAACAGGCTCTCGTGCAGCAACCCGGCCACGCAGCCGGCCAGCACGATCGCGAATCCGAGCTTCTCTCGCCTGGACATCGAGCCGCTCCTGGTCCCGGGCGGAGAATCAAAACCGCCTCGCGAGATCGTGGTTTGGCTGTTATAGATATCACAAGACCAGTCGCGCTCCTACCCGGCCAGGCGGAACGGGATGGAGCGCAAGGGAGTCGATCGTCGCATGGCGTACTGGCTGTTCAAGACCGAGCCCACGTCGTACTCGTTTGCCGACCTGCTTGCCGAGCCCGAGCGCACGACCGGCTGGGACGGCGTGCGGAACTACCAGGCCAGGAACTTCTTGCGCGACCAGGTGAAGCGCGGGGACGGAGTGCTTGTGTATCATTCGAACGCCGATCCGCCGGCGATCGCGGGCATTGCGCGGGTGGTGAGGGAAGCGCACCCCGATCCCACCGCGTTCGACGTAGAGCACCATCATCACGATCCCAGGAGCGATCCCGCCGCGCCTCAGTGGTTCCAGGTGTCGATTCAGGCGGAGCAGGCGCTCGAGCCCCCGCTCGATTTGCCCACGCTCCGCGCGATGCCGGAGCTCGAAGGGCTCGAGCTTTTGCGCAAGGGGAGCCGGCTCTCGATCCAGCCGGTTTCAAGCGCGCACTGGAAGGTGATTCTCAAGCGCGCGGGCGTGAAGCCGCGCAAGTAGAAAGGACCGGAACGTGGCTCGTTTCGAGCATTTTGCGATCTACGCCGATGATACGACCGCCCTTGCCGAATTTCACATGAGCCTGTTTGGGCTTGCGATCGCGCGCAAGGGGGCGGGAGATCCGCCGGGCTATTTCCTGGCGGACGAGGCGGGCGGCGCAATCGAGATCATCGGCCGCCCGGCTGGCTCGCCCCCGGTCAACCAGCGCTGGGTTTGCCATCTGGCATACTGGAGCGACGACGTCGCCGCCGCCGAAAAGCAGGTGCGGGCCCTCGGAATCGACATCGAGCCCGAAACGCGCGTCGACAACGACGAGCTCAAGACCTTCTTCTTCCTCGATCCCGCCGGCAATCGGATCCAGGTGGTGTGGCGGCGTGAGCCGCTCGCGGCCGGCGGCTGACCGATCGCGAGCATTTGAATTTATGATCAACCCTTGATCACTCCGATGGGGCGGAGCCGGGCGACCTTCTTGCTGATGCCTGCCTGTTCCACCGCGTCCACCACCAGATCGACGTCCTTGTAGGCATCGGGCTGTTCTTCCGCGAGCCCCTTGTAGCCGCGGGCCCGGGCGTAGATGCCCTTCGCTTCGAGCTCCCTGTCAATCCTGCGATGGGCGGCGTGCTTCACGGCCGCGGCCCGGCTCATGCGCCGACCCGCACCGTGGCAGGTGGTGCCAAACGACTGTTCCATGCCGCCGGGCTGGCCCACGAGCACCCACGACGCCGTGCCCATGCTCCCCGGGATGATGACCGGTTGGCCGATCGCGGCGTAAGAATCGGGGACTTCGGGGTGACCGGCCGGAAACGCACGCGTCGCCCCCTTGCGGTGCACGCAGACGGGTTTGATCACGCCGGAGCCCAGGCGATGGTTTTCAATCTTGGCGATGTTGTGGGCGACGTCGTAGACCATCTCGAGGCCCAGCTTTTGCCAGCGCTTGCCGAAGACAGTCGCGAATGCTTCCCGAGCCAGGTGGGCGAGCAGGTGCCGGTTCGACCAGGCGTAGTTCGCCGCTGCGCGCATGGCGGCCAGATAGGCCTTACCCTCGGGGCTTTCCACGGGTGCGCAGGCGAGCTGGCGATCGGGCAGTTGAAAGCCGTACCGGGCGGGTGCGTCCTGGAATCGTGCCAGGTAGTCGTCGCAAACCTGGTAGCCCAGTCCTCGGGAGCCGGAGTGGATGAGCACGGCGAGGTTGCCTTCCTCGAGCCCCATGACGGCCGCGGCCTGGCGATCGAGCACGCGATCGACGACCTGGACTTCGAGGAAGTGGTTTCCCGAGCCGAGCGTGCCGCACTGGTCGCGCCCGCGGAGCTTGGCCCGCTTGCTCACGAGCGAGGGATCCGCGCCTTCGAGCCGGCCCCCGGCCTCGGTTACGACCAGGTCGGCCGCGGTGCCGATGCCGCGGTCGACGAAATGCCGCGGCCCCTCGAGCAGGACCTGGTCGATCTCCGCTTCCTCGAGCAGGAACCGCCCTCCCTGGCCGACGCCGGTCGGCACGGTTCGGAAGAGCTCCTCGACAAGCGCGCGGACCTTGCCCCTGGCCTCGCGCTCGGGGATGTCCGAGCGCAGCAGCCGCACGCCGCAGTTGATGTCATAGCCCACGCCGCCGGGCGAGATCACCCCTCCCTCGGCGGGGTCGGTCGCGGCCACGCCGCCGATGCAGAAGCCGTAGCCCCAGTGGATATCGGGCATCGCCAGGCTGGCCTTCTGGATGCCGGGCAAGGTCGCCACGTTGACGACCTGCTCGAGCGCCTGGTCGTCCCGAATCTGGTCGAGCAGCGGCCGCGAGGCAAACACCAGCCCATCCACGCGCATGTCGTCGCGATAGCTCCTGGGAATCCTCCAGGCGCAGGGGCCGGCTTCCTCGAGTGGACCTTCGAACTGAGCGCGTGCCATGGTGCTTCTCCCCAGGGCGCCAGGCGCGATTGGAAAGGGCGCCTGGCTCAGGTGGCGGAATCTGGACCCGGTCCTGGCCGCGAGGTTCGCGATCGTTTCGCGGCGGGGGGCTTTTCCGAGCGTGATCCCGCACACCGGGCGAGTACGCGCCCGCAGGGCGTGGCCTCTTTTGCAATGGCTTCCGGCGTCCCGGCCGCGATCACGCGCCCGCCTTCGGTCCCTGGTCCCGGGCCGAGCTCGAGCATCCAGTCGGCCTCGGTCCAGACGAGCGGGTCGTGGCTCATGACAATGAGCGAATGGCCGCGATCGACAAGCGCATGGAGCGCCTCGAGGATGCGGGATGCGTCGGCCCTGTGCAAGCCCGCGGTGGGATCGTCAAGGACCACAAGCGCGCGGGGAGCACGGGCACGAGCGAGCATGACCAGCGACCGAGCCAGCACCACCGCGAGCGCGAGCCGCTCGCTCTCACCCGCCGACAGCGTGTCCAGCGGCTGACCCAGCCGCAGGTAATCGAGCCCGAGCTCGATCAGGCTGCGCAGCCTTGCCTGCACGCGCGGCCGATTGCGGAAGAAGCCGAACGCCTCGCGCACCGTCATCTCAAGCACCTGGGCCACGTCCTTGCCACGATACTTGACTTCCAGGATCTCGGGCCGGAACCGCTTCCCCTGGCATTCGGGGCAGGGGATCGTGAGATTCGCCAGGAACTTCATGTCGATCACGCGCCTGCCTTCTCCCTGGCAAACGCCGCAGCGTCCCTCGCCTTGATTGAAGCTGAAATGAGAGGAGTCGAACTTGCGAAGCCTGGCCTCATGGGTTGCGGCGAAGGCGCGGCGGATCTCGTCGAAGGCCTTGAGCTGCGTCGCTGGGTTCGAGCGCGCGGAGCGAGCCACCCCCCGGCGGCCGACCACGATCACGCGCTCGATCGCATCAGGCACTTGCAGGCGAGTGTGCTCAAGCGCGGGCTCGGGCCGGCCCAGGCGCGTCGAGAGCGCGGGGAGCAAGGTGTCCATCACGAGCGTGCTCTTGCCCGCGCCGTTGGCTCCAGCCACGACGCAGAGCACGCCGAGCGGGAATGCCGTGTCGACCGCCTGGAGGTTTCTGCCGCGGGCGCCTTCGAGGGTGATGGCCGGGCCGTTGACCGCCCTGCGCGGCCTGGGGGGAAGCTCGATCCGCGTCTCGATCGACCGGCGGGTCGGCGAGGCCTCGACCGCAAGCAGGCCCGCCGGCGGCCCTGAATAGACCACCTGTCCGCCTTGATCGCCTGCGCCTGGGCCGAGCTCGAGCAGGTGATCGGCTCCCTGGATGAGCTCAAGATCATGATCCACCACAACGACGCTCGAGCCTCGATCGCGCAGCCGGAGCGCCGCGGCGCGGATGAGAGCTCGGCTTTCG
>DAIDHX010000076.1 GCA_027451885.1 Planctomycetales bacterium
GCAAGACGGCGATCGTCGAATATGTCGAGGCCCTCACCGGCGGACCCACCTGGGACACCGTCGAGGAACGCGACCGCATCGACACCGTCTGGCTCCGGCCCGACCGCGGCCTCACCCGGCGGCTCTATCGCACCCCCGGCTGGCGCGTCGTCTATCGCGACAACGTTTCAGTGCTATTCCGGCGCACCGAGCCCAGCTCCCTGGCCGCTCGCTGAGGATCGCGCAATCGTTTGTACAAGTACACAAAACCATGCGCGTTCACTTGTTCATGCTCTTGAGATTCTTGCGCACCTGCTCCGCCACGAGCTCGGGGATCTCGATCCTGAAACGCGCGGGCTTGTCTCCCTCGGAGCGCGCGTGATAGACCGGCTGCAAACGGTACGGGGGCTTGCCATGCGGGATTCGCCCGGTCAAATCCGGACTCTCCGCGAAGTACAAAATGGCACTCGCGCCATTCGATTCAGATAAGCCATGGCCTGGACCCGGCTCGGAGCTCATGACGGAAACTCTGTCCCTGTCAGATCCTGGTTCGAGCACACCTGTTCCCGACGCGGCCAGGACGCGGTAACGCGCGCTACGAGGCGTTTCCTCCTCGAGCTTGACCACGTAGTAGCGCTCGCGCGTGTACGCTGCCTCGGCCAGGGAAAGCACGCCGTTCGGAGGGGAAATCCATTCGATGGAGTACTGATCAAAACGAGGCATGTCGACAATGGTATCAATCCCGTTCCCGGCCTTGAGCTCGGCCTTGAGCGCCCAGAGCTCGGGGAACAGATAGAACGCCTGGTAACGCACCTGGCCCCGCGGTCCGATCAGGAACACCAGATTCTTCGGCTGCCTGGATGTCGCCTCCCAGCCGGCCGGCGGGGGTCTCAGGTTACTGTTCCCATTGGCATTCCCGAACGACTCCCAGCCGGCCGGCGGGGGTCTCAGGGTACTGTTCCCATTGGCATTCCCGAACGACCACGTGACATCGCCTTGTGATGATGAGAGCACAAGATCGGTGATGGTGAAGCCGGCCATCACGAGCAGGCCCTTGTCGGCGAGATCGCTGGGCCAATCGACGCCGACCTCGACCGGGATGCGATTGGGGCGCTCCCGGGGACAGGCGATCGTGAGCTCGAACGGTTCGCCCGCGCGGACCGTCATCGGCAGGCTGGCATAGAAATCTGAGATTTTCGTGGGGAGTCTGATTGATACGTAATATTTCCCAGGGTGCATGAGCCCAAAGTCGGCCCAGCCGTTCCTGTCGGTGGCGGCCTCAAAAGGTTCCGCTCTCCGGGAAGCCGCCTGATTGACGAGAGCCAGTTGAATCGACTGATCGGCAATGGGTGCGCCGTCGAGCCTGTCCGCCACGAGCCGGATCCTGACCGGGTTCCAGTCGGGCGAGCGTGATTTCGCGGCGGCCAGCGCGTTGATCTGTTCCAGCATTTTCCGATTCGCGGCCTGGTTTTCCTGGAGCGCCTTCGTAAGCGAATCCGCCTGGGCCAGCGCAGCGCGGGCCTGCTCGGCCTCGCGCCAGGCGGCCTCGGCCCGGGCACGTTCAAGCTCGACGAGCAGACGCTGCCGCTCGACCACCAGGGCAAACGCGCCGGCCACGAGGAGAATCCCCAGCATCCCGGCAGCCAGAGCCCCGACCAGCACCACGCGCTGTTTCATGATCGCTCCCTTCATGGCGTCGAACCACAACCGCCGCGCAACCGCGGCTGGATCCCCGAAACGATCCAGAACCCGCTGTCTTGCTTGACCCGATCCACATCCACGCAAAAGTTCACGTGTATAGGAGGAGACAAGATGATCCGCCAGCTCGTCGATGATGTCCTGCCGGAGCGTTTGGGGCTCGTCGTCCCGGTGCGGCGGCAGTTCCCATTCGATCTCGTGCTCGAAGCCCATGGCTCGTCTCCGCGACCGGCCCCAGGATCACGCGCCCGCGAGCCCCTCGCGGCGAGTACCCAGCACCCCGCGCACGCCGTCCGCGAACTTGAACCACGCGCTTTTGCGAGACGCCAGCTCCGCCCGGCCCGTACTCGTGAGCTCGTAATACTTCCGCCGCCGGCCGTCGACCTCGCGCCAGAACGACTTCAAAAGCTTCCGCCTTTCCAGGCGGTGAAGCGCGGGGTAAAGCGAGCCTTCCTTGAGGTCGAAATAACCCCCCGACCGCTCGCAGACGGTTTGTGCAACCTCGTAGCCGTAGGTCGGCCCACGCGCGGCGACCTCCAGGATCATCATCTCCACCGCGCTGCCAAGAAACTGCGAATCCATACCTGACCCCCCTATGCATCGGCCGTCTATATATATAGACCATCGAGGTATCGAGATCAAGAGCCTTCCGTCCCGGCGCGGGATGCGCGCGGGCGGCCGGCGTCGTGGGCTTATTCAAAGGAGCGCGGGGATGGGATGGGCGGATGGGAAGGCGTATTCGTGGCGGCGGGCTGGAGCGGGCGTCTGGGGCGGGCAGGCGTGCGTGGATTGCGCGCAGGCAGGCGCGCGGGAGGACGGGCCTCTCCGCGCGCCTGGGATGGGCGCCAGGGAATGGATGTGCTGGCTACTTCGAGCGGCTCAGGTTTTCGAAGAGGTAGAGGCCGCTTTTGCCGGGGCAGACGAGGTCGAGATCGCCGTCGTGATCGATGTCGATGGCGGTGAGCTGGAGCCCTGTGCCGGCGGTTCCGGCGGGGAAGTCGCGGAGGGCCAGGCGGTCCTGCGCCCGGGCGGGGGCGTTCTTCGCGGGCTCGCCCTGGAAGATCACGTGCCTGGTCCAGGCCTTCTTCGCGGTGTCGAACTTGTACCAGGCGACGAGCGAGCCGTCGGTCGCGCCCGGCTCGATCTCGTGGGCGTAGACGCGCTTGCCGGTGACCAGTTCCTCGGCCTTGCCGTCGCCGTCGAGATCGGCCCAGAGCAGGGTATGGACCGAGGCGACCGTGCTGTCGATGGGGGCCCTGGTCCAGGTGCGCTTGCCCCCTTCGCCCGCGGTCTGCTTCGCCCAGTAGAGGCCGAAGTCGTGCCCCATGCCGTAGACCAGGTCGACGAGTCCGTCGTGATCGACGTCGCGGGCGAGGATCTGGATCCCCGTCGCGCCGAGCTGCCAGTCAGGGTGCCACGCCCAGGTTGCCGACGCACCCGCCGCCGTGCCGGGTGCCTCGAACCACCCCTTGGGGGTGAGCAGATCGAGCCGGCCGTCGCCGTTCAGATCGCCCGAGCCCACACCGTGCCCCGCCGCCGCCGTGCCAAGGTCGTGCTTGACCAGGTCGAATCCAGGGCCGCTTTCCTTCTTCTTGACCTCGTACCACACCACCACGTTGACGGCGTTCGGCAGAATGTCGGGCACGCCGTCGCCGGAAAGATCCACAAACGCCGCCGCCTCGCTCGGGCCGGGAACGTCCACCTGGTGATACGTCCACGCGGCGCCGATCTTGCCGGGGTTCTCAACCCAGCCGACGTTGCGTTCGAAGTAGGAGCAGGTGACGAAGTCGGTATTGCCGTCGCCGTTCACGTCGACGGGCAAGGTTCCAAAGCAGTTCAGATAGGTCCCGGTGCGGGTGATCTTGCGCACGGGGTGTTGCTTCCAGTCGGGCGCCTGGTACCAGAAGCCGCCGGAGACGATGTCGAGCTTGCCGTCGTTGTCGACGTCGAAGACGCCCGCCGCCTCGAATTCGCTCTTGCCGTTGATGGTGTGCTGCTTCCAGGCGGGTTCATCCGCAAGGAGCGTGCAAAGGGGCAAACAAACCAGACTCGCGGTGAAGATCGAGAGGCGAAGCATGCAACGTACCTCCAGTGATGAATCCTGCCCGCTCGCGCCCGCCGGGGGCAGGCGTCTAGACCACGGGCAAGGTCCAGGGCGCACGGTAGTCCTTGGTCAGGAAGCGATTGGCCTCGGTGTGGTTCGTGATGCGCTCCCGGGCGGCATCCCATTTGAGCTTTTCGCCGGTCCAGAGCGAGACGTTGCCCAGCATGCCGACGGTGCTCAGGCGGTGGCCGTAGTCGAAGTTGCAGGAGCAGGTCTTGCGGGACTTGATCGCGTCCAGCCACTCGCGGTGGTGGCCCACGGAGCGCGGCAATGTGCGTGGGACTTCGGGCACGGAGCGCCCTGGCTCGGGGATGATTCTGTGGTTGTTGTAGCTGGCGATCAGGGTGCCGTTCGTGCCCTGGAAGATGATGCCGGGCTGCTTCTCGGAAAGCCCGTGGGTGCTCGCGTCGGTGTGGCTCCAGACGAGCAGGAACGGCCCCTGTTTGGCCTCGTATTCGTAGAGCACCTCGAGCGTGTCGGGCACCTCGCAATTGTCGTCGAGCGCGTATCGGCCGCCGGTCGCGGCGACGGTGCGGGGTGCATCGACCTCGAGCGACCAGTGCACCAGATCGACGATGTGGCAGCAAAAGTCGGTGAGAATCCCGCCGCCGTAGTCCCAGAAGTAGCGCCAGTTGAAGGTGAACCGGTTGGGATTGAAGGGGCGTTTGGGCGCGGGTCCGAGCCAGAAATCGTAATCGCAGCCGGCGGGGGGCGCGGAGTCAGCGGGATGGCCCATGCCGCTGCGATCTGCGGCGAGCCAGACGGTCGCCTTGCTGATCTTGCCCAGGGCGCCGGCCTGCACGATCTCGGCCACGCGGTGATAGTTCTCCCCCGCGTGGATCAGATTCCCCATCTGGGTGACGCGTTTGGCCTTGTGGGCCGCGGCGACCATCGCCCGGCCCTCGTTGACCCGGTGGGCGAGCGGTTTTTCGCAGTAGACGTCCTTGCCTGCCTGGCACGCGAGGATGGCGATGATGGCGTGCCAGTGGTCGGGGGTGGCGATGGCGACGGCGTCGATGTCCTTGCGGTCGAGCAGGCGGCGAAAATCGTCGTAAGCCTCGGTCTTGCCGCCGCCCAGCTCACGTGCCCGGTTGCGGTGCGGCTCGTGGACGTCGCAGACCGCGGCGACCTCCACGTCCGGGAAGCTCTTGAACGTGTTCAGGAGCCCGGTTCCCATGCCGCCCACGCCGATGAACCCCAGGCGGATCTTCTCGCTCGGCGGGACCTGCGCGGTTGCCCCCGCGGCTGTTTGCGCCCGGGCCTGGGCCGCGGCCATGCCAGCGCTCGCCGCGGCGAAGGACGACGTGCTCAGAAAACGCCTTCGGGTCTGGGACTTCATGAGAGGCTCGCGACAGGGTGGGAACAAACGTGCTCGAGAAGCGCCGCGGCGGCCGTGACTTCACTTCGCGGCCAAGGGGATGGCAAAGTCGCCCAGCATGTTGCGCCAGATCGAGTGGATATGGTTCGCGCCGTTCTGGGTATTGTTGAACTCAATCACGAATGTCGGACCCTGGATTCGATACGCATGCGGCTGCGAGCGGTCGCCGGGCCCAGCCCAGGCGAAGCGCACGTGGTCGAGCCCCGCGGTTCGGACATCCGCGAGCCAGGTGTCCGCGATCTCGCCGGGCATATCCTCGGCGTAGGTGTCGATCACGGCCTGGAGCATGGCCCTCTGGTCCTTGTTCATGCTCGAGGCGGCCAGCCCCACAGCCGCCTCGGCGGGCGCCTGCGGCTCATTCGCGCCGCGGATTTCCGCCGGCGCCTTGGCCGCGAACTGGGCCTGCTTTTGCTGCTCGGAATCGAGCGCCTGCAGGAGCCTGAGCGCCCGGTCCTCACGCTCCGCGAGAGTTCGCAGCCCCTGCCGCGGACCCTGGCGTACCTCGGCCTGATTGGCGCCGAAAAAGGCCGGCGTGGCCGAAACCACCTTGCCGTTCTCAACCACAAAATTCAGCGACAGGTGATGCCCCTCGACCCGCCAACCCCAGCGCTCCGCGCCACCGGGCTTGCCAAAGATCGTCAGGTAATAGAGCTCCGGATCGCGGGTCGGGCCCGAGCCCTTCTCAAGATCGCGCAGCACCTGCTCAAGACTCATGATCGTCGTGGCCTTGAGAAACCCCTCGCCCGCCAGCCCCGACTGCACCAGCCCAAACGCGAGCGCCCGTTGCTCGGAGCTCATTTCCTTGATCGGCAGCCCCTTGCGCCCGCGCGGGATGAAGTGCCAGTTGAGCCGCTCGGGGGCATCAAACGGGTAAACCGCCTTGGCCGCCTGCGCGGTCGACAGCGTGTCCAGAAAGCGGTCCGCGGCCACCGCCATCCGCGACCCCGTGCGCTCCATGTGAGCGCCGGCCCATACGGCCAGCCCAACAATCACGGAGGACGCCACCACCAGGCTCAAGCGCAATTCTCGCATGGCTCTACGATCTCGCTTGGACATTATCAGTCAACAGCTTGCCGCGCGGTCGCACGCCACATCGGCGCTGTTAAACAACGATTACATCTTCGATTCCCGCGCCAATGTCAAGCACGCGGCGATTTCCGGGCGCCCAACCGCCGCGTGATGCGACCCGATCGACCCTTCGAGCACGAAAACGCAAGTTTCCGGAACGAGATCGGGACAGACGCCCCCGGGCCGACGCTGAGTTCAAGAATGCGCTTCCCGAGCCACGCCGCGCTCACCTTATCCAAATTCCTGGGAATGACTGGGCGTGATCCAGCGGGTCGCGTAATTTATTCAAACCTCTTCCGCGACTGCCGGCGCGATCCACCGGTCTGTTCTCACTCCCGGAGTCACCCCATGTCTCGAAGATTGTGCGCTTCCGTATTTGCCGGCCTGTTCGGCTTGCAGCTCGTTGCCGCGCAGGCGCAACAGCCCGCATCCGCTCCCGCCAATCCCAACGATCCGATTGAAAAGATCAAGGACGAGGGGCTGCATCGCTCGCAGGTGATGGCCACCCTGAGCCACCTGACGGACGTGATCGGTCCCCGGCTAACCGGCTCGCCGAACCTCAAGCGCGCCAACGAATGGACGCGGGATCAGCTCGCGTCGTGGGGGCTGTCGAACGCACATCTCGAAGCGTGGGGACCGTTCGGCCGCGGCTGGTCGCTCAAGCGGTTCTCGATGCAGGTGGTCGAGCCGCAGTGCATCCCGCTCATTGGCATGCCTAAGGCGTGGTCGCCTGGCATCGAGGGAACGCTCTCGGCGCCGGTGGTTTACTTTGACGCCAGGAGTGAGGCGGATTTCGAGAAATTCAAGGACAAGCTCAAGGGCGCGATTGTGCTCATGAGCCGAACGCCCGAGGTGCCCGCACACTTCGAGCCGCTGGCCACGCGCAAGACGGACACCGAGCTGCTCGAGCTGGCGGATGCTGCCGAGCCGGCACCGCGCGGCATGCGGGGCGGTCTTCCGCCGCGCGCGGGCCGTGGCGGGCCGACTCCCCCAGCCGCACCCGGCAACGCCGGCGGTCAGCCAGCCACTCCAGCCCGGAACCGCATGGCCCGGTTCAACAGCCCCGAGTTCCGCGCCCAGATGGAGCTCAACCGCAAGAAAATGCTCTTCCTGATCGCGCAGAGCCCGGCGATGATCGTCGAGGCCAGCAACCAGGGAGACGGCGGCACCTACTTCGTCCAGGGCGCAACCGTCCCCAGCACCACTCCGTTTCTCGGCTTCGGGCAGCAGAACCAGGGCGGGCCAGCGCCCCGCCGCGTCAATGCCTGGGACAAGGACGCACCCAAAATCATCCCCCAGATCGTGCTCTCCAAGGAGCACTACAACCGCCTCGTGCGCATGATCGAAGCCGGCGAAAAGGTCACGATCGCCACCGAGCTCCAGGTCCAGTTCCACGACAAAGACCTGATGGCCTACAACACGGTCGCCGAGATTCCTGGATCCGATCTCAAGGAGGAGGTCGTCATGCTGGGAGGCCACATCGACTCCTGGCATAGCGGCACAGGCGCCACCGACAACGGCGCGGGCGTGTCCGTGGCCATGGAGGCCGTGCGCATCATCAAGGCGCTTGATCTCAAGCCCCGCCGCACGATCCGTGTCGGCCTCTGGAGCGGCGAGGAAGAAGGTCTCCTCGGCTCCCGCGCCTACGTCCGCGAGCACTTCGGCAAAAACCCCGCGGGCGGATTCGGCGTCGCCGAGCCCGATGTCAAGGAATCAGCCGAGCCCAGGCCGGAATACGCCAGGTTCTCAGGGTACTTCAACCTCGATAACGGCACCGGCAAAATCCGCGGCGTCTATCTCCAGGGCAACGAGGCCGTACGCCCCATCTTCCGCAAATGGCTCCAGCCCTTCCGCGACATGGGCGCGGCCACGCTCTCCCTGTCGAACACCGGCGGCACCGACCACCTCTCGTTCGACGGCATCGGCTTGCCAGGCTTCCAGTTCATCCAGGATGAAATCGAATACAGCTCGCGGACCCACCACTCCAACCAGGACGTCTTCGATCGCATCCAGGCGGATGACATGAAGCAGGCATCAGTGATCATGGCTGCATTTGTTTATAATACAGCGATGCTCGACGAGCGGCTGCCGCGCAAGCCCGAAGCGCGTGAGCCGAACCGGGCGCGCACCGCCAGCACGCGCTGAGCGGGTGATTGATGCTCGCGCGGGGGGCGGGGACACACGTTTTCCTCGTCGCCCGCGCGGCTATGAGCGCTCGCCAAACCGCACCGTCAGCCGGGTTCGGGAGCGGAAGGTCTGATCCAGCCAGAGCACGCGGCCATCCCAGGCATAAGTGCTCGGGTCAAGCGTGCGGCCGTTGCACTCGAGCGCGATCGCCCCCCTGGGGGCATCGTTCCACTCGAAGACAGGGTTCACGCAGACCGGCTGAGGATCGAGCACGATCCGCACCTCTCGCCCGCCGCCTTCTAGCCCAAGCGCCCGGCCTCCCTCCTGGGCACGATCCCGAACGGCCGCGCCATGGACTTCGAGCCGGGGGGGCGAGGCAAAGCTCCGGCCCAGGTCCCGCAGCCGATCGTCGTCCGCCGCACTCATCCCGATCAGCCACTCCCACCTGCGCACGAGCATCGGGCGCATCTTGCCAAGCGTGTCCATGAGCGTGGCCCTGAGCTCGTAAAGCGGCTCGGGCCGAACGTTCGCCCAGCTCATGACGCTGTTGTGGCAGGGCGTAAGCCCAACTCGGTCGTCGATGGCGTTGCCCGTGGAATTCCCCCGCGCCAGCGGCCAGTGGCTCCCCCAGTAACAGGGCGTGACCGTGAGACCACGATCCGAGAATGGACCAAAGATGACCTTCGGCCCGCGGGTAAGACGCGGGGAAAAGAGGATCGCGCTTGCTCCCCCGCCGCGATCGAGCCGCAGGCGAAAGATCGCCTGAGCGCCGCTCGCCCATGAGGCCGGTTGCACAGGCGCTTGACCGTCCGGCCTCGGGAACTGGTGTGTCAGCTTGCGGCCGTCCAGAAAGATCGCATCCACCGGAGACTCAGGCAGAACCTCAAAAGGATACGCCCCCGCGGGCGTGAGCAGAATCAGCTCGCAGAGCTCATAGTCGTTCGCCGGATCGGATCTGAGCGTCACGGCGCGCGTGCCGAATCCATCGGGGTAAAACTCGTAGTCCTCGACCGCAAGATCTCCCCATACCTTGTAATGTAGATCTGTTGATTGATACTGCCAGCGGACTCGGACCCGTGCGGAGGTTGATTCCAGGATCGAGACCCGGCTGTAGCGGAGCTCCTTGTCCATGAGCGGCTCGACGCAATCGACAGCGCCCCTGGGCTGCGAGATGATCTCGGCCCATTCGTAGCACGCGCCTGTGTTTCCCGCCCCGGCCCAGAAGGGGATGTAACTCGATCCACGCCAGAACACAAACCGGCCGCCGCCCGGCAGCCAGACCACCACGTCCCTAAGCTCAGCCGGCCATGCGCCTTCGTAAGGGAGAGTCGAATACTGTCCCGTGCGCGGGTCGCGCACCGAGATGGGAGGATCGTACCGCAGCGTTTCGTAGGTCGCGCCGAAGGTTGGATGCGCGGGACGCACCGGAACGACCATCACCGGGATCTCGCGGACCAACCGAGCTTGCCCATGGGCGTCTTCAAGCGCAACGACCAGGCTGGCGCGCGTGCCCGACCCGCGCGGGCGCCCGATCGGGATGGTCTTGCGGACGACCTGGCCGGCCTTGAGTGCACAGTCGATCGTGATTCGGGAGGCGGTGTCATCGAGATAGAAGAGCAAGATTCTCGCCGCCGGCCGGTCGATCCTGGGAGAGCACGCGGCGATGTCCACCAGGACGCGCGACCCGGGGCCGACAAGCAGCGATCCATGGGGGACCAGAATCGCCCCCAGGTCCACGGGGTTCTCGCGCGGGTCGGACCGCGCGGCGGCGGCGAATTCGAGCGGCTCGGCCGAATCGTGCTTCGCCCCCACGCGTTCGAGGCCAAACGGAGGCCGCCAGGGATGAAAGCCCAGGCGCATCGCCCCCTGGTTCTGTTGAGTTTGGGCGTGCGTACCCGGCGCGGGAGCCACGGCAAGCATGGATACAAACAGAGCGGCAGCGCGAGCGGCATCCCTCATTATCGTCGTACCTCTCAGGCGGTCGAGCCAAAGCCCTGGACGAGCTTCCGTGCGGCGGCCACGATCTGTTCGACGCTCGGGCGATACGCGTTTTCGAGCGGCGGCGAAAACGGGACAGGCACATCGGGCGACGCCAGCCGGGTCACCGGCGCGAGCAGATCCCGCCCCACGCGCTCGCTGATCGCCGCGGCGATCTCGGCATTCACGCCGCCGGTGATCGGGCCTTCCTCGACCACCAGCACACGCCGCGTTTTGCGGGCCGAATCACAGAGCGTGCCCAGATCCAAAGGCGCAAGACTGCGCACATCGATCACCTCGGCCTCGATACCCTCCTCGGCAAGGATCGCGGCCGCCTGTTCGGCCAGGTGAACCATGAGCAGCCAGGCCAGAATGGAAACCGATCGACCCTCACGCCGAACCGCCGCCCGGCCGAGCGGCACCGTGTAATCCGCGGCCGGAATCTCGCTCGAGGCGTCGACAGCGCCCGACTCGGTCCGCGCCCCCTTGGAGCCATAAAGCAACTTATGCTCAAACATCAGAACCGGGTTGCCATCCCGCACCGCCGACTTGAGAATACCCTTGGCATCATACGCGTTCGACACGGCCACGACCTTGATACCCGGCACGCCGATGAAGTATCGCTCCATGCTCTGCGCGTGCTGGGAGCCGCGCCCCGTCGCCCCCACTGGCGCCCGCATCACCATCGGTACCGAGACCTTGCCCCCTGACATGTAACGCAGCTTGGCGGCGTTGTTGACAATCTGGTCCATCGCCAGAAAGAGAAAGTCGCCATATTGCACATCCACAATCGGACGCATCCCCATGATCGCAGCCCCGACCGCCGCACCAAAAAAACCCAGCTCGGCGATGGGCGTGTTCAGCATCCGGTCGGGAAACTCAGCCTCTAGACCGAGCGTGACCGTGAATGCGCCTCCCCAGCCGCCAGGAATGGCGATGTCCTCACCCAGGCAAAACACGGCCGGATCCCGCCGCATTTCCTCGGCGATGCCATCCCGCAGCGACTCGGCGATCGTTTGACGGCTCATCATGAGTCTTTCCGCACAGGCGCAAGCAGCTCCGCCCAGCTCGAGATCTCCGAATCCACAACCCGGTCGATCATGTCCTCAAGCGCAGCCAGGTTGGCCGTCTCCTCGATGAACCGGACCTGCTCCGGCGCTGGCGCCCCCAGGCGCCGCGATGCCTGCCGCAGGAGTATCCGACGCGCTTCAAGGAGCGAGCCCTCTTGCCGACCCTCCTGCCGGCCCTCTTGCCGACCCTCCTGCCGGCCCTCCTGACGGCCCTCCTGACGGCCCTCACGGAGAATTCGCTGATATGTCGTGGATTCTTGCATCGTACCCACCCCTTCGAGAAGACGTGACGTCAACTCATCTGAATACTTTAGTCCCATAAGAAGATACGTCGCTGTCCACAGTTTGCTGGCATGGTCTGGTGCTTCCCGATTGATACGCTCCGCCATCTGACCGATCAGCGCCCCAAGCTCATCTTCACGAACGGACGTCAGAGGAGCGAGCGGAATCAGGGCAACACTCTTCAGGAACGGCTCGGGACTCTCAGTCCAGAGCCGCAAGACTCGATAATAATATCGATTCGTCGTGGTGCCATCTGGCAACGTTCGCGTGAATCGGCCTGTGAGCCGCGGCGAGTTTGATTGCTTTCTGAGCAGGACCAGGACAGTGAGAACCGGCAACCCATGGCGGTAATCGAGCGCAGCCTGTCGAAAGCAGAGGGTTTCAACAAGCCTGGTCTTGTGACTCGACTGGAGCTCGATATTGACAAGGAAAGGAGATTCGCCGCCGACCCGGATGACCTTATCCGCACTCGCGGTCATGGTGGTCACATCCGAGTCGACCACCTCGACGGGCCCCTGGTGGACGACTCCGAGCCGGTCCAGCCAGGCCGCGGGGTCTTCCCAGACCAGTTCCTTCGTTGCCGCGTCGAAGGGTTGATAGTCCATGGGGTCCTCGGCCGTACTCACTCGCCCTGTGCATAGACATCGGTCGCCAGCTCATCGAGCGAGGGCAGGGGGCGGCTGCGGGCGTGCTCGACCGCGGTCTGAAACTGGGCCTGAATCCTGCGTTTGATCACGGCGAGGGTTTCCGGGGCGGCCGCGCCGGAGTCGATCAGCGTGCGTGCGAGAATCTCGATCGGATCGCGCGCCATCCACTCGGCACGCTCCTTTTCGGGCTGGTAATGGCAGGCGTCGCGGCGGGAATGCCCGGTGCGGCGATAGGTGAGCAGCTCGAGCAGGACAGGCCCGCGGCCCTGGCGGCACTCAGCGACGGCCCGATTGG
The DNA here is from genome assembly GCA_027451885.1 of Planctomycetales bacterium. Classification (GTDB taxonomy): domain Bacteria; phylum Planctomycetota; class Planctomycetia; order Isosphaerales; family Isosphaeraceae; genus JAKBAP01. Next base: position 12,626 of record DAIDHX010000076.1, read on the forward strand.
ACGCTTCCAGCACGGCCAGCACGTCGTTGCCGTCAACGGTCTCGCCGCGGATGCCATAGGCCGCGGCCCTGGCCGAGATTCGCGGCACACGCATGATCATATCAACGCGCGTTGATGCACCATAGAGGTTATTCTCGCACACAAACACGACGGGCAAGTCCCAGATGGCGGCCAGGTTCACGCCTTCGTGAAACGCCCCTTCGGCCACCGCGCCATCGCCAAAGAAGCAGGCGACGACATGGCGTTCTTTGCGCAGCTTGATGGCAAGGGCCATGCCCGCGGCGAGCGGGATTCCGCCGCCCACGATGGCGATGCCGGGAAGCATCCCCTTGTCCAGATCGCCCACGTGCATCGATCCGCCTTTGCCCCGGCAGCAGCCGGTTGTTGCGCCGAAGAGCTCATCGAGCAGTTCCTCGATCGACAACCCGCGCGCGAGCGCATGGCCATGGCCGCGAAAGGTCGACGTGATCACATCATCGGGCCCAAGCGCGGCACACACCCCCACGGCCGAGGCTTCTTGCCCCTGGCACTGGTGGATCGTGCCAGGCATGGAGCCCTCGAGAAAGAGGAACTTCACCCCCTCTTCGAACTCGCGGATGAGGACCATGCGTTCATAGAGATCGAGCAGGGGGATGGTCTCTGCCCGCGCGCCTGCGCGAAGCTCGATCGTGCCTGTGTCGCCCAGATCCGCCGCAACCTTGATCCGCGCGACCACCTGGCCTGTCGCGGCCTCGGCGCCTTCCTCGGCCTCGATCGACTCGAGGATTCCGCCGACCGTGGCCTCGATGGTCACGATCGACTTGTCGGTCTCGACCTCGAGCAAGGGTGCGCCGCGCTCGATCGCCTGGCCGGCTTGAACCAACCAGCGCACCACGGTGACCGTGGGGTCCACCGTGCCCACGTCGGGCAGCTTGATCTCGTGCAGCATTCGTGAACCTCAGATTTCCCCCGTGGCCGATCGCCAGGTATCCGCTCGATCCCTCGACCCCAGCCAGTCGATCCGTTCCAGCACGGCCTCTTTCACGGCGATGCGCCCCGCGATCATCACATCCTCCGGCCCGCCCATACCGAGGAGCTGGTGCGGATCAGCCAGGTCGGCATTCAAAGCGGGTCGCACAGCAGCCAGGTATCGTTGCTTCAGGTAAGTGCCAAAATTCACCTTGGCCACACCGCGGCTGATGGCCTCTTTTAATGCCTCGCGAGTGATTCCGGTGCCTCCATGAAGCACAAGCGGAACCGAGACACGGCGGCGGATGGCCTCGAGTCGATCGAGATCAAGGCCGCTCTGCGCTCCAAGCTGAATATGCACGTTCCCCACGCTGACCGCCAGCAGGTCGATCCCCGTGTCCTCGACAAACCGCGCCGCGGATTCGGGGTCGGTGGGCTGGCCGGGATGTTCCGCGAGCACTCCGCCCGCGTCCATCGGCAGCGCCCCGACTTCTCCCTCGACCGCCACGCCGCGGGCATGGGCATGGGCCACGATCCGCTGCGTTCGCTGAGTCAGATCCTCAAGCGACGCCTCGGGATCGGCCAGCATGACGAGATTAAAACCATGATCAATCGCTTCATGCACGCGATCGTCGATCGGGCATTCATTCCAGATCAGGCCGCACGGAACCGAAGCGGTTCGAGCCGCGGCAAGCCCAAGTGCCGCGTAGATCGCCACCCGCTCCTCGGCTCGGCGCAGGCGGCTGAGAAAGTCTCCGTTGAACCCCAGGATCACCGGCGATCGCGCCGCCTCCGCCGCGTCGATCACGCCTTGCAGCGATTCCAGGTTCCAGCTCTCAAAGTAGCCGACGGCGTATCGGAACAAGCGCGCGTGATCGAGCATCGTATCAATCGGGACCATGCCCATGCCTGTTGCCTTCCCGTCACGGGAGATCTGGAAGAAATCGCTCGATTCCGCGCCCGCACGCAACCGGATCGGGCTCGACCGGTCGACTTCGAATCAGCCCGTGGACAACCGTTCCGGCCACCCGGAAACGGGAATACTCCCGATCACCGAAATGCAGAATAACATCACCGCGGCTTGATTCGCCCCAATCAGCAAAAACGGCCGCGAAAACCCCGGCTCCTGAAGGATATTCGCAGGCTTCCAGGCACAGGGAATGCCCGCGCCAACACGCGGAAATACCGCTCCATATCGCACCCGCCGGGCGCCCCACACTTCTTTCGACAAGTCGAACTGGCGTTCCGATGCGGAAGCGACTCCCACGGCAGCGAGAAGAAAAACATAAACACATCGTATCAATACGCATCCCAAGAGCGCAAAACGGCTCGCATAGCAACGCCGACGAACCCAATCGTTTCCACAAACCCATTGCTCACAAGGCTTTAACGCCACTTAATATGGCGTGTAGAAAATACACAACATTGCTCGAAGACGTACTCAGCCCATGTTAACATTGGCAATCACGCGTTGTTGCGTGGACCCTCCCAGTCCCGCTTGGTTTCTGTTTTTGGATCGTCTGATTTCCTACGGAGTTCGAAATGCCCATCCGCTGCTCAACAAGGACGGCGCTGGCTCTCGCCAGCGGCTTGCTCCTGGCCTTCAGCGCAGAATCAGCCAGGGCGGATAGTTTGCTCCTAAACCTCAGTACACCAATTAACGGGACGCAGCCCGTTGGCAACACCCCCTGGGTGACTCTGGACTTCGAGAGCACCAAGGCTGGAACGGTAACGCTCACGGTGACAAACACCATGCAGTCCGCTGAGTTTGTCTCCTACCTGCTCTTCACGACGACCAGCAAGGTCAACTTAAGCAACCTCTCCTTGAGCTACGTCTCGGGAACGCAGGCCCATTCCGCAACGATCGCCCCAAACCAGACTGGGACATCCGACATCCAGGCGGGAGACTTCAATGTCGAGCTCACGTGGAAGGGAAGCGACCCGTTTAGCGGCCAGACCAAGGTCGTGTACACCTTCACCGACACAAAGGACAATATCACGGCAGCGTCTTTCGATGCCTTGAGCACGGGCACAAACGGGGGCTACTACGCCGCGGCCAAGATTCAGGGGATTCCTCCGGGTGGGGGCAGCGGCTCGATTGGCACCCAGTTGGCCATCGTCCCCGAGCCTTCGTCCGCACTGCTCGGACTGATCGGCGCGGCGGGCGTGGGCTCAGCCGCCTATCTGCGGCGGCGGCGCCAGGCCTGATCTCCCCGCGTCACCGACGGGCCCGGGAAGTCACAACCGAATCAATTTCCGCGCCGGCCGGCCGTCCCATGGGGCGGTCGTACCGGCGTTGTCCATTTTGGCGGGCAGGAGCGCTGGCCGAGGGAACGCCGGGCGGTTGGGGTGGGGCTTGATTCTGGCACGCCTGGAGGCGAGAGAGCGGCCGGGGCGGTTCGCGTCTCGCCGGGGCGAAGCCTTCTCCCCGCCGTGCGCGGGGAGAAGGCGCCCATGGAGCCGAAGGACAGGGGGACGAGCAGCCTAGTTGCGCGAGAGCTGGTTGCAATGCGGCGCGACCTTGCTCAGGTTGGGCTCGAGGTCGGTGTCGACCTTGCCGGTGGCCCAGGCGAGCGCGCCCATGAGCAGTCCCTGATACATGGGGTTTTCCCAGACGTCCTCGCGGTGCCCCATCGAGGTGTAGAAGACGCGCCCCTTGCCGTGGTTGCGCGCCCAGGTCATGGGGTAGTCGGGCCGGTCGTACATCGGGCCCTTCATGCCCTCGGTCCCCTGGACCATCACGACGTGCATATCCTCGGCGAAGTTCTTGAGCGCGTACCACTCTTCCTGGAGCTCGAAGGTCGTCTCAGAGCCTCCCTGGCCCCTGCCGAGTCCAGGAAAGTTGGGGGAGACGATCTTGATGCGTGACTTCTGCTGGGCGCCATGGACGATGAACTCGCCGCCGAGCATCTGGATATAGGGATCGTCCTTCCCCTTGTTCCGTTTGCCGTGATGGCCGAACGTGTCGGATGCGCAGTGCATGCCCAGGAAGCCCTTGCCGCCGCGGATGGCGTCGTAGAGGGCCTTTTCACCCTCGGGCGTGATGGGCGGCGAGTGTTCGCTCGTGCCTTCGGTCGTGAGGTCGCCAGTCGTCTCGAAGACAAAGGCGTCCCACTCGCCGATCTTGTCGGGCTCGAAGACGCCGCCGTCCTTGGAGGCGACGACCTCGAAGCCGTGCTCCTTGCCCACGTTGATCATGATCTTCTCGGAGAGGCTAGGCGCTCCGTTTTTGCGAGTCACGACCGAATGCGGAAAGCCTGCGCTCTTGATGAAATAGAGCACCTTCTTCGTCTTGCCTTTCTCCTGGGCCAGGAGGCGCGATCCCGCGCTCATGCCCAGAAAAAGGGCGCTGCCGGCGGCGAGAAGATCGCGGCGGCTCAGAGGGTTCGACATGTCAACCATCTCCTTCAAAAAACCAGGCGGCGGCGCGCGCATGCGCGTGCTCATCCCGACCGCACGACTTCATTCGGTTCTACACGAGCGGGCAGGGGACGCGAAACCACGTAGCCTGCCGCGGCCACGGTTTCTCGCCTTGCGTGCGCCTGGAAGGGTGTGTAACTTACTGGCGAGACGCAAGTACCGTCATCGCGCGACATCCGGCTTCAAGCGGCCCTGGCGACCCGCAGCGGGGCAGGCCTTTTGAATCACCCGTTCGGCAGGGACGCAACGGTTGCCCGGGGCGTCCGCTTCGGGTGCCTGAGGACGCAACAGGATGAGCCACTTCACCAGCCCGACCGAGACGGCCGAGAATTCTCAGCTCGCCAAGCTTTGCGTCTCCATCCGGGGCAAGCTCCAGTTCATGGACTATCTGATCCGGGCCGCGCTCGCTGATTCCGAGCGGTTCGAGGAAGAAACCGATCCCGGTACTCGCATCTTCATTCGCCAGCTCATTGAGATGCACGCGGCCAACCTGCGCAGTGAATCCCAGAACATGCGCCTGATCGGCGACCTGTGCGAGATTCTGGAAAACCTGGTCGAAACCCCGACCCACGACGAGACCGACGCGGGAGACGACGCATGAGCTCGCCAAAGAATGGAATCCTGGGCGATCCCGAGCACAACACGGAATCCGAGAGTCAAGCGGTTGTCTCAGCCGCCACGCCCGAGCTCAAGCGATCGCTGGCCGAGATCAAGGGCCAGGCGCAGTTCTTGCTCTATCTGGCGGACCAGATTGAGGACTCGCTCGAGCAGCTTGGAGCGGAGGCGGACCATTGCCACAGCGCCTTCTTGTGCAAGGTGATTGGCATGTATTCCGGCCAGCTCGAAAGCAAGCACCAGGGCCTGGGCGAAAAGATTGCCGAGGCGTGCCAGGAAGTGTACGTCACCGTCCGTGAGCGCGAGCTCGGCTAGGCGGGCTCAGCTCCGGAATCGGCCTGCTCCGGCTCAGGCCGGCGATTTTGCTTGCGGCTTGCCCGCGGTCAGCCGGTGGATCCCCAGGCCGAGCAGGATCCAGAGCGCCGAGACGGCCTCGCCCATGTGGATCTTGGACACGCCGGCCCGGCGGTTTTCAAACAGGATCGGCGTCTCGCCCATCCGGCAGCCCACGCGCTTGCACCAGTAGAGGATCTCTTCCTGGAACGAGTAGCCCCGCGACCGCACCTGGTCGAGATCGATCTCGGCCAGCTTCGAGACCCGGTAACAGCGGAATGCGCCGCTGTTGTCGCGCGTGTTGAGCCCAAGCAAAAGCCGCGCGTAGCCGTTGATTCCCGAGCTCATCAACTTACGCTTGAGCGTGAATCCTCCTTCGACTCCGCCGCCCGGAATGTAGCGCGAGCCAATCATGACCTCATGATCGTTCATGCCCGCCAGCAGCGCGGGGATGAAACGCGGAGGATGGCTGAAATCGGCGTCGAGATTGAGCAGGAATTCGTAGTTATGCTCAATGGCGAATTTCATTCCCGCCAGGATCGCCGTCCCCAGGCCAAGCTTCCCCGCGCGATGGATCACGTGGATGCCGCCTAGCTCGGCCTTCAGGCGCTCGGCCAGGTCTCCGGTGCCGTCGGGCGAGTTGTCGTCGATGACCAGGATCTCAGCCGAGGGTGCGAACTCGCGGATGGTCCGGATGAGCGGGTCGAGGTTGCCTGCCTCGTTGTAGGTCGCCAGCGAGACCAGAAGCCCAGTCGGTGCCTCGGCGGATGTTTGACGATCGGTCACGGTCGAGCGAACTCCCCAGGCTCCCTCTGGCGCCGCCGCGAAGGTGCGCGCGGACTCCGAATGATAGGTCGAGATAAAGGGTTGCGCCAAGCACTCAGCCGCTCCCGGGGCCTCGCCAGGGCGCTGGGCCGGCCTTCGGAACGAGGCCTCGAGGCTAGCCGCGACGCGTGGCTCCAAACAGGTGGCTCGGGGGCGCAAGCGCATGCCTGGGCTCACCCCTGTGGGTGGAACGTGCCATGCGACCAGGCTCGCCCTCCTGGCCATGAGCCGCCACCTGCTCGGATTCATCCTCCGGGCTCTCCTCGAGGTCCATCGCCTCGTGGAGCGATTCCTCCTGAAGCGCCTCGTCGAAATCCGAGTCGATTTCGGAGGACGACGAGGCCCGGGATCCACGCGCGAAATCCTGGTTGCGCGACCATTCGGTAAAGGCCTGAATCGCGGCATACTGATCCACAACCGGCTCGTCACCGAGTCCTGGCCGCGGCCGTACGGCGGGCTGCTCGCTTGCGGTCGACACGGCGTCTTCACCGTCGCCGTCCAGATCGCCGTCCCAGCCCACTTCGACGAGCCCTTCCTCGACCCGGATGGGCGGCCGCGAGGGCAAAAGCGGCGCGGCGGGGCGCTCCGATGCCGCTTGTTGACCTGCCGTCCCGAGATCGGAGGGGTTGCGATCTTGCTGAACCAGAATCGGCCGCGCGGGTGCGGGGGCGGGGGCGGGCGAAATCGACCCTGCGGGTGCGGGCGAAGTCAGCCGCGTGGGTGCGGGGGCGGGCGAAGCCGGAGCCGAGATCACTGCGCGCGTCCGCGGGTGCTCTCGGTGAAGAATGGCGCGGGGATTGCCCCGCGCCCAGCGATGCACCACCTGCAATCGCGCCCGCTCGGCCGGATCGGCCAGGTTCTCGATTTCCAGCAGCTCGAGCATCTCGTCGAAGTCAAGCGGGCCCAGATGCACGTGCTGACTCAGGCGCGACGCAAGCACGCGCCAGGGACGCGCGGACAACCTGCGCACCGACTCGGTAAGCCCGACCAGCACAAGCGCCCCCAGTCCTCCCGTTTCCCCAATCGTCTCGGACAGAACGCCCAGGCTCTCAAGCGCGCGATCCGTCGCCCACTCGAGATGCTCGACCACCAGGCAGAGCCGCCGCCCTTCGGCTGCTTCCTCGCTCAGGATCTCCTCGACGACGCGCCTTTCCTCGCCCACCCCAGATGCGCCTGGATGCCCAAGTCGCGCCGCTAGATCTGTCCAGATGGCCACCCCGTCCTGTTCCGTTCCCAGCCGCACCGTGCGCGTCATCCACGCCCCGTCAAGCGCAGCCGCAAGCGCACGCGTCAGCCAGGTCTTGCCGCTGCCTGGCTCGCCCGTCACCAGAATCGGGCCCACAGACTCCTGGACTCCGTCTCGAAGCCGCGCGAGCGCAACCCTTCGAGTACGCGCAATGCTCTTCCCTGTCTCAGGTTGCAGACGGTCAAGCTCGTTTCCTGGCATCAACTCGAACCGCACCGGCTGCTCCCTTCTTCTTCGCTTTGTCACAAATCCATCAATGGCACGTAGCAGGAAAGACGTAGCGCACCTCGGGCTTTGATTTCGATGTCGAGCGGGGATTCTTGATACCCGAACAGACTCGCAGATTCGCGGACATCTGTGATCATCGACGGCCCTCACCGGCCGGCTTGAGGCTCCGATCACGTCCCGCTCGTGAAATCCTGCCTGGGATGGCGATTTCATTGCCTGTGAAAAAGAGACGCTGTTAGAGTAATTCGATTGAAAAAACGGATCGGGCAAACCTGGCGTCAAGATCGCATCAGGTTTGGCGAATTCGTTCCTGGACCAGGACCGGCGCGGAGGCGTGCGTGGCGACCGACCTCAATACCACGAGTGACGATCGAATCGGCGGCTACCGCTACGTGCGCACAATCCATCCCGGCGCGACGTCGGTCGTCATGGAAGTCATGCAGGAGGGCACTCAGCGCAAGTTCGCCCTCAAGCAGCTCCAGGCGTCACGTGCGGAAGATCGTGACGAATACCGCACGTTCATGCATGAAGCCAAGCTTGGAATGGAGCTCCAGCATCCGAATTTGATCCGGGTGCATGAGCTGGTGAAGGACCCAATCCAGCCCTATTTCGTGATGGAGCTTTTCAACGGGCAGCATTTGAAGATGCCGATTGCGCGGCCCTCGCTGTATCCCTTGCCTCGGAAGCATCTCCATCGCATTCTTGAGCAGGCGGCGAGCGCCCTGGCATACATGCATGACAAGGGCTGGGTTCATCGTGATGTGAAGCCTGAGAACATTCTGTTCAACAAGAGCGGCGAGGTGCGGGTGATCGACTATGCCCTGGCCAGGCGCACGTCTGGGGGCCTCTTCCGGATGTTCGAGGGCAAGATCCCGCGCGAGGGAACACGGAGCTACATGTCCCCCGAACAGATTCGCTGCGAGTCCCCCACGCCCTCCGCGGATATTTACAGCTTCGGCATCACTTGCTATGAATTGGCATGCGGTCGGCCCCCGTTTCGGGCCAATTCGTCGCAGGAGCTTCTGGAAAAGCACCTGAGCGAAAGACCATTACCGCTTGTCAGTTACAACAAAAACGTCACTCCGGAATTCAACGACCTTGTCCTGCGAATGATTCACAAGCGTCCTGCCGACCGGCTCGCAAGTCTCCACGAGTTTCTGACGCGGTTTCGGACCGTGCGGATCTTCAAGGACGATCCCGACCCGCTCGAGGGGCGGCTTGATCGCATGATGTAAGCCCAGGCGTGGACGTCCTGATGAACCCGCGGGGCGTCATCCTGGCTCGGTCGCTTCCAATCAGGATCCGCCATTCATGCCTCCGGCCAGCGAGTATCGTCTTCCGTTCGAAGCGCCCATTTACGAAATGGAAGCGCGGCTCGCGGAGATGGAAACCCAGTACGCCAAGAATCGCGCTGGGGGGGATCCCACACGCCTCGCTGAGCAGATCCGCCACCTCCGCCGCGAGCTTGCCGCGCTCAAGCGGGAAGTTTTCTCCCAGCTCGATCCCTGGCAGATTGTGCAGGTCTCGCGGCACCAGAACCGGCCCCAGACGCGCGATTATCTTCCCTTGCTCTTCGATGAGTTCATCGAGCTCCATGGCGATCGCGCGCTCGGAGACGACAAGGCGATCGTGTCGGGGCTGGCGCGGCTGGACGATCTCAAGGTGATGTTCATCGGCCATCAGAAGGGGAAGAACCTGGCGGAACGAACGGCCTGCAACTTCGGCTCCGCCCATCCCGAGGGCTATCGCAAGGCGCTGGTGAAGATGCGGCTCGCGGCCAAGTTCGGCCTGCCGATCATCACGTTCATCGATACCCCGGGCGCCTATCCCGGCGTCACGGCCGAGGAACGCGGCCAGGCTGCAATCATCGCCGAGAATCTGATGGAAATGAGCCAGATACGCACGCCGATCGTCTGCGTGGTCATCGGCGAGGGAGGCTCAGGCGGAGCGCTCGGAATCGGAATCGGCGACCGCCTGGCGATGCTCGAATTCACTTACTACTCCGTCATCAGCCCCGAAGGCTGCGCCTCGATTCTCTGGAAAGGGAGCGAGCACGCGCCCAAGGCCGCCGCCGCGCTGCGGATGACAAGCCGCGACCTGTTGGCTTTCGGCATCATTGACGACGTCATCACCGAACCGCTCGGTGGGGCGCACAAGGATCATCGCGCGTCCGCGCAGGGACTCCGGTCCTACCTCATCCAGGCGATCCGCCAGCTCAAGACCGCGACCCTCGATGAGCTCATGAACCTACGCTATGCGAAGTATCGCAAAATCGGGGTTTTTCTCGAGGAAAATCCCGTCTCCGCCAACGGCCGCCCCTGATCTCCGCCCCCCATCCGCACCAATTCCACACGCCCTTCCCCTTCGACCTCAGAGCCACTCTCAAGGGATTCAAATCCGAATCCCTAATCAATACGCACAATCGCGAATCCGCTCCCGTGCGATTAAGATTTGAAACATTCGCACACGCGATTATTCTCGATCGAAACGCTCCCCTTGAATACGCCAGCGCGCTGTGTTAAGAATGTAAATCTGAATGCCATCAGGGATGAACCAGTCCATGCCGGGTTGTGTTCCCGATGGACTGGATCCGGTGGCTTTCGCCCTTGTTTCCTGGGGTAAACCGTGAGCTCGCGTCCTCAGAGACGTTGTGATTCAACAGCCCCAGGCGTCACCTGGCCCGGTGCCACGCGCTCGATCCCTGCTGATCCGCGCTGGCTCGCAGAATTGTGCATTTCAGATCCTTGTTTGAATGTTCGCCAGTCGGTTGCGCAGTAAAGAACGAACCTGATTTCCCTCAACCATGTGAAGCACGCTGGAGTGATTCCCCCCATGAGCATGCAACCCGAAACCCAGGCATTGATCTCGCCTACCCTCATTCGAGACGATGCGACTGGCGGCCGTTTGGTGAAGCGGTCGATCGATCTGACAGGCGCGGTTGTGGGCTTGTTACTGCTGTCGCCGTTGATGCTCCTCGTGGCCCTGGTCATCAGGCTTGATTCAGGGGGGCCGATCATTTTCCGGCAGATTCGGATTGGCCGAGGAGGTCGGTACTTCTGGATCTTGAAGTTCCGGACCATGACGCCGGACGCGGAATCCCGCGTGGCGGAATACGATGCCTTGAAGGATTCGTCCGAGGGTCTCTCCGCGCTCAAGCGTGACCCGCGTGTGACGCGTGTGGGGCGTTTTCTCAGAGACACGAGCCTGGACGAGCTGCCCCAGCTTGTGAACGTCCTGCGTGGCGAGATGAGCCTGGTCGGCCCGCGCCCGCTGCACCGGGCGGATTGCGAGCGGATTGAGGCCCTCGATCCCCAATGCTTTGAGAAGCGACTGCTGGTTCCCCCTGGCGTAACGGGGCTCGCTCAGATTTCCGGCCGGCGCCAACTGAGCCATCAAGACATGCTTAAGCTGGATCGGGAGTACGTTGAGAACTGGTCGATTGGCCGGGACCTCTCGATTCTGATCCGAACATTCCACACGGTCCTCTCAGGGCGTGGCGCTGTCTGAGCGTGGCAAGGTTCCGCGCTCGGATTCCGCTTTGACCCAAGGTACACCCTGGAGAGACCAATCGATGGGCCGTTCGCCTGGAATCTTGACGATCGACTTTGAGGATTATCGGCGCCAGGAACTTCGCGATCACCGCCGCGGGGATGAGCCGCCGCATTCGGGCGAAGTCGAGCGTCAGCTTGCGGAGTTGCTGGAGGGGCTGGAGTCGATTGATGCCCGAGCCACGTTTTTTTCGGTAGGTCGGCTCGTGCATGAGCTTCCGGCGCGCGTTTGGGGCGAGATTCGCAGCCGGCACCGGATTGGTTGCCACGGCTACGAGCACCTGCGCGTGGCGCGGATGGGCAAACAGGCCTTCGCGGCTGACCTGCGCAAGGCGAAGGGGATTCTCGAGGACGCCACGGGCGAGTCGGTTGTCTCGTTCCGTGCGCCCTATTTCGCGGCCCACGGCTGCGACCCCTGGTTTGGAGAAACCCTGGCGGACGCCGGCTTTCTGATCGATAGTTCCCGGCGGCTCCGCACAACGCCTGATACTTTCCGCGGCGAGTACTGGCTGCCGGGCAGCGCAGGCGCAGTGCGCGAGATTCCCCTGCCGTCGATTGGATTCGGCTCCAAGCGCATCACCGTGATTGGGGGCAGCTATTTCCGGCTGTTGCCGCTGCTCACGATCATGCAGTTGCTGGCGTGGGGCGAGGCGCGCGGCTTCATCCCAATGATCTATCTCCACCCCTACGACCTTGATCCCGACGCGCCCCCGCTCGAATACGAGCCATTCCGTCAATGGATTCCACGCCTCGGCGACTGGATCCGCCGGCAAGGTCGGCGGACGACGCTCGAGAAGCTCCGGGCACTGGCTTCGATCTATGACTTCCAACCCATCGAATGCGTTCTAGATTGCTCGCACACGGTGAAAAACCGAGCCTCGTCCCCGCGGATCGAGGCGCCGGCGTTGGAATCGATCTTTGCCGCACAGCCTCATCCTTGAGGGCGCGACCTTGGCCGTGACATGCAAGCCCGAGACGTCTCTTGACTCGCAAGGTAATTCAAGCGACGCAGTCTGGATCTGGAACGTGCCGTTCCATCCGCTCACGTCGACCGAGACGGTGGCGAAGCTGGACGCCGCCATCCAGGCGCGGCGGCCGTCGTTCTTCATCACCGCGAATCTCAACTATGTCATGCTCGCGAACGGGGATGACCGTCTCCACTCTGTCAACGCGCGTGCCAGTTTCGTGGTGGCGGACGGGATCACGCTGGTCTGGGCCTCGCGCTGGAAGGGGAAACCCTTGCCCGAGCGGGTCACCGGCGCGGATCTGCTTTTCGATCTGTGTGCGCTGGCGGCAAGACGGGATTACGGCGTGTTTTTCCTCGGCGCTGCGCCTGGCGTGGGGGAGAGTGCAGCGCGGCGGCTGGCTGCGCGT
>DAIDHX010000077.1 GCA_027451885.1 Planctomycetales bacterium
GCGTCCGTGAGCAATTCGAGCGGAGTCGTCCTGGGAAACGGCCCCAGAACGCGCCAACCCTGGATGGGCTCGAAGACCGCGGTCGCTCGCTCGAGGGCGCGCTCACTGGCGGGGGAATGTGCCGCCTTGAACGAAGCCAGGAGCTGAGGATCGATCCGCCCGCGGAGTGCATCGAGGGCGTGTTCCGCGGCGTTTCTGAGTATCGGATCACGATGCTCAAGGGCGGCCAGGTAGATCTCCGCGGCCCGGGGATGAGGCATGCGGCAACAGGACCAGATGGCGGCCCAGCGATCGGGCGAATCGGGCTTCCGTGCTTCCTCGATGAGCCGAGGCAGAGCCGATTCCAGCCCCAGCGCTGAGACCGCCAGATAGGCGGCCCGGCGCACGTCTGGCGCGGGGTCGTCGAGGAGGTCGAGAACCTGGATCTCCACATCCTCCGCCAGTTTTTCATGAATCCGCAGCGACAGCAGCGCTGCGAGACGCACACGCGGATCAGTGTGAACGAGGAAGCGGCTCAGGTCAGCCGTTGGCAGAAAACCCCCGCGCGCAAGTGATGGGATCGCCTCGGCCACGAGGTCTCCAGGCGCCTTTTCGTCGAAGACAATCCCAACCCGGGCCCTCAGCGCCTGAACGTCCCTGCTGTGATTGAGCGCATCGAGCGCGGCAAGGCGATCCTGCGTGCTGGTTTCAGAACTGGTCACCAACTTGATCAGGAACTTGAGCGTCAGTGAGTCCCCCAGCAAGCCAACGCCTCGGATCGACGCCCGGAACACTTCAGAGTCGCGCTCGTTGCGAAAGACGTCGCGTAAAATGGGCAAAGATGCGCGCCCCAGAGAACTGGCAAGCTCCACCGCGCGTAACCGGATATCGCACTGCGCATCGGTGGTGCCCATGCGGATCCCGTCCAGGATGCGGGCCATCACATCTTCCGACCACTCCCGATCGTGGGGCGGCTCAGGTTTGGAAAGCGGATCGGGTCCATACCAGCGGCCGTCCCACTCCGCGGGTTTGCGGTAAAGCCCGGCAAGGATCTCAAGCGCGCGCAACCGGAGCGTGGGGTCGTCAGTCTTGCCAAGCACGCTCACAAGCGCTTCGACCACCGGCTTTTCATAGACCCCGTCGACGAGCAAAAGGGCCTGCTGTGAACGCTTTGGATTCATGAGAACATCCACTAATATGTTCTCATCCCAGGCCTTCACGCGGCGGATCGCCTGGCGGGCGCAGTAGGCCACCACCGGGTCAGCATCCGCGAGGTTCGCATAAAGCGCGGGGCCCGCGCCCGAGTCGCCAAGCTGCCCGATCGCGATCAGGGATTCACGGCGAAGCACAGGATCGGATTCGCTGAGCAGTCCCTGCAGCGCGGGGAGCGAGGCGGCATCGCCTCGGATGCCGGCCCATTTCGCGGCCTGGGCACGTATTTCGGGCTGAGGATCGGCGAAGACTTCGCGGATGGCCTTGCGCGCGTCCGCGCTTTCAATCCCATCAAGAGCCCAAAGCGCGTGAATGCGGCCGATAACGGGCTTTGCGCGCTTCAGGCGATCCCGGAGCGGGCCGAATGCCTTGCTTCCAAGGGCCGACAGCTTGCGCTGCGCTTCAAGCCGGACGGACAGGGCGGGATGATCAAGCGCGGCAACCTGTTCCGCAACCTCGTTCAAGCGCGGGCGGGGCGCACGCGGCTTGCGATCCGTTCCCCGGTAATCCAGCCGATAAAGCCGCCCTGCCTTCGTGCCCGACGCCGACCAACCACCATAAGCCCAATCGCTCAGCCAGATCCCACCGTCCGCTGGATCCAGGGCCAGTGAAAACGGTCGAAAGTCCTCGAGCTCTCCCTTGACCACGATCGAATCACGCCGCTTTGCCGAGAAGGTCGCACCATGGGGGCGCAGCTCGAAGCGCATCACCGCTTGCAGCCCCCAATCGCAAAAGAGCAAATTGCCGCGATAGTCCTCCGGTAACCCATCCTCTTCAAGCGCGATCCCCTGCGCACCCGCTCCCCCTTTATAACCAAGCAGGATCGGCAGGCACGTCGGGTACGGCTTCTCAAAACCGTATGGATAACCATAATCGCCGCCAAGAATATGATGCGTCAGGCTGCAGGGCCACCGGTTGGAATCATCGTCGTTCCCGAGTGAGAACAATTCGCCGGACGCCGTGATGGCCACCGACATCGGGCTCCGTTCGCCACTGGAAACCACCTGGAGATTCGAGCCGTCCGGGCGCACTCGGATCACGCCGCCACCCCAGAGCGTGATCGTTTTGCCGTCCTTGCCTACCGCCCTGGGAATCCCCTTATCACCAACCGCGATGTACAAAAAGCCATCCATCCCAAGCCTGATCCCGGCGGCAATATGGTCGTTGAGTCCATTGAAGCCAGGAAGTTTGGGACCGAGCCCGGTCACCAGGTCGACCCGCTCGTCCGCCTTGCCATCGTGATCGCGATCACGCAGCCGAGAGAGATAAGGCGCATGGACCACGTAGAGTGCGTCGTCGATGATTTCGAGGCCCATGACACTCCACAGTGATTCCGCGAAGACCGAGACCTGGCCATCACGGACGGCAAGGATCCTGTCAATCGGCCGCGTGGGAGGGCCGGGCATGTCCATCGGATCCGAGGCGACATAAACGACCCCGGGCCCAGCGGCAAGCGCGGTGGGGAATTCCAGCGCCGGCGCGGCGGCCACCCGCCTGATCGACCAGCCCTCCGCCGTGCGAGGCAACCGACCCTCTTTCGCAGGTTCGTCCGCCATGCCACGGCCGGCCACAAGCCAGAAAAACAACGCAAGCACCATCGGTTGCGCCTTGTCTCGACCGACCAAATGCATGGAATCAATTCCTCGAGTCTCCGGACAAACCGTGCCGGACACATGTCAAACCCTGGTGAATGAGTCGATAAGATGTCATCATTACTCGATCGACGCCTCATTCGGGAAGGCGTCCACGGCGAATCTCCAGGAGTTTCGAGGTGTCCAGTTCGTCCTCCTCGCTCGCGACAGGTGACGTCTCCAGGCCGCGTGATCCGTATCAGAGCCCGAGCTATCCCAAGCGCCACCATTACCAGGAGCGGGCGAGTCTCGAGTCCTCGCTGCGCGGGATGGAGGAGCGGCTGCGTGAAGCCGCCACGAAGCTTTCTGTTCTAGGCGGCGACCCCAGGCGCGCCGAGTTCACCCGTCTCTATTATCAGCTCGCGGGCGCTCGGGACCAGGTCGCGGATTGCGCACGCAGAATGCCACTCGAAGTTGGGGCCTTGTACCACGAGGATCATGAACGCCTGATTCAGGCTCAGCAAGCCTTCGAGCGGGTCTGGGCTGTGTTCAGCGGAAAGAATCCCTGATCGCGCGAAAACGTCTCGTCCCGCGATCAAGCGCGGGGGCGAGGCGGCCTGCCCTTGCTGGGAGTATTCGGTTCTGAGCTGGCGCGGCGGTAGAATAAGATTGAAAACAGGCTCGTCCCTCACAGACGAGCGGCATGGGGAGAGAAGCACACTCGCCGGTGTCCGGCGATGGCTCCACACAATTCTGGGAACTGACCCAGCCTGTCGAGCATCTAAGAGGCATGGCCCAAAAGCCACTGGACGATCTGACGCTGATTCGGATGTGCCGCGGCGGGAGCACCGACGCGTTCGGGGTTCTTGTGCGGCGCTATCAGGAGAAGCTGTATCCCACGGTCCATCGGCTCGTCGGCTCGGCGGATGACGCGGAAGACGTGCTCCAGGACGCGTTTGTACGCGCGTTTGAGCGGATCGCGTCGTTCCACGGCGACAGCAGCTTCTACACCTGGATTTACCGCATTGCGGTGAATCTGGCGGTGCAGCATTGCCGTCGCAGGCGTGTCCGCAAGGCGTTTCGATTCGGCAGCGATCCGCCCGATGCCTCGCGGCGGAAGGCGATCGACCCTGGAATCGATTGTGATCCGAGTCTATCGATCGAACGCCGCGAGCGCGAGCTGGCAGTTTGCCGGGCACTCGACGAGCTTTGCCCCGAGCACCGGGCCATCGTCGTTCTCAAGGACTACGATGGCCGGCGTTACGAGGAGATCGCCGAGATCCTCAAGATTCCGATCGGGACGGTCCGGAGCCGGTTGCACCGGGCTCGGGGAGAGCTCAGGCGGTTGCTTGCTCCCCTCGTGGAATCGGAATCCACGGTCTCTCGCGCCTCGGCTCTCTCCACCTAGAGGGCGTGGCGTACGCCTTGTGGCTCACGTTCCCTGGGCCTGATTCCAACCAGGTTTGCGATCCATGCCAAGTATCGATTCCATCCTGAATGACTACCTCGACGACAGGCTTGACGCGGACACCCGTCGCCGGCTCGAGGCGGCTCTCGACGTGGATGAGCGGCTCCGGCGCGCGCTGCAGTCGTTGATTGAGGTGCGCGAGCTCGTGGCCGTTCTGCCGCGGGAATCACAGGTCGATGTCGCTCCACAGGTTCTCTCGCGGATTTCCCGCACGGGTCGGGCAGCCAGGCTGCAGGCCATCGCGGGCAGAATCAGCCTGGAATCCCGAGTCGCTGTCGCCTCCGCCCTCGCGGCCTCAATCCTGATCTTCCTGGGTTCGGTTGCCGTGCAACGGTACTTTCGGATCGATGGGGGCCCGCTGTTCGTGGCCAACCGACTGATGACCGCGATCGGTGCTCGGCCTCCTGGCCCCGCACGCCCGAACCCAGACCGCGACCCCGTTCCCGAAACCACCCCCGCGGCCCCCACGCTCGGGATCGTCGCGTTGCGTGATGACGAAACCGCCGGAGACCTCTCCCTGACCGGCCGATTTCTCGATCATCCCCAACTCGATCTCCGGTTGATCATTGACGGCAACTCTGAGGTCGCAGCCCGCGTTGCCCAGGTCATCTCGCAATCGACTCGATACAACTTCCTGCAACTGAAGCTGGCGGAAGGGCTTGTTATCGATCCGAAGTGTCCCGCACCGGCCGAAATGTACGCGGTCGCCTTGCCCAGGCAAGACGTCGTGATGCTCCGCAAGCGTCTCCAGGCGGCGGTGGGGCCAACCACAGTCCGCGAAACCCGCTTCGATCCCGAGCTCGCGACCATGCTCGTGGAAACCGTAAGCCCCCATGCGTTCCGCCCGCACCCGCGTGCCGATGTCTTCATTCCCGCGGGGAACCTGGCGCTTCGCCTGGAAAATCCGCTGCCTCGGGGCGCCGATCCGCTCCCGCCCCCCTCTGACGCGGAACCTTCGGAACCGACCCCCGAGCAGTACCGCAGCGCCCCGATCACCGATCCCGATCTTGCCCACGCCTTGAAGTCGCACAAGGGAACCGCCCCGGAGCAGTCCAGACCTCCCCTCATGCCCGGGCCAGGCACAAACCCACCCGGGCAGGCACGCGGTTCGCAGCCGGGGGACACCGACAGGATCATCGTCATCGTCTGGGTTTCGCGCACCAACGGCTAGGCTCCCTCACACCCGCGGCCTCTTGCCGTTACCTGGAACCGGCTATTCTGGCCGTAGGGACGGGGTGAAAAGGGCGTCCAAGCTTGCCTTTCCTGGCGAGGACTGTCACGATCGTGCATCCCGGGGCTACACCCTAGAGCGACTTCGTGGAAATGGATCCGCCCTGCCCCGCGCCTGGGCCGGGCTATCACTGGACGCCAAACCTCGGATCAGAATCAACCGCCTGACGAAAACAGTCCAGGGCGCAAGCCAGGGAGCCGTGCGAGGATGATCGAAGTCGACCGACTGACGAAGCGATACGGGGCTTGCAAGGCCGTCGCCGGCGTGTCGTTCTCGGCCGATCGAGGGGAAGTTGTGGGGCTGCTGGGGCCGAACGGCGCGGGCAAGACCACCACCATGCGGATGCTCACCACCTATTTGGCCCCGACTTCAGGCCGTGCTCGGGTGGCAGGCAAGGACGTGCTGGACGAGCCGCTTGAGGTCCGCAAGCGCGTGGGATATCTTCCTGAAAGCGTGCCCTTGTATGTTGAAATGCGAGTCCGAGAATACCTGAGCCATCGTGCCGCGCTCAAGGATGTGCCCCGTTCGCGCCGCCGGTCCGTGGTTGCCAGTGTGGTCGAACGCTGTCGCCTGGGCGACGTGGAAACTCGGATCATCGGCCAGCTCTCGCGCGGGTATCGCCAGCGCGTCGGACTGGCCGACGCGCTGCTGCACGACCCCGAGGTCCTGATCCTCGACGAACCCACCTCGGGGCTTGATCCCATTCAGATTCGCGAGGTCCGCAACCTGATCGTCGAGCTGGGCGAGGCCCACTCGGTTCTGCTCTCGACCCACATTCTGAGCGAGGTCGAGGCGGTTTGCGGCCGCGTCGTCGTCATCGCCAGCGGGCGGATCGTGCTCGACGAACCCCTTGACGAACAATCGAGCCGCGTGCTCGCCGTGGTTGAAGCCCGCGGGCCGATTGATGCGATCCGCGCCGCCGCGGAAACCGCCGCCGGCGTCGAACGCGTGACGCGCGCCGAACGCGACGGCGATCATGCCACGCTCGAAATCCTGGCCCGTGAAGGCCAGGACCCACGGGAGGCGATCAGCATGAAGCTCGCCGGCAACGGCTGGCCGATTCGGCGCCTGGATCTCAGGCGGAGCAGCCTGGAGGAACGATTTACCCGCGCCGTGAGCCAGGACGCCCTCAAGGGCGGCAGGCGGGAAGGCGAATAACCCATGCGCCATGTCAATTCACTCCTCCAGCGCGAGCTGTCTGCTTTCTTTCTAGGGCCGATGGCCTACTTCGTGCTGCTCGCCTTCCAGGTCGTCGCGTTTCTCAATTTCTGGGAGCTTGTCGACACCCTCGCCCAACCTCAGCGCGAATTCTCGAGCTTGCGTGATCCCATGTCGACTTATATCGCCGGCAGCCCCTCCTTCTGGATCGCCATGCTCGCCTCGCTCCCCGCGCTCACCATGCGCCTCGTGGCCGAGGAACGAAGAAGCGGCACCATCGAGACCTTGCTCACGCTCCCCATTCGCGAATACGAGGTCATCATCGCCAAGTGGCTCGCCGGGCTCGTGATGTACTGGACCCTGCTTCTACCCTTCGCCATCTATCTGCCGTTTCTCTACCGCCAGGCAGGGTTCTTCTTCGATCTCGGCCCTGTTCTCAGTCTCGCGATCGGCCTCACTACCCTGGGCATGATGATGGTCGCGATCGGCCTCTTCTTCAGCACCATCACAAAAAACCAGCTCGTCGCCGCCATCTGGACCTTCGCCGTCCTGTTCTTACTCGTGGCGATCGCCCCTCTGTTTTACGTTTATGCCGCGCGCCAGCGCGCGAGCTGGGCAGAAGGCGTTCGGTTCGTGGCGATTCTCTATCAGATTCAGGGATTTGCACAGGGGCGGCTTGATCTTCGGGTCGTGTTTGCTCATCTCTCCACAACTGGATTCATGCTTTACCTTGCCAGTCTCTGGCTGGCATCGCGGGAAAACCGCGTTTGATCGGGAACGAGACGAGGCGTAACGCGATGGGGCTTGGACTTCCTTCCTTTCTCGATGGCACGCTCTTCTGGGCGCTTGCAGCCGGTTTCGCGGCCTTTCTCACGCTCACGTGGGTGCTCCGGGGCGCCCCTCTGGGGCAGTCGGTCGAGGCCGAGGAAGATCAGGATGCCCCCGCCTCGAGCTACCGTGACCGCATCGTGATCGCAGTGGTCATCGGGCTTCTCATGATCATATCAGGAGGCATGCTCGCATTCCGCCGCGGGGTGATCTGGTCGCTGCCTGTGTTCCTTTCCGGCTTCGGACTCGTGATCGCCTTGCTCGCGTTCAACCGCCGTTACCGGCACTCGAGCCCCAGCCTGAGGCGCACGATCGACTTCGCCGGTGGCTTTCTGAACGCAGCGCTCGTGGGCGGTTTGCTCTTTCTGGTCAACGTCCTCGTGGTGCGTTATGGAACCGGGCCGCTCGATCTCACACGCGAGGGAACGTACTCGCTCTCGCCGCTTTCGCTGAATCAGATCCGGGGCCTCGATCGCAAGGTGACGCTCACCTTGATCTTCGGCCAGGGCCCCCGCGCCGCGAGGCAGGTCGACCGGGTGGTCCAGCTTGCCGAATCGTATCAGGCGGCGAACCCGGCCATGGTCGATGTCCAGCGCCTTGATCCCTACCTCGATCTGTCTCGAGTCGATGAGCTCGTCGAACGCGCGCCTGAGCTCAAGCTGCTCCGCGGCGGTGGCGTGCTGGTCGAATACGGCGAGGGTGAGAACGCCCGGCATGTCGTCGTGCGGAACCAGGATCTCTTCCTGCCCGGTTCCGAAAACGGCGGCCTTGACCGCTTCGAATCGGCCTTTCTGGGCGAGGACGAAATCACAAGCGCGCTCATTCGGCTCCGAGAAGGTACAGTCGCAAAGGTCGCCTTCACCATCGGGCATGGCGAGCCGTCGTTATCAGATCTAAACCCCGGTGGTCGTGGCATGGGCACATGGAAGACCCGCCTGGGCAAGGTCGGCTGCGAGGTCGTCGAGGTCAATCTGATCCAGGATAATTTGCCGAAGGAGCTTTCACTCCTCGTCATCGCCGGCCCGCGAAGCCGATTTCGGCCCGAGGAACTCGCGAAGATCAAGGCGTATACGACGCAGGGCGGGCCCGTTCTCGCAGTGCTCACGGACCCGGCGTCCGCTGGACTCGACGAGCTCCTGCGATCCTGGAATCTGGTGCTCGGGCCCGGACTGCTCGTTGAGCCCAGGTTACATTACAACCGCAACCCCTACCTGGCCTTCGTCCCCCTGAGTGTCAGTAATCCGCACCCGATCAGCTCGCCGATGGGAGAAAACCGGGCCGTGTTCCTGCCGAACGCATCCCCGATCCGCATCCTTGGCCTGTCCCCTCCCACAAAAGAAGGCAAGACTCGCGAACCGGTGAACCCCTTGCTCGTGCCCATGCCGTTCCTGAGATCGAGCCCGCAGTCCTGGGTTGAGAGCGACGCTCCGCGCGGGCGGATCCAGTATGACCAGGGCATCGACGAGCGTGGGCCGTTGAACGTGGCCGTGGCGATCGTGGAGCGCAAGTCCACCGAACGTCCAGCGACGACCGATCCCGACGCCAGGCCCAGGTTCGTCGTGATCTCAAGCGCGGGCATGGCAGAGAATCTCGCCTTTGAAATCGAACAGGCAAATCTCGATTTATTGATGAACGCCGCGAGCTGGCTGCAGGGTCGAAAGAACACGATCGGCATCAGCCCGCGGACACACGTCGCGCTCACCCTGACGGCGGATCCCGTCCTGCGTTCGCGGCTCGTAACCGTCCCCACATGCACGGCCGTGCTCGTGATCCTGGGTCTGGGCGTCACCGTTTATTTCGCCAGGCGGTCGTGATGAAGGACTATCGTTCAACCCTGTTTCTGGCCGCGGCCTTTCTGGTCGCGCTCGTGGTCTACTGGGCGCTTGAGCGTGCGGGCGTGCCCAGCGAGCGCGAGCGTCTGGCGCGGGCGGAGCGCGTGATTCCGCAGTTCATGAATCTCACGGAGAGCGGCATCGCGCGCATCGAGCTCGAGCGCGACGGCCAGATTCTCGCGTTCGAGCCCCGCGATCCCAGGGCCGTACGCTGGAATCTCGTGGACCCCCTCTCCGCGGCGGCAGACAGCTCAAGGATCATCTCCCTTGCCAGGAACCTGATCGGGCTCAGGCGCTCACCCGATTCCGGCGCACTCGATCCCGCAAAGGCCGACTTCGGGCTCAGCCCCCCCTCGGCCGTGATCCGGGTCTGGCGCAAGGGCGATGCCCCACACGAACCCGCGGCGGTGCTCGAGATCGGACGCGTCTCACGCGGATCACTGTTCGTCAAACTCCAGGGGGCAGGCGTCGACGTCGTTGATGCCAATCTCTTCACAGGTCTCGACGACCCACTCTACGCCTGGCGTGAGAAAAACCTCATCGCCGTCCCGACCTTCCAGGTCGCCAGAGCTTCCATTCAGTCGCCCAGCGAGACCATCAAACTCCAGCGAACCGAAAGGGGAATCTGGAAACTCAGTGAGCCTGTCGCCGCGATCGCGGAAACCGCGAAAGTTGAGAACCTGCTCGCCGCCATGGCCGCGCTTCGTGTCGAGGAAGGCGAGAAAGGGTTCGTGGCGGACGACGTCAAGGACTTCAAACCCTACGGACTGGATCCACCCGCCTGGGTCGTCGAACTTGAGACCAGCGAACCGCGCGCTGAAACCTTGCGCCTGGAGATCGGCAAGCACGTCCCCGACCACCCAGAGCAGGTCTACGTACGCCAGGGCGGACACGACGACGTTGTGATTGTTGCCGCGAAACCCCTGGGCGAACTGCCCGAGACCGCGCTCGCGCTCCGCAGCAAGCGCGTTTCAGACTTCGACCCCGCACGGGTCACCGCCTTCGAAATCGAAGCCGGTCCGCTCGTGTTCGCCGTCACCAGGCAGGGTGACTCATGGATGGTAAAAAAGCCGACCGAGGGCCGCGCGGATTCCGCGACCATCGCCCAGTTCCTCCGCTCATTCAGCACACTGGAGGCAAGCGAGATCTTCAAGGAAGGCGTCATCAAAAATCCTCAGGTAAATCCCGGTGTGCGCGTGTCCTTTCACGAGGCAGACCAATCCGCGCCCAGCTTTGTGCTCAAGCTCGGTCGCCACGACCCGGCTCGAAAGGCAGTCTATTCCCAGCTCGAAAAGGATTCCGTAATCCTTGTGATCGCGGATCGGATTCTCGAGTCATTGCCCCAGAGCGACCTCGGCTTTCGCGACCTGGAAGTCGCCACCCTTGATCCTGTGGAAGTACGCAGAATGCGCGTCAGACGCGGAGATCGAATCGACGAGGTCGAGCCGCAGCCAGCGCGTGACGGCACGCCGAATGAGTGGAGAATGATCAAACCCGTCAAGGCGAAAGCCGATGCCGCCACCATCACTCGGGCCTTGACCACGCTCCGGCCGCTGCGGGCCTCCGCACTCGTCGCTCAGAAGGCGTCCAGACTGAGCGACTATGGTCTCGAATTCCCTGGATTCGTGGTCGAATGGGAAACCGATTCCATGCACAGCCTCCGCGTGGGCAATGCCGTGAAGGGCAAGACCACGCGTTATGCCATCCTGGACTCGAGCCCCATGGTCTTTACGCTCGACGAAGCCACAATCTCTTACCTGGCCGTCGAGTATCACGATCACACAGTCATGAGCTTCCCTCCCGGAAGTGCAAATCACGTGACGCTCGAATTCCAGGGTCGGACGGTCAAACTTCGCCGCAGAACAGCAATGAAAGGTACAAGCGAATGGGTTGATGAACCCGGCCAGGATACTCGCGGCCTCGACCTCTCACGCGTGGGAAGCCTGGTAAGCGCCATGAGTAAGCTCGAGACGACTCGGTTCTTACAGTACGAGGGGCTGATCCCCGCGGTCACGGGCCTCATCCGACCACGTTTAACTGTAACGATCGGGCTCGTGGATGCACCCCCCAGAATCCTGCGAATTGGCGACTCACTCCGCGACATGGTCGTCGCTTCGACAGGCCGGAGCGAGGAAGGGTCGGTCTTCGTCTTACCTGCGCCGGCCTGGGAAGACCTCATCCGCTCGGCCTTCCACGCTGAACCCTTCCCTTCGAATGTGTTCGCCCCCTGAAGTCGCAGCCAATTGAGCTCGACACTCGTTGAAAACGCGGGCGGCCTCGCGAGCCCACGTGCGCATCAGCCCCTGGATAATTCCCGGCGCCGATCTGGGTAACGCGAATCGAAACGTGAAAATCGATCCCCACGGCACAAACCGCCCAATCGCCAGGGTGAACCTTCCCGGCACAACCTGTCCCCCCGAAAACCAGCCTCATGATCGAGCGCCCTCCGCCTCGGAATCTCTCCGTCACCATCTGCGGTTCGCCGCCGCGGTTGAGTTCGGTTCGTCGGCGCGGAAACAACACCCTCGACCGCGTTAGCCATACGAACACGACGCGTGCGACGGCGCATGCATTCGTGCCTGGTCCGACCTTCCTGCCTTGGACCAGCCAGTCCCAATACGAGCACGCAGCGCGAGCAAGTGCGTGCATTCGTGCCAGGTCCGCCCCTCAACGCTGGGGCCCAGCCGGTCAGAGTACATGCCTTGGCCCAGCCAGTCCCAATACGAGCACGCAGCGCGAGCAAGTGCGTGCATTCGTGCCAGGTCCACCCCTCAACGCCGGGGCCCAGCCGGTCACGATTTCTCCGCGCGGTGGGTTCGCTCCGCGCGGGGGTAATGGGTTCGGTCTGCGCGGGCTGTTGGCTTCGGTCCGCGCGGGCGCAATGGGTTCGGTTCGCAGTCGACGGTTCTCGTTTAATGGGTTCGGTTCGGTGTGTCAGGAAAAGTCTCGGTGATCCTGTCAGGTGAAAGGAACTGACCATGGCAATTGCTCGTTCGCCATGAAGCCGACCCAGCGGCGTGGTGGGTGACCACCGCGTCGAAGCCTGGGAACGCGA
>DAIDHX010000078.1 GCA_027451885.1 Planctomycetales bacterium
CGTCTTGGTCGCCTGGCCGGCGGCGTTGTAGACGTAGCTCGTGGTGTTGCCCAGGGCGTCGGTCGATGAAACAACCTGGCCCAGGACGTTGTAGACCGAGCTGGTCGTGCGCGCGACGGACCCCACGAGCGTCGTACTGGCGGTCAGATTGCCTACGTTGTCATAGGTGTTGTTCGTCACCAGCCCCGATGCGTCGGTGGTCGACGTCACCCGCCCCGCGGCGTCGTAGGTCGTGAAGCTTTGCGACAGGATCGCGCCGACCGAAGTGAGGCTGCTGGTCGAAACCCCGCCGTTGGTGGTCACCGTGATCACGACGTTCGCCAGCCGCTCGGTGCCCACGACGTTGCCGACCTGGTCGTAGACCGTGTGCGTGCCGTCGCAGGGCTCGCCGGGCTTGTGCGGATCGACGGTGTAAATCGCGCGGCCTTGCGGGCAACACAAGGACAGGCAGCGTACCGAGCCAGCACGCATGATATCGCCCACGCACGCCCGATTGCATCATGGGGGCGATCCCGGACGCGGCGAGCTGCTTTTTTGCTGAACTCGTTCTTCAGTTGAAACTTCCCTCGACTCGAGCTCGAGATGCACGGAATTCGTATTGGGGAAGGTTTTCGGGCGTTAGTCTGTCCACGGATCGATCTCTTCATGAGCCCAAAGGCCCTGCCGGATCACCCTCGAGGTGTCACCAAGGGGCGAGCAAGGCCCTGGGATCCCCGGCCATGGCTTGGTCGGGCGGAAATCCGAAGGACTCAGGCAATTCACCATGCTGTACCATCCGATTCCCACCAAGATTGACGCTCCCTTCCGAGCACCCACCCGCCGTGGCGTCCCCCAGCGCAGGATTCTCACGAAAAACCGCGCCGAAATCCGCGCGCACGCGTCAAAAGACCAACAGTCTCGCCAAAAACCCGCCATCGACTGCCAATCGATTTCCCGGTCGGCGACCAGGACCAGAATCAAAACTCCAAAATCCGCATGCACTTGCGCCGATGGCACTGGTCGAGACCGCGAATGCGCCCTCAGGGCGCGAAATGGCACACTTTCACGAGTCCGCGAGGCTTTCGATCAACGCCATCGGACGCGCCTGCATCATCGCACAACTCGTTTAATGGAAAGCGGTTACATGCGGTCGACGGGGGGCTCCCTAGGTCGTGAAAAGCGGAATCCCTCTTGCGGTATCACCCATGGAGACTGGTACAATGTGCCGTCGGGCGTAGAGCTGGCGCAGAAAACCCACCTTGCCTGTACGGAGAATTTGGACCCGTGCATCAGGGCATCAGGGGTTGGTTTTTCCGAGATCCGCGCCAACGCCGCCGCTCCGTGGGTCGTACTTAGGTTGAACATCACGGATGGGCCCTGGCCTGTTCTGCCCACGGGTTGCCAGGATTTGGCGAACCTCCCACCCCCGAAAAACGCTTGTTGCCACCAGATGCCCATGATCAGGCGAGACTCGACCCCAGCGACTCAGGTTTGGATCGCGAGCCAAACGAACCACGCGATCCGCGGGATCAACGCCTTGCCTGACGCCATCTTTCCTCAATCAGGAGCCGACGTGCCATGAATCGGTCGCAATCGCACAATCCCATCCACCGCCGCGGCTTCCTGACGGTCGGGGCTGTCGGTCTGGGGGGGCTCACGCTGGCGGATCTGCTCCAGAGCGAGGCCCGGGCCGAGCTCAAGAAATACGCCCCGATCCCGGCCAAGGCCGATTCGGTGATCCATATCTTCTTGCCCGGCGGCATGGCACACCAGGAATCGTTCGACCCCAAGCCGTTCGCGCCCATCGAATACCGCGGCGAGCTGGCCAGCGTCGACACCAAGATCGAAGGCGAGAAATTCTGCCAGACCCTGGGGCGGACGGCCCAGGTCGCCGACAAGCTCACGGTCATCCGCTCGATGACCCACGGCGAGGCCGCTCACGAACGCGGAACGCATAATATGTTCACGGGATACAGGCCAAGCCCGGCCCTCCAGTATCCCAGCATGGGGAGCGTGATCTCGCACGAATACGGGCCGCGCAACAACCTGCCGCCATACGTCTGCATCCCCAATCAACCCAACGTCTACGCCGGCACGGGCTATCTGAGCTCGTCGTTCTCGCCGTTCTCGCTCGGTCGCGACCCGGCCGACAACGGCTTTCAGGTGCAAGACCTGAACTTGCCGGGCGGGGTGGACGACTCGCGGTTCAAGGCGCGGCGGAGCATGCTCGAGGCCGTCAATGGGTATTTCGCCGCCCGCGAAAAGAGCGACAACATCGCCGCCATGGACACCTTTTACGACCGGGCCTACAGCCTGATCAGCTCGCAAAAGGCGCGCGAGGCCTTCAACATCAACGCCGAGCCGGCCAAGATCCGCGACGAATACGGCCGCAACGCCGCGGGCCAGCGGCTGCTCCTGGCGCGGCGGCTGGTGGCGGCGGGCGTTCGCATGGTCACCGTCGAATTCGGCGGCTGGGACTATCACACTCAGATCGCCGCCCAGATGAACAGCCAGTTGCCCCCGTTCGACCAGGCGTTCGCCTGCCTGATCAACGACCTCGAGCGCACCGGGTTGCTCAAGCGGACGCTCGTGATGATTTCCAGCGAGTT
>DAIDHX010000079.1 GCA_027451885.1 Planctomycetales bacterium
CCGCCTTTCACCTCTCACGACTCACGCAAAGCACCTCGGCAATTCCCGAGTCGATGAATCCTTGAAGCCAATGCCGGACGGGTCTGAGCATTTCGCATGCGCTTGGTGTTCGCTTTTTGACCGGCTGGGTGCCTTGTGACCGGCTTTCGCCGGCGTTGAGGGGCGGACCGGGCACGAATGCACGCACTTGCTGGCGCTGCGTGCTCGTATCGGAGGCGTGGTCGAGGGTGTTGTTTCCGCGTCGACGAACCGAACCCAATCGCGTCAGAAAGTGATGCCAAAGCTCGTCAGAAAATGAGGCCACAACCGCTGCGCAGAATTGAGCCAGGGCTCTCCGTAATATGAAGCCAGTAAAGGAGAACCGTCGACTGCGAACCGAACCCATTGCGCCCGTGCGAACCGAACCCATTGTGCCCGCGCGGACCGAACCCAGCGTGCGGAAAAAGCGATGTCGGTACGCCGCGACAAACCGAACCCAGCGTGCGGAAAAAGCGATGTCGGTACGCCGCGACAGACCGTCGCCGGAGCGCGGAAAACGCGAAGTCAGCGAGCCCGCGCGGAGCGAAGCCAACCGCGCATAAAATCGAGCCAATGCTCGCCAGAACATGATGCTATTAAACGAGAACCGTCGACTGCGAACCGAACCCATTGCGCCCGCGCGGACCGAAGCCATCGCGGCGGCAGACCAAACCCAACCGCGCTGGAGGGCAGTCGTCAGAGTATCAGGTCTGGTCGCGCTGCGGCTGTGCTTCGCGTGCGAGCTCTTCCACGATGGGGTCATTGGCCTCGGGGAATCGCAGTCCGACAAGCGCGGCGGGCTCGAGCCACACGAATCCAGTCGTGGGATCGGGTTCCGCGTGGGGATTGACCAAACTGCAATCGTGGAAATGGAGCTCGACGAACGCGTGGGGATATCTGTGCTGGATCGTGCGCCTGTGACGGATGACGCGAATGGCGAGACCGACTTCCTCCAGGCATTCGCGCTCGGTGGCCTGGGCCGGAGTTTCACCGGCCTCGCATTTGCCGCCTGGGAATTCCCAGAAGCCCTCGTAGTACTGGCCCTTGAGCCGTTTGCGGACCAGCACTCGGCCGTCGCGGTGGATGATTCCAATGCCGCCTCGGGTTGGCTGTACGGGGGCGTGGCTCACAGCCGTTTGATCTCGTCATCGTCGCGGAGCCTGGCCGCGAGTGCGGGATCGAGCGACTCGGCCTTCTTCATGAACAGGGCCTTCACCTTCTCGATTGCCCGGCCGGGGGAGCCCATGACGTTGTAACCGCAGTCAACGTGCATGATCTCGCCGGTGATCCCGCTGGAAAGGTCGGAAAGCAGGAACAGTCCGGCTGAGCCGACCTCGTCGCGATCGATGTTTCGATCCATGGGGGAGGCCATTTCGTAGAGACCCGCCAGCTTGTCGGCATCGCCCACGGCGGAGGCGGCGAGGGTTTTGACCGGTCCCGCGGAGAGCCCATTCACGCGGATTTTCCGGGGTCCGAGGTCGAAGGCGAGGTACTTGACGGAGGCATCGAGGGCAGCCTTGCAGACGCCCATCATGTTGTATCCAGGAACCACGCGCTCGCCGCCGAAGTAGGTGAGCGTGGCGATCGAGCCGCCGTTGGGCATGGCGTTTGCCGCGTGCCGGGCCACGATCGCCAGAGAGTAAACGCTCACGTCCATGGCGAGCTTGAATCCTTCCCGGCTGGCTTCCACAAAGGGCTTCTGAATATCCTCACGAGGTCCAAAGGCGATCGAATGGAGCACGAAATCGAGCGGGCCGAGGGCCTGGCTTGCTTCGCTGAACACGCGGGCGACGTCGTCGTCGTTCTGCACATCGCACGGTGTGATCAAGGGCGCGCTGATCGGGTCAGCCAGTTTGCGCACCCTGCGCTCCATCTTGTCGCCAGGCAGGTGCGTGAAGCCAAGCTTCGCCCCTTCCGCGTGCAGCTTCCGGGCGATCGCCCAGGCGATGCTGAACTCGTTTGCCACGCCGAGGATGAGCCCCTTCTTTCCCTCGAGCAATCCCATTCGCCCACTCTCCGCTCTCGAAACTTGCGCATTCGCGCTGACAGGAAACGTCCTGTAAAATATCGGCTCTGGCCGACTTGCTCAACCACGACCCGTCCACCCGCGCGTTCGACCGAGACGACTTCATGCCTGGCCTTGCATCTTCGCTGCGCGTTCCGCGCGTGCTTTTCGACCGCGCTCGAACAGGGCTCGTGTGGGGACTTGTGGGCCTCGCCGTGTTGCTGCGCCTGCTCGAATACCACGACGATCGGGGGCTCTACCAGGACGAGCGGGCGCTGCTTGAGAACCTGGTCAAGCTGCCGGTGCTCGACTTTCACACCACGCTCTCGGAAGAGCAGCTTGCTCCCCCTGGCTTTCTGCTCGTCGAGCGGCTCGCGGTCCGCCTGCCGGGGAATGACAGGGTGGTCGGCCGTTTCTTCCCGTTCGTTTGCGGGCTTGCGTCCGTTTTTGCCTTTCTGCGACTGGCGCGATTGATGCTCTGCCCCCGCGCCTTGCCGCTCGCGCTTGGGCTCTTCGCGATCACGGACTGGTTGATTTATTACTCATGCGAGATGAAGCAGTACAGCGCGGATTTGTTGCTCTGCATGATTGCGACCGAACTGGCTGCCCGGTTGGTGCGAGGCTTGCCGGAGGAGCGCGGGGCAATGCCGCGGAATCTGGCTGCGCTCGCGATTCTGGGCGTGGCTGGGGTCTGGTTCTCGTATCCGCTGGTTTTTGTGCTCGCCGCGGCGGGACTTGTGCTTTTCCTGGATTCGATCCGGCTCAGGGCACGAGACCGATCGCTTGTGCTCGCGGGTGTGGGCGCGGGCTGGTGCCTGAGTTTCCTGGGCTGCTTTTTGGTCTCGCGCAGGATCATGAGCAAGACCGACTTTCTCTGGACCTGGTGGGATTTTGCGTTTCTGCGGCTGCCGCCGCGCTCCTGGGCGCAGGCGGAGGGTGTTTTCTGGCAGTTCGCGAACGTGTTCGACAGCCCGGCGGACGTGGTGATGCCGCTTGGCAAGGTGGCCTCCTCGCTGCTGGCGTTGGGGCTTTTTGTGGTGGGGATGATCCGGCTCGGGCGGCGGCGGGCGAGCGATCTTGCGCTTCTCGTCGGCCCTGCTCTTTTTGTGATTCTGGCCTCGGCCCTCCGTCACTATCCGTTCCATGGCCGCTTGCTTTTGTTTCTGGTGCCCGCCATCCATATGCTGGTGGCCGAGGGAGTGGCGGCCATCAC
>DAIDHX010000080.1 GCA_027451885.1 Planctomycetales bacterium
CAGGAGGCACGCCTGGCGGACCTGGCGGCATGCTCGGCGGACCAGGATCAGAGGGCACGCCTGGCGGACCTGGCGGCATGCTCGGCGGACCAGGATCAGGGGGCACGCCTGGCGGACCTGGCGGCATGCTCGGCGGACCAGGATCAGGGGGCACGCCTGGCGGACCAGGCGGCACCTCGGGATCGTTGGTTAGCCAGGGGGCAAGTCGTGGATCCGCGGCTGGTCTCTCTGGTGATGGAACGCAGGGAGGAGCCGGAGGAAATCTGAGCAGTCCAGTTGGACGCGGGATGCCCGTTCAACCTGGATCCTTATCAGGTTCGGGTGAGACGGGCTCGGGTGCCGCGGTTACGCGCAAGATTCCGCCGCCACGGCCCGCCGGTGCGTTGGCAAGCGGGTCGCCGCTCCCGGATTTCGAGCCGACCGGTTCGACTCCGGTTCCGGATGGTGCGCTGGAGTCCGCCAGTGGAGCGCTGGGCATGAACTCGGCACAGCCGGCGAGTGCTCAACCGGGCTCGGTGGGAGGCGGTTCCGCCGGTGCCCAGAATGAAGGTTCAGGGTCCGGCGGGGGCGTGAAACCATCCGGGTCAAACAGTTCTTCGTCATTGGCTGCCACTGGCGGCGGAGCTGGCGGCGGGGGGCCTGGAGCCTCGGGCAACGGAAGCGGCAATGGTGGAAGCAGCCAGACGGGCATCGCTGTGAGTCCACCGGCGGGAATGCCCAGCGGTTCCAGCAATCCGGAGCTCAATCCGCGCGATCAAGGCTCCTCGGAGAGTAATCCCACCGCGGGAATGGGTGGCTCTGGAGTGGCTGCTACCGATCCTTCGGGCACAACGGCCGGCACGCAGGCGGACCTGATCAGCTCACTTGCAAGTAGCGCTCGCTCCTCGACTACGGGCGCAGGCTCGAGTGCATCCGGCAACAGCTCGGCTGGCTTCTCGCTCCCAGGGGCGAGCGATTCAAGCTCAGGTGGCTCCGCGGCCGGGAACGGTTCCGGCACGCCTTCGAACAAGGAGCAGGGCGACGAGATGTCGTTCCCGCAATTCTCGCGCAAGGAAGAGCGGGAAAAGGCGGTCAAGGTGGGGTTTGAGATTACGGTTGTCTGCCGCAAGGATTCGGTGCTTCTCCATCCTGGCGGCTACGTCATCACCCGGCGCACGCTCGAGGCGCAGCGCGCGGGGGGCGATGGCCTGCTTGTTGAACAACTGCGCGCGATCGTGCGTGAACGCCAGCTCGCGGATCCTCTGATCCAGATCAAGCCTTCGCTCAAGTATGTGGTTGAGTCGCAGGGGGACGAGCTGTTCTGGACGTCGCGCAAGCAAGCTGTGTTTGCGCTTTCGGACTGGCCCAGCAAGCTTGTGATTGCCGGGCCGCAGGGGCGCTCGCCGATTCAGATGGGAGGACGCTAGTGGCCGAGAGGCAGCCAGCCACGGTGGCAGGCGTTCGCGAGCCCGACTGGCGGTCGCGCTCGGGCCCCCTCGTCCAGCTTGCGAGCGTGCTTTTCGCGCTTCTGGTCATCGTTGTTTATGTTGAGCTTCGGAAGCCGCGGTCACTTCCTCCGGCGCCCGCGCCAGCGGCTCCCGAGCCGAGGGCGGAATCGGTTGCAACCGAGCCCAGCCCCGAGCCCGCGCCCGATGAGCCGGAGCCAGCCGAACCTGCCGCACCCGCGGCGCGGCCGCTCGATCGCGCTGCGCTCGCCCGAGCCGAGGCCGAGCTCGACGCCGCCATCCGTGATCGTGAACGATCCGAGGCACGCGCCCTGGACGCAGCAAAACGCCTGGCACTGGCTCAAAACGCGGACGCGCTCGCCACCCTCCAGGCACGCAAGCTCGCCTTCCAGATTCACGATCCCTCCACGCGCGTCGCGCGCGCCTCTTCCCGCGGCGGGTTTCTCAGGGGAGAACGCGATAAACTCGCCAGGGAAGTCAGCACGCTCAAGAATATCCCCAGGCCAAAGTTGAAGTCGATCCTCACCAAGAGCCCTGTTTCACGCCCGGCAATGGGGAACGAGGTTCATTTCGAGCTCCGCAAAGGCCGCGCGTCATTCATCAACATCGACCGCCTCGTCGATCTCACCAAGGCCGACGCACAGGTACGGTTGCGCATGGCGGATCGCGTGCCCATCATCAGCGGCCGGGTCGGACCCGTGGGATCGTTCTCGCTCAGCTACGAACTCGCCCGGGCCACGCCAGGCACGGTCGAGGAACTGCTCGAGCGCAAGAGCATGCGGTTCGACCTTCAAGCCTGGCAGGTCGAGCCTGAAACCGAGCTGCGGGGTGAAACGTTCGAGGCCACGCGAGGCCCGCTTTCAGAATTCTCTCGCGTCATGAATCGGATGAATCCAGAACGCTCGACTGTGACGCTCTGGGTCTATCCCGACAGCTTCACGCTTTACCGCCAGCTTCGCGAAGATCTCTCCGCGCGGGGGTTCAGCGTGGCCGGCCGGCCGCTTCCGGAAGGCATGGCAATTCGCGGCAGCCCGATGGGCAGCCAGTCCGCCGCACAGTAACGCGCACAGACGCCCGGCGTGGGTAATCGCGGCGCGGGCCGCTTCGGATCGCGGTTGCGGAGCACGTTCAGTGGGGCGAATCGCCCTGACGCAAATACACAACAGACGCCTTTCCCACTTGCCTTTGCCCACTCGAAGCGTGATGATGCAAGGAGAAGTTCTCTCGCGATGGGGGGGCTTCAATCGGCTATGGCGGCCCTCCTCGCGGAAGTTCCCGGTGGAGGGTTTTTTTTGCGCGAGGGATTTGCATCCTGTGATCATAAGGACACGCGCCATGACGACCGAAACCGATCGAGTGATCATGACGAACGAGATGACTCACCACGGATCGATCCATGCGACGACGGTGCGGCACCGAGACTTCCCCGAGATGCATTGCGAGGGATTGACGCCGGAGGAGGCCGCGGATCGGCTCGCGGTACTTTTGAGGGAGTGTCTTGAGCATTCTCCAAGTGAATGGCGGCGTGAGGCGGTTGAGCGAGCGATTGAGGATGTGCGCGAATTTGCCTGCCGCTGTCTGGACGAGACGGCTTCCCGGCGCTAAGTTTGCTACCTAAGGCTTGCGTATTGGATTTGAAAGCCCAGGGTGCGCGGGAGTCGCTCATGAATGATGAACTTGCCGTCGAGGGCACGGAGGTGCCGCGCGCGGCAAGCCGCCCGGCCCGTGCGTCGCTGGATGTTTTCTTTGAGCCCAAACGCATCGCGGTCGTCGGTGCCAGCGAAAAGCCAGGGAGTGTTGGCCGCTCTGTCTTCTGGAATCTTGAGAGCAGCGGCTACAAGGGGCGTGTCCACCCCATCAATCCCAGGCGGGCCACCGTGCTCGGCGTGCCAGCATTCTCCACGATCGCCGAGGCGCCCTCCGGTATCGATCTCGCCGTGATCGCAACTCCGGCGGCCACGGTGCCGGGCGTGCTCCAGGAATGCGCGGCGTCCGGTGTGAAGGGAGCGATCATCCTTTCGGCCGGCTTCAAGGAGGTTGGACCAGAAGGCGCAGCGCTCGAGCGTGAGGCGCTTGCGATTGCGCGCCAGGCTGGGATGCGTTTGATCGGCCCGAACTGTCTGGGAGTGATGAGCCCCGCGACCGGGCTGAACGCCACATTCGCCACGCAAATCGCGCGGGCCGGCGGGGTTGGTTTTCTCAGCCAAAGCGGCGCGCTCTGCACGGCGATTCTCGACTGGAGCGTGACGACCAACGTGGGCTTTAGCGCCTTTGTCTCCACGGGCTCGATGCTGGATGTGGGCTGGGGCGACCTGATCGATCACCTGGGGAACGATCCGGCGACAAAATGCATCTTGATCTACATGGAGACGATCGGTGATGCGCGGTCGTTTCTTTCGGCAGCGCGTGAAGTTGCGCTTTCGAAGCCGATCATTGTGATCAAGGCGGGGCGGACTGAGGCCGCGGCCAAGGCGGCGGCGTCGCACACGGGCTCGCTGGCTGGGGGTGATCTGGCGCTTGACGCCGCGTTTCGCCGGGTGGGTGTGCTCCGGGTCGATGCGATCTCGGAGATTTTCGACATGGCCGAGGTGCTGGCCAGGCAGCCGCGCCCGCGCGGGCCGCGGCTTGCGATTGTTACCAACGCCGGCGGCCCAGCCGTGCTTGCCGTCGATGCGCTCATCGAGAACAAGGGCGCGCTTGCTACGCTCGCCGAGACCACAATCTCCAGTTTGAACACCTTCCTGCCCGCGGCGTGGAGCCACGCCAACCCCGTCGACATCCTGGGCGACGCCGACGCGAGCCGTTATGAGAAGACGCTTGAGATCATCGCCGCCGACCCCGGCTGCGACGGCCTGCTTGTGGTGCTCACGCCGCAGGCCATGACCGATCCCACGGGGGCAGCGCGGGCCATCGAGCGCTTCGCCAGAATTCCCGGCAAGCCGGTGCTCGCAAGCTGGATGGGGGGTGCGACGGTGGCCCCCGCCAACCAGATCCTTGATCACGCGGGCGTGCCGACATTCGCCTATCCCGATGCCGCGGCCCGCATGTTCAGCCTGATGTGGCGCTCGCACGACGAGCTCCAGGCGCTTTATGAAACGCCCAGCCTGCCCGCCGATGGCTCGAGCGCAGGTGCGCTGCGGGATCACGCCCGCGCAATCATCGCCGAGGCACGCAAGAACGGCCGGACCATCCTCACCGAGTACGAATCCAAACAAATCATCGCCGATTATGGCATCCCCACGGTCGACACCCGCATCGCCACGACCTCAGAGGACGCCGTCGAACAGGCCCGGGCGCTGGGATACCCGGTGGTCGTCAAGCTGCATTCGCTCACAATCACGCACAAGACCGATGTGGGGGGGGTGAAGCTCAACCTCGCTTCCGACGCGGATGTGCGGGATGCCTATGAGTCCATCGCACGCGCGGTGGAAACGCACGCGGGGCCCGGCCACTTCCAGGGCGTGGCCGTGCAGCCCATGGTGCCGCGCGCGGGGATCGAGCTCATCCTTGGCTCGAGCATCGACGCACAGCTTGGTCCCATGCTCCTCTTTGGCGCGGGGGGCGAGCTCGTCGAGGTCTTCAAGGATCGGACGCTCGGCATTCCGCCCCTCACCAGCACGCTCGCACGCCGGATGATGGAACGCACCCGAATTCACGAGGCGCTCAAGGGCGTCCGCGGGCGCCCGCCCGTCGATCTCACCGCGCTTGCTCACCTGCTCGTACGCTTCAGCCATCTCGTCGTCGAGGAACGCGCGATCAAGGAGATCGACATCAACCCCTTGCTTGCCTCCGCCGACCGGCTCATCGCCCTCGACGCGCGCGTGATCCTCCACGAAGCCGCAATCAAGGACGAGGACCTGCCCCGGCTCGCCATCCGGCCCTATCCCAGCCGGTATGTCTCAGCCTGGACCGCCAAGGACGGAACCGGCTATCGCATCCGCCCCATCCGTCCCGAGGACGAGCCGGCGATCGTTGCCTTTCACAAGGAGCTCTCCGAAAGCACCGTCGCCCTGCGCTATTTTCATCCCATGAAGTTCAGCACGCGGACCTCGCACGAGCGGCTCACACGCGTGTGTTTCATCGATTACGACCGCGTCACCGCGCTGGTAGCGGAATTTCTCAATCCTGACACGGGCGCGGCCGAGATCCACGGCGTGGGACGGCTCTGCAAGATCAAGGGGGGCGAGCTCGCGGAATTCTCGCTCGTGGTCGGAGATCGCTTCCAGCGCCGCGGCATCGGCCGCACCCTCCTCGAACGGCTTCTCGCCATCGCCCGCGACGAGCAAGTGGGCCGGGTGTTCGGCTATATCATCCCCGACAATGATCCCATGAAACGGCTCTGCCGCCAGCTTGGATTCACACTCACGCTCGAGGACGACCAGGTGGTGCTGGCTCAGATTCAAATCTGAGACGCCAGGCGACCGGCGTGTCAAATCCAAATCTCGACTTACAAGAAGACTTTGAGGGGGAGATTGACGAAGCGATTCGGCTGCGATAGATTGAATTGATCGTTGCCGCTTATGATGGGCAGTGACGACTCTTTGGCTATGAAGGCCCCGGCATGCGTCCTCGCATGTGCGGGTTTTTTTTCGCGCGGAATTGCCGTGAACCGCGCGGCCCGATTGGCGACGGCGCATGGTCTCGCAGCGAGGGATTGATCCGATCTCAGGCATCTCGCACGGTGAGCGAGAGAAAGCGAGTCGGCAATGAGAGATCAAGCGATCAAGTATACCGTGGAGGAAGACCTGGCGGCCGTGCTGGGTACGGAATCCACCGAGATTGGCGTGACGGTGCGCGAGGGTGTGGTCACGCTCACAGGTCATGCGCCCAGCCATGCGGCCCGGCGCAGGGCCGATCAGATTGCGCAGCACGTGCATGGTGTTCGCGCGGTGGCGAATGATGTCGAGGTTCATCTCCCAGGCGCGCGTCTGGTCACGGACACCGAGCTTGCGCGCATGGCCATGGCGGTGATCGACGCCGTGCCCGACCTCACTCCGGGGCGTGTTTGGGTGTCGGTCTCGCGGGGGTGGATCAATCTTGAGGGTGAGGTTGAGGCGGACGAGCAGCTCGTTCGAATTGAAAGCACGGTAACCAGTCTCCCGGGCGTTCGCGGCGTGACCAGCCGGGTCAAGATCCGTGCGGCCGAGGCCGCGGGCTCTCCCTGGAGCTATTAGGGAGCAGGTTCGATGGAGCACGACGAGATTCAAACCCGGCTGCGGAACCTTGCGTTCACGGCCGGGATCTTTGGCGAATCGCTCGATCAACTCGCGTCGGTCACGAGGCCGGTGCACTGGAAAGCCGACGAGGTGATCTTCCGCGAGGGTGATGTGGGCAAGGCGCTCTTCCTTGTGGAGGAGGGCAAGGTGGCGGTCGAGGTGCAGCGTCCCGCGAGCTCCGAAACCGTCACGCTTCTGACTGTGGGACGAGGCCAGGCGTTCGGCTGGTCGAGCGTGTTTTACGCCCGGCCCAAGTCGGCGTCGGCGCGCGCGATTGAGCCCACAACAGCGCTTGCGATCGACGCGCGGGCGCTCACTGCGCTTTTTGACAAGAATCCCGAGCTCGGCTACACCATCACGCGGCGGCTCCTGCAAATGGTTTCGGAGCGGCTCAAGGCAACCCGCGTTCAGCTCCTGGACGTCTATTCCAGGCCCGAGTGAACTGACTCTCGCGAAGGAGAACGGAATGACGTCCAGCACCAACCCGGGCGTCGCCCAGGCGATGCCCAAGGAGGCGCTCGACCTGCTCATCCAGAAGCTCTGGAGCGTGGGATACACGGTGGTGGGTCCCACGGTGTCGCAAGAGGCGATCGTTCTCGACGAACTCCGTACCGCTCGCCATTTGCCCGTCGGCTGGACAGACGAGCAAGAGGCGGGCGTTTACAGGCTAACGCGAGCCGCGGAGGACTGGTACTTCGGCTACAACGTCGGCCCCCACTCGTGGAAGAAGTATTTGTTTCCGCCCCGGCTCACGCTTTACGAGGTGGAATCACGAGATGGCTCGCTCGGCTTTCATCGCAAGGACTCCGCGCCCCGGTATGCATTTCTGGGCGTTCGGCCCTGCGACCTGCGCGCGATCGAGATTGAGGATCGAACGTTTCTGCACAATGGCTTTGTTGACCCGCATTACAAGTCCCGGCGCGATGCAGCGTTTGTGATCGCGGTGAGCTGCCTCAGATCGGCCCCCACATGCTTTTGCACGAGCATGGGGGGTGGACCGACGCCGGATCGCGGCTTTGATCTCGCACTCGTGGAGCTTGTCGACCGCTTCCTGGTCGAGAGCGGATCGGACCGCGGGAGTGAGATCCTTGCCGGCTTGCCGCTCGAGCAGGCGACCGAGCACGAACGCGCTTGCGCGAAAGAACAGGCCGCGGCCACGGCCGCATCGATCACGCGCAAGCTCGATGTGTCCGACCTGCCTCGGCTGCTTTACGAGAACCTTGAGCACCCCCACTGGGACGACGTCGCCGGGCGCTGCCTTTCCTGCACCAATTGCACCATGGTCTGCCCCACCTGCTTCTGCCACGCGGTGGAGGATGTGCCTTCGCTGGATGGTCAGTCGAGCGAGCGGGTGCGCGTGTGGGATTCGTGCTTCAATCCTGATTTCGGCCACATCGCCGGCGGCAACGCGCGTCCAGACATCCGCGCGCGCTATCGCCAGTGGCTCACGCACAAGCTCGCCTCGTGGATCGATCAGTTCGGAGTTTCCGGATGCGTGGGCTGCGGGCGCTGTATTACCTGGTGCCCCGTGGGAATCGATCTCACGGTGGAGACAGCCGCGATCCGGGGGAGGGCCGAGGCGTGAGGCCAGGGACGACCATCGCGAGCGATTCACGAGATCCCTACCTGCCGAGTCCTTACGTCATCGCATCGATCGAGCGCGAGACGCCGAGCGTGTGGACGTTTATGCTCGAGCCTGTCGCCGCCGCGCCAGGCTATCGGGCCGCGTTCGAACCCGGCCAGTTCAACATGCTGCTCCTGCCGGGCGCGGGGGAAGTGGCGATCTCGATCTCGAGCGATCCCGACGGCAGCGAGGGCCTGCGGCACACGATCCGCGCGGTCGGGCGCGTGACCAACGCGGTCTGCGCGCTCGAGCCGGGCCGGCAGCTTGGCGTTCGCGGACCTTATGGATCCTCATGGCCGGTCGAGCGCGGCGAGGGGCGCGACGTGCTGGTTGTCGCCGGCGGGCTAGGGCTTGCCCCATTGCGCCCGGCGATCAGGCGCCTTGTCGCGCTGCGATCGCGATTTCGCCGCGTCATTCTGATCCATGGCGCCCGCACGCCCGAGGATCTGCTCTACCCGGGTGAATACGACGACTGGACCAAGGCCGGGCTCGAGCTCCACATCACCGTGGATCACGCCGGCCCGGCCTGGCGCGGCAGCGTTGGAGTGGTCCCCGCCCAGTTGCGCGGGCTCGCGCTCGATCCCGCGGCCACGCTCGCGCTCGTGTGCGGCCCCGAAATCATGATGCGCTACACCATCCGCGAACTCCTCGCCGACGGTGTACACGGCGATGACATCGCCCTTTCGCTCGAACGCAACATGCAGTGCGCGATCGGCCTTTGCGGCCATTGCCAGCTCGGCCCCGAATTTCTCTGCCTGGACGGCCCGGTCTTCGCGTACCCTCGGGTTGCCTGGATGCTCGGCGTCAATCACTTTTGAGGATCGAGGGATGATCCAGACCTTGCCGGTTCTTGGCGGATCCGCCGCACGCAAGCGGCCTCGGCTGGGCGTCTTCAAGCTGGCGTCGTGCGACGGCTGCCAGCTTTCGGTGCTCGATTGCGAGGATGTGATCCTCGAGGTCGCCGAGCTCGTGGACATTGGTTTCTTTCGCGAGGC
This sequence comes from Planctomycetales bacterium, assembly GCA_027451885.1. Taxonomy (GTDB): domain Bacteria; phylum Planctomycetota; class Planctomycetia; order Isosphaerales; family Isosphaeraceae; genus JAKBAP01. The sequence continues at coordinate 9,281 of DAIDHX010000080.1, forward strand.
CGTGCGTGCCGACCTGGCGGGGGAGTTCGACGTTGCGCTCGTCGAGGGCTCGATCTGCACTCCCGAGCAGGAAGACGAGATCCGCGACATCCGGGCGCGGAGCCGGTTTCTCGTGTGCCTGGGGGCGTGTGCATCCCATGGTGGAATCCAGGCGCTGCGGAACGGCGGCTCGACGGCCGAGGCCGTCGGAGTGGTGTATGCAAACGCGCACACCATTTCAATCCTGGATCGATCCAGGCCGGCAAGCGAATACGTGAAGGTCGATCTTGAGCTCCCTGGCTGTCCGATCAATAAGCGTATGCTGTTGCGTGTGCTGGCGGTGATGCTCGGGGGTGTTCGGCCTGTGCTCGATCATCACGCGGTTTGCCTGGAGTGCAAGCGGCAAGGTTATGTTTGCGTGGTCGTGGCCCGCGGCGTGCCTTGCCTGGGGCCGGCAACATCAACCGGCTGCGGCGCGCTTTGCATCCAGTACAATCGCGGCTGCTTCGGCTGTTATGGTCCAGCGGAGGGAGCAAACGCCACTGCGCTCGCCCGGCATTTTCTCCAGTTGGGCGTTGCACCCGACGCGATCCGTCGCCTGTTCCAGATGTTCTATGCGACGGCCCCGGAGTTCCAGAAAGCGAGCCAGGTCCATGTCGAAGCCGGCTGAATCCGCGGCGGCAACGAGCGATCGTGTGATTCGCGTCCCCGCGCTTGCACGAGTGGAAGGGGAGGGGGGAATCGCCGTTTTTGTGAAGGACGGCAAAGCGCTTGACGCGCAGGTGCGCATCTTCGAGGCGCCGCGGTTGTTCGAGTCGATCCTGCGCGGCCGCGGGATGGAAGAAGCGCCTGACATCACTGCGCGCATCTGCGGCATCTGCCCCGTCGCTTATCAGATGAGCGCATGCCAGGCCATCGAATCCGCGCTCGGCGTCGAGCTTTGCCCGTCGCTCAAGGCGCTCCGCAGACTGCTTTACTGCGGCGAATGGATCGAAAGCCACGGCCTCCACGTCGTTTGCCTGCATGCGCCCGATTTTCTCGGCCACGCAAGCGCGATCGACATGGCCGCCGCAAGCCCTGAACTCGCCGGCCGCGTTCGCAGGTCGCTCAAGATCAAAAAGGCGGGCAATGCGATCGTGGAGCGGCTCGGCGGGCGCGAAATCCATCCCATCAACCCCCGCCTGGGCGGCTTTCATCGCGCACCCAAACCGAGCGAGCTCACCAGCCTGCTCAGCGATCTGAATCACGCCCGCGAGCTTGCGGTCGAGCTCCTTTCCTGGGTCAGCACCTTGCCATTCCCCGACTACGAGCATGATTACGACTTCGTCGCCCTCAGACATCCCACCGACTACCCCATGAATGAAGGCCGGCTTGTCTCTTCGCGGGGGAGTGATATTCTCATGAGCGCATTTCTCGATCATTTCGAGGAGCGCCAGGTGCCGCATTCGAATGCCCTCCAGTGCGTGAAAAAGGCAGACGGTGGGGCCTATTTCGTTGGTCCCCTGGCGCGTATCAACCTCAATTTCGACAGGCTGCCGGCGGACGTGCAAACGCTCGCGCATTCGACAGGAATCTCCTGGCCGAATCGCAACCCGTTCACGAGCATCGTGGCCCGGGCGATTGAGATCGTCTTCGCGCTTGGCGAGGCGATCCGCCTGATCGAGACTTACGAACCGCCCGCTCAATCCTTTGTGCCCTGTCCGCCCCGCGCGGGGAGCGGATGCTGGATCACCGAAGCGCCGAGGGGGATTCTTTACCATCGCTACGAGGTCGACGCCGCCGGCAAGATCGTCTCCGCCCAGATCGTGCCGCCGACCAGCCAGAACCAGCGCCAGATCGAGGAAGACCTGATCCGCTATACGCCACGCGTGCTCGACTTGCCCGAGGCCGAGGCAACCTGGCGCTGCGAGCACGTGGTGCGGAATTATGATCCCTGCATCAGTTGTGCAACTCATTTCGTACGCTTCGAGAGGTTGAGTTGATCGAGCACAGCTCGCGTCCTGAACTGGTCGTGGGGCTTGGCAGTCCGCGCGGCGACGATCGCGCGGGCTGGGTTGCGGCCAAGCGCCTGGAGTCTCTGGGGTTTGAGGTCGCGACGGCACGCAACGGCTCGGAGCTCCTCCGCCTGGTGGAGGATCGCGCGTTTGTGGTCGTGATCGACGCCGCCATGCCGGCGGGTTCACCAGGAAGAATCACGGCCCTCGACTGGCCGAGCGATCGGCTTGTGGAATCGATCGGCGGCGGAACCCACGGGCTGGGGCTGGTGCAGGCGCTTCGAATGGCGGACGTGCTTGCCGATCGGCCCAGGCGCGTTCGGATTTACACCATCGAGGCGCTGGCGGCGGGCGAACTCGATGCCTTGAGCACCCCGGTCGAGCAGGCGATCGAGTGCCTGGTCGAGCAGATCAAGAACATCGCCAGTGCCAGCCATCCTGGATCACGTTAGGTCCCCTCGCCGGTCGATCGTTTCGCAAATTTCGCCGGCCACTGGAGACGATCGGCCGCGGGTTGCACTTTATATGGTATGAGCGACCTTGCTGAGAAAGAGAATGGCGAGGACCGTGAACTGCTCCGGCGCGCGGCGGCGGGGGATCACGATGCGCTCCGGGCTCTCTTCGAAGCGCACCGCGACCGCCTGCTGCGAATGGTTCGGCTCCGGCTCAGCCGTCGCCTGGCGGGCCGGGTCGATGACCTGGATGTGCTCCAGGAGGCCTATGTCGAGGCCGCACGGCGGCTCCCCGAGTACGCCCAGGACCCAAAGCTCCCGGTCTTTCTTTGGCTCCGGCATCTGACTGCGCTCAAGCTGGCGGAGGTGCACCGGCACCACCTGGGAACGCAGCTTCGCGATGCGGACCGGGAAGTCACGCTCCACCGAGGCGGCCTGCCCATGGCCGATTCCGTCTCCCTGGCGGCCCAGTTGCTGGGCACGCTCACCACACCGTCGCAGGCTGCCATCAAGGCCGAGACCCGGCTGCTGGTTCAGGAAGCCCTGAACGGGATGGACCCGATCGACCGCGAGGTCCTGGCCCTCAAGCATTTCGAGCAGCTCAGCACGGCCGAGATCGCCGAGGTTCTCGGCCTCTCCAAGGCTGGCGCGGGGAGTCGATACCTGCGCGCGATCAAGCGGCTCAGGTCGATTCTCGAACTGATCCCCGGCTTCGAGGCGTTTTGAACCGCGGGATGCCTCCGGCCGGTCTGAAAGAATCTGATCGTGGGGAGGGTGCGATGTCGACGTCCAGTTCAGACGCGCGTTCGGGGTTGGTGCTGGAGCTGGCCGAGGAATTCCTCAGCCGCTACCGCAAGGGGGAACGGCCGCCGATCCGCGTCTACGTTGATGCCCACCCCGAGCTGGCGGCTGAGATCCGGGAGGTCTTCCCGGCCATGGCCATGATGGAAAACATCGCCCTGGCGGACGATTCGCTCGAGGCGTGTGTGACGGGCGATCTGCCTGTGCGTGCTGCGCCTCCGCTCGAGCAGCTTGGCGATTACCGGATCGTGCGCGAAGTCGGTCGGGGAGGTATGGGAGTCGTCTACGAGGCCGAACAGGTCTCGCTGGGTCGGCATGTGGCGCTGAAGCTCTTGCCACCGCAGGTGCTCCGCGACTCCAGGACGCGCAGGCGTTTCGAGCGTGAGGCGCGGGCCGCGGCGAAGCTGCATCACACCAATATTGTCCCGGTCTTCGGCGTCGGCGAGCAGGGGGAAACACCCTATTACGTGATGCAGTTCATCCAGGGGCAGAGCCTGGATTCGGTGCTCGAGGAGCTCAAGCGTTTGCGCGTCGGAGGCGAAGGAGCGGACGTTCCGCCCGCGCAGGCATCCTCGACGCTGGGCTGCGACTTCTCCGCCGCCAACGTGGCACGGTCGCTTTTGACAGGACGGCTCGACGCCCTGACGGCCGAGGTTTCCGCGACCGAGGGCCATGCCGTGCAGGCGGGCGCGGCCGGCTCGGAGCTGGGACGATCCGCGCCTGCCTCCTCGACATCGCATTCTTCGCTGTCCCTGTCGTCATCGTCGTTGACCTTGCCAGGGGGCGAGCCGGCCCGGGGCAAGGCCAGGCGGCAAACATACTGCCAGGGAATCGCGCGGATCGGCGTCCAGGTGGCCGACGCCCTGGCCTACGCGCACGCCCAGGGGATCGTGCATCGCGACATCAAGCCCTCGAACCTCCTGCTCGACACCCACGGCACCGTGTGGGTGACCGATTTTGGCCTGGCCAAGGCGGACGACCAGCAGAATCTGACGCACACGGGAGACATCCTGGGCACGCTGCGGTACATGCCGCCCGAGGCCTTCGGCGGCAAGGTCGACTTCCGGAGTGATCTGTACTCGCTGGGGCTCACGATCTACGAGATGCTCGCATTCCGGCCGGCCTTTGATGAGAAGGAGCGTGGCCGCCTGGTGCGTCAGGTCACGGACGAGGCCCCGCCCCCGCTTCGCAAGCTGAACCCGGAGGTGCCGCGCGACCTCGAGACGATCGTTCAAAAGGCGATCGAGCGCGAGCCCTCGCACCGGTACGCCTCGGCCACGGAGCTGGCCGATGACTTGCGGCGTTTTGTGGAGGACGAGCCGATCCGCGCTCGGCGAGCGAGCTACGGTGAACGGCTTGCTCGCTGGAGCCGCCGTAACCCAGCGCTTGCAGCGCTTTCGGCGGCTGTGGGTCTGCTCGTCATCGCGGTGATCGGTGGGTTGTGGTACGGCCGGGAGTCGTCCCGTCGTGCCCTGGTCGTCCAGGCGGCCTTGCGGGCCGAGGCCGATGCCCGCGCGGAGGACGCAGAGCGATCCGCGAAGGCGGCCGAGGATGCAAACCGCTCGCTCACAGCCGCCCAGAACTCCATCCGCCGAACCCTTTACGCCGCGCAAGTCAACCTTGCCCAGGCAGCCTGGGACTCAGGGAACTCAGCGCAGACCCTCGAGTTGCTCGAGACCAGCCGAGCGAAGCCAGGCGAGCCCGACCACCGCGGCTTCGAATGGCACTATCTTCGCCGCCAGGCGCACGGCGAACGCACCGTGCTCAAACTCGGCGGCTTCAGCGACGATGGGAGCCTGATGGCCGGCAACCCCTCCCGGTCGCCGGATGGTTCACTCGCCGCCATCGTCGACCTGAAGTGGGGGCGCAACGACCGATCCGTGATCCTCGTCCGCGAGACGTCCACCGGCCGCTTGGTGCGCGAGATTCAGGTCCCGGTCCCGCTACGGGGGCCCGAGTACCTGAACCTCAGCCAGACCCGGCTCGCCTTCAGCGCCGATTGTGCCCGGATCGCGATGGCGAGCCGTCGCCCGCGCCTTCTGGGCGCCGTCGTGTCATCC
>DAIDHX010000081.1 GCA_027451885.1 Planctomycetales bacterium
GCATCACGCTGATCACGCTCGCGAGCGCGATGTAGCGGGTCTTCAGGTAGCGCCAGCAAAGCAGATATCGATACACGTCGGCCTTCCTCCTTGAATGGGACGTTCTGCACCCTCTGGGGCGATACCTATTGCTGGGCTCCCTTTGGCCGCATGAGCGGAAACAGGATGACGTCGCGAATGCTGGCGCGATCGAGCAGGATCATCACCAGGCGATCGATGCCGATCCCCAGCCCCCCCGCGGGGGGCATCGCATGCTTGAGCGCGCGGACGAATTCCTCGTCCATCTTGGCCATCGACTCCTCCGGCGGCAGGCCGGCAAGCTGTTCACGGAAAAGCTGCTCCTGCAAGTAAGGGTCGTTCAGCTCGGTATAGGCGTTGGCGAGCTCAACCCCCTTGACGTAGAGCTCGAAGCGCTCGGCGACGTCTGGGTTCGACGCCTTGCGCTTGGTGAGCGGGCAGAGAGGCGCGGGGTAGTCGATCACGAAGACTGGGCCCGCAAGCGCGTGCTCGAGCACGGCCTCGAAGAGCTCGCTGAGCACGACGACTGGGTCCTTGCCGGCGGTCTCGATCCCGGCTTCCCGGGCGCGATTGGCCACGGCAACGGCGTCGTGCGGGTCAACGCCGGCGTGTTCCGCCACGAGCTCGTGATAGGTCTTGCGCGGCCAGGGAGGGGTGAAATCCATCGTGGCGCCGCACCAGCTCCGCTGGTAGCCGCCGCCGACCGCCTCGATGGAGCCGGCCACGAGCGCCTCGGTCAGGTCCATCATGGCGTGGTAGTCGCCGTAAGCCTGGTAGGCTTCGAACATCGTGAATTCGGGATTATGCCGCGGGCTCAGCCCCTCATTGCGATAGACGCGGCCGATCTCGAACACACGCTCCATTCCCCCCACGAGCAAGCGCTTGAGATAGAGCTCAGGCGCGATGCGCAAGAATAGATTGATATCAAGAGCATTATGATGTGTGATAAATGGCTTTGCGGCCGCGCCGCCGGCGATGGCCTGCATCGTGGGCGTTTCAACTTCCACAAAGCCGAACGACGCCATCACGCGCCGGAATGCCGACACCACCTTCGACCGGCCCAGAAGCACCTGGAGCGATTCGGGATTGCTGAAAAGGTCGACCTCGCGCTGGCGATAGCGCTGTTCCTGGTCGGTCAAGCCGTGCCACTTTTCGGGCGGCGGCAGCACGCTCTTCGCCAGGAAAGTGATCCGATCCGCGAACACGGTGAGCTCGCCGGTGCGGGTGTGGCCCAGCCGGCCGTCGATGCCGATCAGGTCGCCCAGGTCGAGCGAATCGGTGATCGCCCAGCCCTGTTCGCCAACCTGGTTCTTTCCCACCATGACCTGGATGCGCTCGGTCCAGTCGCGCAGCTCCAGGAAGGCCACCTTGCCCTGACCGCGGCGGAGCATGATCCGCCCCGCGATCCGCACCGTGGGCCCCGCCGCGTCCTCGGGCTGCATCCCCTCGCCCCGCGCGCGCACGCTCCCAATCGCCTCGTGGTTGTCAAACCGCGAGCCCCACGGATCAAGCCCGAGCCCCTTCAGCCGCTCGAGCTTCTCCACCCTCGCGGACTCGAGACTCTCACGAGCTTCTTCTGCCATCTGTCCTCTTCATTTTAGCTATCTTGACGCAATCGATTTCACCGATCCCGATTGTATGGATCGAGGCCAGGGGGTCAACGGCAACCGATCCCCTTCGGCTTGAACTTGATCGGCGGCCTCCGAACAGTTCGAGGTTCGCCTGTGTCCAGGCTGCGTTGCGTGAGCGCCTGGACCCTTTCTGCATCCAATCACATGAATCGAGGAGGCGAATCCGTGGCTGTCCCCACCCGTTTGATCGCAGACTTCCTTGCCGGCCCTGCGCGTGTGCGGCAGGCGGTCGCCGGCTTGACGCCCGAGCAGCTCAGGGCAAGGCCTGTGCCCGGGCGCTGGAGCACCCTTGAGGTCGTTTGCCATCTCGTGGACAGCGACCAGGCGTGGTCGCACCGGATCAAGCGGGTGATTGCGGAACCGAATCCGCTTTTGATTGACTACGACGAGAATGCGTTCATCGGCAGCCTCGACTACCACGCGCGTGACGTTGAGGAACAACTCATGCTGCTCGAGGGCATGCGTCGCGAGCTTGCGCGAACGCTCGAGACGCTGCCCGAATCGGCCTGGTCGCGGACCGGGGTTCACAGCGCGCGTGGAGTGGTCTCGCTGCGTGAGATGGTCGAGCTCGAGATCAGCCACATCGCGGGTCACCTCCAGCACGTCGCCGACAAGCTACGAGCCCTTGGCCTGCCGGTCCCGCCGGCGGTTGCGAAAGGGAGCTAGGCCCCAGGCGCTTTTGTGGCCAGCGCCTGGGCGCGCCTGGGCGTTCACCGTGAGCGCCCGGGGCGGTTGACCACGCCCCAGAACAGCCGGGGCGGCACGGCCTGCGTTGTGCGCTCGGCCAGGAATCGGAAGCCAGACCCGTGTTTGATCGACTCCGCGGCAAAGCGCTTGACCCGCGCGGTGGGCAAAGGATCAACCACCGGCACAAAGATGCCCGCGCGGCCCCGGATTCCTGGTTTCACGCTGTCGCGCGCGTTCAGAACATACCTGCCGGGAGACGTCGGCGTGATGCTCACAGTCGCCACGCCGTCGCTCGCGGCCGCCTCACCCACCAGCTTGCCGCGGGTGTAAACGTCAACCATTCCCTGGTAGTACCAGTCACGCCGCCCGCTGGGGTTGAGCGCGGTGACGAGAAGCGTGAAGGGCTGATTCTCAAGGGCCGTCCTGCCCGCCTTGATTGCATACCGCGACGCGTTCGACACCGAGATCGGGTAGAACGACGCCGTGCCGTAGCTGCTCGAGTAGGCCGCCAGGTAGAAAAGCCCCGGCCGGTTGAACTGCGGCCGGAACTGGGCCACGCCGTTCTGGATCTGCGCGTGCAGGCTTTGCCTGAGCCCAGGCTGAGACAGCGACACGGTTCCCGACGCCGTTGGCACCAGGTTGCCGTAGGCGTCGACCACATCCACGTTCACGGGAATGCGGGTGCGCACGAACGTGAAGCCTGGCACGCCCGCGAACACCAGGTGATTCGCAGCCGCCGGAGTCACCAGGATGGACGAAACCTGATCGAACCCTGACTGCGAGTCCAGGATCGTCAGCGCGTGCGCGCCGGCGGAATCGAGCGCGAAGCTGAAGGTGTGCGTGCCATGATCCGAGCTCAGGAACGTATACGAGGCTGGGAGCACGGCGTGCGGATCAGAGCTGGTGAAGGCGACAGTTGCGCCCGTGTCGGCGTTGATGGTGATGGAGAACGGCGTGCCCGCCGTCACGCTCGCGGGCGCCTGGCCCGCTCCCAGCACAGCGGGAGTGCTGGAAAAGTCATTGATGGCGAAGGTGACCGTACCCGGCAGCGATCCCGCGGGATACTGAATATTCGTGGAGAAATTCCCCTGGTCGTCGAACGGGTATCCATAAACGAGCCCATTGATGCTGATGCCAGTCGCCGGGTTGGTGGTGCTATTCTGGTGCAGGAACGCCGAGTAGAGATTCGACGTGGAATTGGCCGCATAGAACTGCCAGGGGGGCGGCGTGGGGGGCGAGATCGGTAGCGCGCCCGTGTCGGTGTACGACGTGACGGGCACCTGGCCGGTGTTGGAGACATTGGCGATCAGGATCTCCGCGCCCGAGGCGGTGCCGCGATAGATGTTGTACGAGGTGACAACCGTGCTATCGAGCGGCGTCCAGGTGAGCGTGACCGCGCTCTGGCCGCTCGACAGGTTGGCCGCGACCTCACGCGTGGGGACGGTCTCGCCGCCGCCGTTCGCCAGCACCGCGGTCATCAGATAGTAATACGACGAGCCCGAGCTCAGCGTGCCGCCTGTTCCCGGAGTGGGATCCTGAGTGAATTGCGCGGGATTGACCCACTGGTTGGGCTGGAGCCCAGGCGCATAACCCGCCAGGCCACGATTGAAGGCCGAGACGATCACGTTTTCCAGGTTGCCGAGCGAGTTCTGCACGTCCCCCGCGTTGGGCACGCTCTGCACGTCCGGATCGGTCTTGTTGGTGGCGAAGGCGCCGTCGCATCCGAAGATCATCTGCGAAGGAGTCTCAGACAGGTTGCTCGACATCCACGTCGGCATCGGCGGCAAATAGGGCAGGCTTGCGCTCGTTGTCAGTTTGGTGTTCGTCGAAAAGAGCGGCTGATAAATGTTGAGCGTGACCCCAGCGAATTCCCCACCCGCCTGCCCCGTGAGCTGAAGGGCCGTGTATTTGATGTTCTGGCCGGCCGCCTCCCAGTCAGGCACGAAGTCAACCGTGTGGCCGATGTAAACCGTGGGCGATGCACCAGGAACCTGCGGGCTCTGGGTAAAGCTGAATGTGTTCGTGCGATAGTAATTGAAGAAATTCTCAATCGCCGCCGTGAAGTAGGTGCTCAAGGGGTCGAAGCCGTAGCTATTTGTGGGGGGCGGTGTCGACGGCGAGACCGGGCTCTGACCGGGATCGGTGAACGTGGTGGTGGAAGCGCCCGTTACCGAGGCGATCAACTGGAAGGCGTCAAGAGCCGGCGGATGCGATCCGTTGTTGTCGGGCGGCTGGCCCACGCCGCGGTAAATGTTGTAGCCCGTGGTCACGGAGCTGCCGGACACAAACGCGCCATTGTTCGTGATGCCGGTGTAAGGCTGCCAGTTCAGCACCACGCTCGAGGTGGAGTTATTGATCTGCCCGGCATAGGCGAGATTGGCGCTCGGCAAGGTTTCGCCGGTCGCGCTCGTGGCAGTGATCAAATAATAATAGGCTGTTCCGTTTGTGAGACCGCCGTTGCCCCCCGTCGCCTGCACCGCGGCTGAGGTCAGGTTGGGCCCGCTCTGCTCAAATGTGCCCAGAATCGTCTGAGGCGCAACCAGGCGGAGCTGTTGCCCAGTGCTATTCTGCCCCAGTGTGAGCGATTCCAGGAACGCCGTGTTCGAGGTCGCGAAGGTGCTCTGGAACTGGTTGAACAGGGTCTGCCGCGCGGGGGTGGTACCCACCTCCGCGAGCGGATAGGGAGCGTTGCTCGACGATGTCACCGTGTAAGTGAAGCCAAGCTGGTCGATCTCGGAGATATCCACATCGAGCGAATACACACCCGGGCTCGACTGGGTGTTGGTGAGCTCAAACAGAGAGAAAACGTCCCCCGGGTTCGTCGTCACCGTCGGGACCGTCACATAGCCCGTCGTGTATGCACCACTGGTCTGGATGGGCAGACCGGCGTTCGAACCCACGAAAATCACGGCCTCGCCCGCCTGCAGCGGGTCGGTCGGAATCGGGATCGAGACCGAGACCGGCAACGTGTTCGTCGTCGAGGGACTCGCCAGCGTGATCATCGACAGCTTCGATCCCGCGGTCGATGGGACATTCTGGTACGAGTAACTCCCCGACGAGCCGGTCAAATACAACATCTGGCTGGGCGAAGCACCCGCGGCCGGGGGCACGTTGCCAAAAAGAGCGAGTTGAACCCCCTGATTCGCCACCCGTGCGGGGATGGTGAAGTCAAATGTCGTCAGGGTCGTGGGGGTCACGCGCTCCTCGAGCGGCTCAACCTGGGCCGAGACCTTCACGGGCGACACATGGCCCTTGCCCAGAAACGGAAGTCGCTCGCCACGGCGCGAACGACGAGATCGGTGGTGACTCATAACAGCCTCGTGGTGTGCTCAGCCCAGGATTCAAGCGCACGATCAGACAGAATTCGAGCGTAAGGATGTCACGCCAGAGATGGCAGACACCTTCGCGGGAAACCTAGAATACGCGATGCAAACCCGCCAATCTGCAAAAATCACCAAATTCTCCCAGATTTCCAAGCTTGTTCGACTCGCACGGTCTTCCGCTTGCGGTTTCACAGGCGCAGTGTTTCGTCGACTCGATTCGTGGCCGCGGGATTTGCCCGCCTCGGAGCACTGCACCGGCGCCGCCAGGCGCGGTCCGTCGGTTTCATCCGCTGAGTTTTCCACACCTGCGCGGGGTATCCAACAGGGGCCTGGCTGCGGTTTCCACGGGCGCAATGGCTTCGGTTCGCACGGGCACAATGGCTTCGGTTCGCCGGACGCCGTTGGATCATCGCATCTCATTTAATGGAAACAACTTGCGGCGATCCTTTATTTCGTCCGCCGAGTGCAATTGGCGGGGTGTTTTTTCTCGTTTTGGCAGCACTTTCTGGCGCGGTGGCTTCGGTTCGCACGGGCACGATGACTCCGGTCTGCCTGGGCCGTTGGCTTTGGTCTGCGCGGGCCGTTGGCTTTGGTCTGCCTGGGCCGTTGGCATTGGTTCACCCAGGCGCGGTGGGTTTGCTTTGATGACCAACACGCTCGCGGTGGGTCGCCGCCGGGTGCTCACCCGCGAGACCCTTGCAATCGCTCAAGGCCGCATGGTTGCTGGATTCGTTACGCGCGTTTGCGCGTGAGTGACTTCAGTCGGTACCGGTTCTGGGCCGGGCGTGAATCAAGCGGGCGCGGCGCTTGGCGTCGACGGGATGTCGCAAGGCGCCAGAGGTGTCGAAGAGAGACGAAAGGGATCCAGCGGCGGTCTCAACGGCAGCCGCATGGGAGGCGGTTTTGCCTGGGCGTGCGAGACTGACCCACCTTGATCATGCGCTCGAACGGCCGGGGGCTCACAAAAGAATCTCGGTTTTCTCCACGCGGTGCGCGGTTTTTACCAACGATGCGGAAATTGCCGGGAATACGCCCGGGTTCGGGCGCGATTTTGAACAACCCAGCCCGCGGCCTGATTGTCCTGGGCCGGCGACCACGATCGGCTATCCCACGAGGCGCGAGCTCAATCTCCGATAGAGCTCGACCGACGCATCAACCTCCGCTTTTCGAATGGAGACGCTCTCGACGTTGATGCCGATTGGCAAGTGCTTTTCGCGCGCATAGTCCTGTACGTCGGTAAGTACGTTTTCGCAGAGCTCGATCGAGCGCATGAGCGTATCGGAAGAATGGCGAAGCTCGTTCTCTAACCACCGCGGGAACGAGATGCCGAGCCACTTCATGAACTCGAGCGTGCGTACCGAGCCGCAGGGCGAGAACGTCAGCACCACCGGCACGGGGGATCGGCCGCATGCCTGCAAAGACAGGGCGTAATCGGAAAGCAACGATCTCGTGGAAGCGGCATCGTACACCGATTGCGTTATGAAGAAACGGCAGCCGGCATCCTGCTTGGCGAGCATTCGCTGGTGTTCATCTTCTTTTGCGACGTGGCGTTCAGCGATGGCGATACCACCAACGAGCAGGTTGGGAGCGGCGTGCGCGAGCGTATAGGCCTCTGCCAGCGGCAAACCCGCTGCGCCCGACCGACCACGTGGCGCACCAACGAAGACGCTGAGGCGCCGGTCGGCCGCGGCCCGTACGGTGTCGACCCAGGCTGAGAACACTGCACGCGAATGCGCGCCTACGCATCGGTAGACGATTTTCGGAATCGCGAGTTCCGCAAGTGCGTCGTACGCGTAAACCTCTGGGTCGATGGTGGGTAGAAACGGAAAGGGGCGTGCCTGACCGCTTCGTCCGGGCTCGTCCTGGATGTCGTAGACAACGAGTCCGTCAGGCGCGAGCATGCGCAGTCGTGACACCTGCTGGGCCGCGATCTCGCGCACACGCTCGGCTTCAGTCGCGCGCTTCGGCGGCGCGATTCCATAGAGACGAATCCCGCCGAATCCGCGGTCCAGCTTTTCGAAGAGCGCATTCAACGTCACGCTCGCAGCATTGAGGTTGCTCTGTCCGCCCAACGACCCAGAACCGGGGTCGAGCTACTGGAGGCTTGCCTGCATCGCATCCCAGAGCTGGCCTGGGTTGAGCGGCTTTGAGAACCAGGCGTCGAAACCTTCTGGTCCTTCTGGGATGTCGAATTCGTGAGGGGACATGCTGCTGACCAGGAACACCTTGAGACCTGAAAAGCGCTCGTCCTGGCGAATTCTGCGCAGGGTTGCGGGGCCGTCGCAACGGGGCATGGCCATGTCCATCAGGACCACGTCCGGGCGTCCACCGGCGTCCAGATAGGCGAGCGCGTCTTCACCATCCCCGACCTGATCACATTTGCATCCGTTCATACAAAGCACACCCGCGAGCAATTCCCGCTCGTTGATGTCGTCCTCGACGATCAGGGCGTGGCAACGCCGTGCCGAGGGGGCCTTGCGGCGGTGGTTTTTTTCCAGGAGCTCGAGCGATTCGAGGGCAAGATTGAGGCTGGCGACGGCGTCCCCAGCGCGTCCGACCTCGACCTGTTTCCTGGCCAGGTAGACGGCGAGATTGGCCCGGCTGAGCACATTGGCGAAATCGTGGTCGGCCCTGGCATCGGAGGCGGGCGACTCCGTGCGCAGTTCGTCATCGCTCATGGAGACTCGGCCCTTCGACTCGATTCCAAGGCGGAGAGCGCCTTCCACGAAGTCGAGAAGCTCGAGCGAGACGCCCAGGGTGGGAAAGTGAATTCGCTCTTTGAGGCGGCGTGTGATGACCAGCATGGCTGGGTCTCCATACCCTTTTCGGGCGACGTACGGTCCTCCGACGCTGAGGCTACGTAATCACAATTGGGATTGTCAATGGTGTGGTGGGATTGCGCAGCGGCGGATCGGGCTTATCAGGCGTGCGTGGGCTCGTCCGGCGGGGTCCGAGCGGCCTTCTGGTTGGCGGCGTATTGCAGCAGTCGCTCCAGGTCCTGGATGCGGAATGGTTTGGTCAGGTGTTCATTGAACCCCGCGGCGGAAGTGGCTGCGCGGTCTTCTGGGCGGCCATAGCCCGTAAGCGCGATCAGGTAAGGCTGCGGCTCCTGGCGGCGGCGGATCTGCCGCGCAAGCTCATACCCGTCCATGCCCGGTAGGCCGATGTCGAGCAGGGCGGCATCGACCGTCTCCTCCTCCAGAACCTTGAGCGCGGCTCTGCTATCGGAAACGGCACGGACGGTGTGCCCGGCCAGGCGCAGAAGCCCGACCAGCGAGACCTGGATGTCTGCATCGTCCTCGACGACCAGGCAATGCAAGGAAAGGTCAGGGGCGAGCGCGGCCGGGGCCTGGTCCCGGCTTGCGTTGGCCAGGACCGCGAGCGCGGCGGGATCCGCGATCAGCGGCAAGCGGACGACGAACTCGCTCCCCTTGCCCGGCCCCGCACTCAGGGGCTCGACCGTCCCGCCATGGAGCTCCACGATCGTGCGCACCAGGGTCAGGCCCACGCCAATGCCGCCATCGGCCCGCGCGAGCGTGGCATCAACCTGGACGAACGGCTCGAAAATCCGGGGAAGCATCTCCGCCGACAGCCCGACTCCCGTGTCGCGCACCCGGATCACCGCCTGACCGTCCTCCCGCAAGACGCTGTACCAGACCCTCCCTCCCGCGGGGGTGTACTTGGCGGCGTTTCTCAGGAGGTTGACCTGGACTTGCTGGAGTCGGTCTGGGTCGCCGAGCACGGGGAGCGGCTCTTCCCAACTTTGCTCCGTGAGGATCACTCCGGTTTCTTGGAACCACTGCTTGACCTCCTCCAGCACGTCCTGAGTGATGGTTCTGAGGTCGAAAATCGAGCGGCGGAGCTCGAGCTTGTCGCGGCTGAAGCGTGCGACTTCAAGCAGGTCGTCCACCAGCCTGGCCATGTGCCTGGCTCGCCTGTTGATCACGCCGACCCAGCGGTCGACGTCGGAATCCCGCACAGTGTTCCGCAGCGCCATCTCGGCGGCGTTCAAGACCGCGGCCAGCGGGTTGCGAAGCTCGTGCGAAAGCATGGCGAGAAATCGGTCGCGCTGCTCGACCGACTCGCGGGCCATCCGCTCCGCGTCGCGGATCTGGGTGACGTCGGTCTTGATCCCGCCCACTCCCGTGATCCTCCCCGCCTCGTCGCGGAGGGGAAACTTGACCGAGAGAAAACTATGCGGGCCGTCCGCAAGCGGGATCGTGACCTCGTCCTGCACTTCCTCACCCTCACGCAGCACCAGATCGTCCCGGCTGGTCACGCGATCGGCGACCTCGTGCGGAAACAGGTCGTAGGCCGTCTTCCCGATCGGGTCCTGGCCCACGGCCCGCTTGAATGACTCGTCGCACAGCAAATACCGGCCGCGCAAATCTCGGATAAAGATCCAGTTGGGAGAATTGCGCAGAATCCCATTGAGCTGCTCGTCCTTGCGCCTGGCTTCCCCCTCGGCCCGCTTCACCCCGCTCAAATCGACCAGCGTTAAAACCACCCCATTGCTCGCCAGCCCAGCCCGATAAGGCAGAATTCGCAGCAAAAACCAGTGCCCGCGCCGGTCTCGGACCTGGCGCTCGAGCGAGGCCGATTTCTCGAGAACCTGCCGCAGATCGTCCATCAGGCCGATATGATCAATCGTGTACGTGAAATTATCAATCCTTCTCCCAACGTCCTGCGGCATCAGGTTGAAGGTCTCGGCGATCTTGGGGGTGAACTTGCGGATGAGAAGATCGCGGTCGAGAAAGATGGTATGGACTTCGGTGCTGATCAGCAGGTTGTCCATGTCGGTCGTCAACTCGGTGAGCTCGGCGATTTTTTTCTGATATTCGGCGTTCACCGTGTAGAGTTCTTCGTTGACCGAGTGCAGCTCTTCGTTGGTGCTTTGCAGTTCCTCGTTGGCGGCGGTGAGCTCCTGATTGGTCGCCTGGAGCTCCTCGTTGCTGGTTTCCATCTCCTCGATCACCGCCTGGAGATTCTCCTTGGTGTAGCGGAGTTCCCCTTCCAGGGTCAGGATCTGTTCGCGGGAGGCCTGGCTGAGGTCGATCGCCCGGGCGGTTTCACGGACGGAAGGGGCTTCGCCAAGCTCCTCGAACTGGACGAGCGCGTGGCTCACGCTGGCGCGCCGGTTGCGGATGGGGCGGACGGTGAGGTTGATCAGGCGTTCGTCCCCTGATTGGCCCACGCGCAGACTCTTGTAAGCAACCCGCGCAAGCTCCTTGAACACGCGAGGCATGGCGCCGGTGAGCGCAGTGCGGACCTCGGGATCAACGAGCTCCAGAAGCTCGGTGGTGACGCGTCCTTCGCGGAATCGCAGATATTTGCTGGCGCCGCCGAACGACTGCACGACCTCGCCACGGTCGTTGACGAGCAAGCCGGGGGGCATGAACTCATCGAGCAGCGCGTCGTACATTCCGGCCAGGTGCAGATCGACGGTTGAGGGGGCGGTCCCGGTGTGCTCGCGGCGAAGTGGGGTGAGCTCGGTCACCCGCAGGTCGCTCACGAGGCGAACATCGCGGCGTTTGCGATAGAACTTCCAGCGCGGGTCGAGGGGCTCGAACTCGTCACTGACTTCCCCTGGGGTCTCGCTGGGGCCGAGAAACAGCACGCCGCCGGTCTTGAGCGAGAAGTGGAAAAGCGAGAGCACCCGCTTCTGGGCGGGGGGCTGAAGATAGATCAAAAGATTCCGGCATGTTACCAGGTCGAGCTTGGTGAACGGGGCATCCTTGAGCACGTTGTGCTGGGCGAAGACGATCGACCTGCGGAGTTCGGCGGAGACCTGGAAGCCGCCGGCGATGCGTGTGAAGAATCGGTTCAGGCGTTCGGGTTCGATTTCGGCGCAGGCGGCCTCGGGATAGATCCCCGCGCCCGCGATGTCGAGCGAGGCCCGGTGGGCATCGGTGGCGAAGATTTTGACGGGCCCGGTGCGGTTCAGGGTCTCCATGCCTTCGCGCACCAGGATCGCGAGCGAGTAGGCTTCCTCGCCGGTGGCGCAGCCGGCGACCCACGCCCGGAACTCATCGCCGGGCGCGAGCCTGCCGATCAAGACGGGGAGCACATCGCGGCCGATGCGGGCGAACGCCTCCTCGTCGCGGAAGAAGCGGGTCACCCCGATGAGCAGATCCTTGTAGAGCAGATTCAATTCGGCCGGGTCTTCGACCAGGCGGCGGGCGTACTCGTCGAGCCCGGGAACATCTCCCAGCGAGAGCCGCCGCTCGAGCCGCCTCGCCACGGTGTCTGGCTTGTAGTGCGAGAAGTCGATCCCGTAGGCGTCGCGGAGCAAGCGGAAGACGGCCTCCACGCCGGTTGGGGCGGGGGTGGGCGAATCGGGCTCGGCGTGCAGGCTCCGCGCGTGCCGCAAAAGCGCATTGGGAATGGCCTCCGGCGCGAGCGTAAGATTGGTCGCGCCGGTGTCGATCGCGTTGCGGGGCATGCCGTCGAACTTGGCCGTCTCGGGATCCTGCACGATGACCAGGCCGCCCGCCTCATGCACGTCCCGCACGCCGCGCGAGCCGTCGCTGCCGGTACCCGACAGGATGATCGCAACCGCGCGGTCGCGCGCTTCCTGCGCAAGCGACCGGAGCAGGTGGTCGATCGGCAGCGTGATGAGCTGCGACGGGTCCTTGTCCGTCAGCAAGAGCCGCCCATGCCGGATAATCATGTCCTTGCGGGGCGGGATCAAAAAGACCGCGTCGGGCTGGAGCGGCATCCCGTCTTCAACCACCCGGATCGGCAGGTGGGTCCGCCGGCCCAGGATGTCGTCCGTCAGGCTCTTGTAGTTTGGCGAGAGGTGCTGCACAACCACAAACGCCATCCCGGTGTCGGTGGGCATCGCCTCGAAGAGCCGCTCAAGCGCCTCCAGACCGCCGGCGGACGCCCCAATGCCGACCACGAGGAGCGGGGTCGGCCCCTCCTCGCGCCGCTCCACCGCCGCCTCGCCTTCGCCGCCGTCGTCAATGTCGGAAGTGAATTCGTGATCCGCGCTCGCCATCGATCGCTCCAATTCAGCCTCTGGATCCGGAAGTGCGGGCCGATTTGCCAACCGGCCGAACAGCGGCAGACGCTCGCGATAGGAAATGAAGCGAGCGGCCGTCGTGATGTCGAGGACTCGCATCCTGCCCAGGAGGGCACGCGTCTCAGGGATGCAAGGGATCCACTGGCCCTGCTACCTGTGAAAGGCCTTCATCTTGTGGCCCCACGGGTGAGAAACGGGGGCGGCCATCCTCAGCGCCGCCTGTCGTTGGCAGTACAGTGTCATGCTCGAGCGTATGGGCATCTCCTCTACTCAACCAGGATTCGCGCTCAGGATCAAGGAAAACTCGGCAGCCCGATGCCAGAAGAACCATGCGGCGGGCGGTCGTCCCGGGGCGGCAGCGCGCCCCGCGCAAACCAGCCAGGCCCCGCCCATTCCGCCTGAGCCGCCCCAGCGGCGGTGGCAGACAGCCTTCAATTTTATTCGAACATACGTATGTTTATTGCTATGGTTGCAGGTGATGCGTGCAGGATCGCGCCCGGAATGAGGCCGGATTTCGCTGCGCGGAGTCGAGCGGGATCGCCATGTGAATTCATAAGCCATGAGCGAGGCAGGGGATGGGGATCGGGGTTGAAACAATGCCGCGCCCCTCTCGCCGCTGGGTTGGCGGTTTGCGACAATGGGGTCGAGGCAGAACCCTTATTTTCGTCTCCCCCCGCGCACCCGATGCCGAATTCCTCCGAATCCACCATCCCCGCAGGCGATCTCGGTTCTCGTCCTGAGCTATTCATGACGGTCCTGCGGGTGAGCGACTGGGCCAGCCAGGTGCGCTGGTACACGGAGACCCTGGGGCTCGAGCTCGTCCTGCGTGACGATCGCAACGAGTTCGCATTTCTGGCGGCGGGAGCAGGGCGGCTGGGGCTGCAAGGCGGGCGCAGGGGAGTCGCCGCGCGTTCGAAGGCGCGGCTCGTTTTTCAGGTGCCTGACCTCGACCGCCAGCGTGAGCGGCTGGTCGCGGCGGGCGTGGATGTCAGCGAACCGATCGAGAACCACGAAGAATCGTATCGCGAAGCGCGGCTGCACGATCCCGAGGGGAACAGTCTCACGCTCTTCACCTGGACGGCGGGGCGCAGCCACGCGGCCCGGCCCGGGCCGGACGATTCCCAGACCGGTGATTGATCGCGAGGAACTGGTCGATGGCACGCAAACGAACCTGGGCGGGAATCGTTCTATCAACCTGTGTCACTGCGCTTGGGCCAGGCCGGGCGGACGCGCAAAAACCCGCGCCCGTGGAGAACATCTCGTCGTTCCCGCACCGATCGCCCGCCGACGAGCGCAAGGCGCTTCATGTTCCGCCGGGATTCGAGATCCAGCTTGTGGCGGCCGAGCCGGACATCCACAAGCCGCTCAACCTGGCCTTTGACGATCGCGGCCGGCTCTGGGTCACGGACACGGTCGAGTATCCGTTTCCCGCCGCGCCCGGCACGAAGCCGCGCGACACGGTCAAGATCCTCTCGGACTTCGGACCCGGCGGCAACGCACGCAAGATCGAGACCTTTGCCGATGGGCTCAACATCCCGATCGGGCTTTTGCCCATGCCGTCGTCCAACGCCGCGCTCGTGCACAGCATCCCCAACATCTACCACCTGGAAGACAGCGATGGCGATGGCAAGGCCGATCGCCGCGACGTGTTCTACGGCGTCTTCGGCAATCGCGACACCCACGGCATGACCAACGCCTTCACCTGGGGTTTCGACGGCTGGATCTACGCCTGCCACGGCTTCTCGAATACCTCGAAGGTCGCCGGCAAGGATCAGCGGGCGATCGAGATGAACTCCGGCAATACCTACCGCATGCGCGCGGACGGTTCGCACGCGGAGTACATCACCCACGGCCAGGTGAATCCGTTCGGGCTCGCGTTCGACACCCTTGGCAATCTCTATTCCTGCGACTGCCACAGCCGGCCGATCTATCAGCTTCTCAAGGGGGCCTGGTATCCCAGCTTCGGCAAGCCGGACGACGGCCTGGGCTTTGGACCCGAGATGGTCACCCACGACCACGGCTCGACCGGCATCGCCGGGATCTCTTATTACACCGCGACCCAGTTTCCCGAGGCGTATCGCGGCACGATCTTCATTGGCAACGTCGTCACCAACCGCATCAATCACGACCGCGTCGAATTCCACGGCAGCTCACCCAGGGGAATCGAGCAGCCGGACTTCGTGTGGAGCGAGGACAACTGGTTCCGGCCGGTCGACATCGAGCTCGGGCCGGACGGAGCGCTCTACATCGCCGACTTCTACAACCGAATCATCGGCCATTACGAGGTGCCGATCACGCATCCCGGGCGCGACCGCACTAGCGGGCGGATCTGGCGCATCGTGTACCGCGGCAAGGAGCCCGCGCCCGCGTACCGCCCGGCCGACCTCACGACGGCTTCGATGGACGATCTGATCCAGCGGCTCGATGATTCGAACCTGGCGATCCGCATCTCCGCGGCCAACCAGCTCGTGGGGCGATTTTCGAGCGAATGCAAGGCGGCTCTGGCTCCGATTCTGGCGGCCGCGCCGTCGTACACAAAGCGGGTTCATGCGCTCTGGGTTCTCGAGCGCACAGGCGCGCTCGAGGAGCCGATGCTCTCAGGCGCGCTTTCGGCGAGCGATCGTGCGCTTGTGGTCCATGCGCTCGGGGTGCTGGCGAATCGCCAGGCGATTTCGCCTGGGCTGCGCGCCCGGGCGCTCGAGCTCCTGGGATCGCCCGATCCGTTCGTCGCGCGGGGGAGCGCGGGAGCGCTCGGGGCGCATCCCGCGAACGCCCAGATCCGCCCGCTGCTGGCGCTCGTCGAAAAGACCCCCGCCGACGACCAGGCGCTCATCCACGTGGCCCGCATGGCCCTGCGGGACCAGCTTGCAACGAGCGATGCCTGGGCGAGTCTCGCCCCCGAGTCGCTCAGCGAGCGCGACCGCCGCGAGCTGGCGAGCATCGCCCCCGGCGTTCATAACGCTCCGTCCGCCGCGTTTCTGCTCGAGCACCTGCGGCGGATCGACGAGCCGACGCCGAACCGCAACAAGTACGCCCATTACATCGCGCGCTACGGCGACGACCGGCTCCAGCACGATCTGGCGCGGGTCGCCAGCAAGGGCAAAAGCGCGGGGGAAGAGCTTGCCATCCTCCGCGCGATTCAGCATGGCGCGCAGGAGCGGGGCCGCGGGCTCGACCCCGCCAGCCGCACCCGCGCGGCCGAGCTCGCCAGCAGCCTGGTCGCTTCAAAATCACCCAGCGACATCATGCTCGGAATCGACGTCATTCGCGACTTCGGCTTCCATGAGCAACAGCCCAGGCTCAGGGCGGTGGTTGACAACCCCAGGGTTCCCACGGGAACCCGAACCCATGCCCTGGGTGCATTGCTTGCGAGCGATCCCCGGGGGAACCTCACGACCACGGCGGGGGTTCTGCGCGACTCGGCACAGCCCATGCCGCTGCGGCAGTCGGCGGCCGGGTTGCTGGGCAACCTGCATGATCCGCGCGCGGTGGAATTGCTCCTCGGCACGCTGCCAATCGCACCCGAAGCGCTCCAGACCTCGATCGCCGAGGCGCTCGCCAGGCGCAGGGAAAACGCCGCCGCGCTGCTCGACGCCGTGGCTCAGGGCAAGGCATCCGCCCGCCTGCTCCAGAATCGCGGTGTGCGAGCCCTGCTCGAAGACGCGAACCTGCCGAAGATCGGCGACCGCCTGGCCGCGCTCACGCGCAACTTACCACCAGCGGATCAAAATCTGAGCACTCTCTTCGCCAAACGCAAACGGGCGTTCGAAAAGGCAAAACCCGACATCGCCCTGGGCGCGAAGGTCTTCGAGAAAAACTGCGCGACCTGCCACCAGATCGACGGCAAGGGGGCGCGCATCGGCCCTCAGCTTGACGGCATCGGCGCCCGCGGGCTTGAGCGCTTGCTCGAGGACGTGCTCGATCCCAGCCGGAACGTCGATCAAAACTTCCGCGTCACCACGCTCCTGCTGGACGACGGCCGATCCATCTCCGGACTTGTGCTCCGGGAGGATGGCGCGGTGGTCGTGCTGGCGGACGCGACCGGCAAGGAGATCCGCGTGCCCAGAATGAGCGTGGAGGAGCACAATACCTCGCCGCTTTCGCTCATGCCCAGCAACATGTCGGAGCAAATCGGCGAGGCGGAGTTCTCGGCCCTCATGGCGTATCTGCTCGCGAAAACCAGCCGCTGAGCGGATCCGGCGGACGGATCGGGGCCGATTCTCGCCGGTGATGCAAAGCGCGGGGACTAACGCGCGAGCGTCGGCAGCACGTACGGGCCCTTGGGGATGACCGCAATCCGCGCATCGGGGCCGTATTCGGCGAGCGCGTCGGCCACCGCGGCTTCCACGCTTGTGGCGGGCTCGACGAAACACGAGGCCAGCACGTCGGCCGGCAGCCCGTCGGAGACAACCTTCACCCGCGCCTTCCTGCGCACCTTGGCCAGCTCCTCGAGCTGCCACTGGTCCATCACGAAGTAGTCCTTGCCCAGAATGCGCGTCATGAAGAGGTCAAGCGAGGCGTTCTCGTGGAAGAGCGACTGGAACTCGGGACTGCCAACCCCCTCGCTCAGGCTGGCGGCGAGGATGATTGTGCCCCCTTGTTTCACGATCGGCAAGCAGCCCGTCATGCCCTTGACCGCCTGGTAGAACGTGGTGTCAAGCGGATAGCCCGCCGCACAGGTGACAACCACGTCGACCGGCTCGTGGACGGGTGCGCGGCAGACCCCTTCGATGAACCGCACGCCTGCGAGAAACGCCTGTTCCATGTCGCCGGCGACAACCGACGTCACCCGCCTGCGGCTGTCGAGCGTGACGTTCACGATGAAGTCGCAGCCGGCCATTTTGGCGATCGCGGTGTTCTCTTCGTGGACGGGATTGCCGGCGAGGATGCCGCAATCCGCGTTCGGATGTTCCAGGAGCTCCGGACCGTGCCAGCGCTTGACGGTCTCGAGCGCGGCGACGCCGGGGCAGATCAGCTTGCGGCCGCCGGAATAGCCGGCCATCAGGTGGGGTTCGATGAGCCCCGTGGTGATCTTGAGATCAGCCTGAACGTAGCGGGTGTCGATCCAGCCGGGGATGCCGCGGGAAGTGGTTCCAACCAGCGTGTGATCCTCCAGGCGCGGGCCGTAATGATCCGCGACGGGATAATCGGCCACCACGGAAGCGCCAAGCATCTCAAGCTTTTCGGCCGCGGTGCTGGGTCGGTGCAGGCCAGTGGCAACGAGGATCAAGGTCTTCTGGCGCGGAATGCCCGCCTGCTCGAGCACGGGGAGCATCGCCCCCAGGATGAGCGGGTTGGGCACGGGCCGGGTGATGTCGCACACCAGGATGCAGGCGCTCGACTTGCCGCGCGCCAGCTCAGCCAGAGGCTGCGCGGCGATGGGGTTCGCAAGCGCCTGGGCGATGGCGCTTGCGGGATCGTCAAGCGGCGGCACGTCGCGCATCGCCAGCGGCCCCACCAGCCGATCGCCGGGAAGCTCGACCTCGAGTCCTGTGCGGCCGTAGTCGAGCGTCAGCTTCACCGTCTTCATCAAATCGCCTTTCTGGATCAGTCGTGGGCAAGACTCACGCCAGCAGAGGCGTGATAACATGGCCGCCGACGTCGGTCAGGCGCTCGTCGCGCCCGTTGTGCAAATACGTGAGCTGGAGATGGTCGAGGCCCATCAGCTTGAGAATCGTGGCGTGGACGTCGTTGATGTGGGCGGGGTTGTCGACAGCCTTGAGACCCGCTTCGTCCGTTGAGCCCACGATCGCCCCCGGTTTGACGCCGCCGCCGGCCATCCACATGGTGAAGCCCGTGGCGTTATGGTCGCGCCCGCGCCCGCCCTGCTGGCGAACCGGCGTGCGCCCGAATTCTCCCCCCCACACGACCAGCGTGTCCTCGAGCAGCCCCGTGCGCTTGAGGTCCGTTAACAAGGCGCCGATGGGCCTGTCGGTCATGCCGCACATTTTTTCGTGGTTGGCGTCGATGTCGTCATGCGCGTCCCACTGGTAAGCAACCGGCCCGCCGCCAGAATAAAGCTGCACAAAGCGGACCCCACGCTCCACAAGTCTACGCGCCAGCAAGCAGCGGGCGCCGAATTCCTCGGTGCGAGGATCGTCGAGGCCGTACATCGCCTTGGTGGCCTCGGACTCATTCGAAAGATCGACCGCCTCGGGCGCAGCGGACTGCATGCGAAACGCAAGCTCGTAGGTGGCGATGCGGGCCTCGAGCTCGTGATCCACCGCCGCCAGCCGGTCCTCGTTCATCGCCTTGAGCAGCGACAGCACGCGCTTCCTGCGCTCGGCGGAAACGCCCGCGGGGGGCTCCAGATTCACAATCGGCACCGGTCCCGAGCGGAACAGCGTTCCCTGGTGATGCGCGGGCAAGAACCCCGCGCCCCAGCAAGGCGCGCCCCCTTCCGGCGTACCTTGCGGCTGCGCCATGACCACGAACGCCGGCAAATTGTCGCTCTCCGAGCCCAGGCCGTAGGTCACCCAGCTCCCCAGGCTGGGGTATCCCATGATCACGCGGCCTGTGTTCATTTGATACATTGCAGGCGCGTGGATCACACTATCAACGTGGCACGAGCGCAGGAGGGCGATCGTGTCGGCGTGGGGATGGAGATGGGGAATCAGGTCCGACATCTCCATGCCGGATTCGCCGTATTTGCCCCATTTGCGATGGCTGCCAAGGCAAAGCGGGTCGTCCTCGAGAAACTGGCTGTGGATCTTGCCGAAGCTTGGCGGCAGGGGCTGGCCGTCGAGCCGGTTGAGGAGCGGCTTGGGGTCGAACAGATCCATCTGGCTCGGCCCGCCGGTCATGAAGAGAAAGATGCAGCGCCTGGCTCTGGCGGGGAGATGCCCCGGCCTGGCGGCGAGCGGGTTGCGTGGTGTGGCGGCGGCGGCGTCGCGGGCGAGCAGGTCGGCCAGGCCGAGCATGCCAAAGCCGCAGCCGGCGGCCTTGAGGAAACCGCGGCGATCGATCGGCGGCAGGCTTTGCGGGCCCGGGCAGCGGCGGCTGGGTCCGCATTCGGATCCGAATGGGCGATCCATGGCGCGGCCTCCTTCAGGGAACGTAGAGGAATTCGTTGCAGTTGAGGAGCGCCTGGGCGAGATCGGCCCAGGCGGCGTGTGCCGCGCTCTCCCCCGGGTTGGCCGGGGCGTTGCCCGCGGTCTCGCGCCGCAGCAGATCGGTCTGGAGCGCGAGGAATTTCTCCGCGCGTGCGGATTCGGCCGCGGTGGGAGCCCGGCACAGCACCCGTTTGTAGAGATCCTTGATCCGCTCGCGTGCCGCGGGGCCGGACTCGGCAAGCGCAACCTCGGCCAGCGTGCGCGCCTGCTGGACCGCGAAATCGCTGTTCATGAGCACGAGCGCCTGAAGCGCATGGGTCGAGGTCTCACGCCTGGGGCAGGCGGTCTGGGTGTCGGGCGAATCGAAGGCGTCGAGCAGGGGATAACGCACGTTCCGCTTGCGGAACAGATAGACCGACCGCCTGGTGTGCTCGGCGGGGTTGGGATCGAGCGGCCAGAGATCGACCACTTCCTGCTCGGTGAAGATGAGATCCTTGATCGCCTTTTCGAGCGGCGCGAGCACGCCGGGCCCGTGCATCTTGCTCGTGAGCCCGCCCGTGACAAAGAGCATCGCGTCGCGCAGGCTTTCGGCGTCGAGCCGGCGGCGGTTCATGTGGCTCAGGTAGAGATTATCGGGATCATCGGCGGCGTATTTTGGATTCGCCGCGCTCGACTGGCGATAGGCGGCGGAGGTCACCATGAGCCGGTGCAGGGGCTTCAAATTCCAGCCGTTGGCCGCGAGCTCGGCCGCGAGCCAGTTGAGCAGCTCGGGATGCGACGGCGGCTCGCCGCGCACGCCGAAATCGCTGGGCGTGGCCACGATGCCGCGTACGAAATGGTGTTGCCACATGCGGTTGACGATCACCCGGGCCGTGAGCGGGTTGTCCCGGGCCGTGAGCCAGCTTGCAAAGGCTGCCCGGCGGCCGGTTTTCTGCCCCCGGGGCGTGATGGCGAAGATCGGTCTGCGTTGCGAGGCCAGCACAATGCCGGGCGGCCGGGGCGCAACCTTGGGGCCCCGATTGCGGTAATCACCACGCCTGAGCACAAATACATCCTCGACCTTGTCCTTGCGATCCACGAGCGCCATGGCGTGCGCCGGCGGCCGCGGCAAGGTACGCTCGATGGAGTCGATCTGGCGCTTCAGTTCCTCGCGCTGGGCGTGATCGCCGGGATTCGCGGCCACCGCCTCGGCAACCTCTTCCCAGGTGATTCGCAGGGATGTCTCAAGCCCCTTCGCCAGCTTCTTTTGCTCCGGCGTGCGCGCTTTTTCCGGCGTTGAGACGATCACGCGCTCCTCGGGCGTGAGCATGCTCATCTTGGCCGCCTTGAGCTTCTCACGGTAGGGGGCCTCAAGCTTCGCCATGGCGCTCCTGAGCGGCGCGGTCTTTTCGGCGACTGCCTTCGACGCTTTCTTGTAAGCCTCGACTTCCGCGGGGCTGGCGATGGGCACATCCTCGAGCTCGGATGCCGCGAAGATCGATTGCAGGCGGTAATAGTCCGTCGTGGGGATCGGGTCGAACTTGTGGTCATGGCAGCGGGCGCAACCAATGGTGAGCCCCAGGAACACCGAGCCGACGGTTCCAGTGATCTCGGCGAGCTCGGTCTGGCGCTTGACCTCGGGAATCACGTTGCCGCCGACGACCTCGCGCGGGCCGCTGCGGCAAAAGCCGGTGGCGATGAGCGCCCGGGGATCGCCGGGCTCAAGATCATCGCCGGCGATCTGCAGCGCGGCGAAACGATCGAACGGCATGTCGCGATTGAGCGCGTTGATGACCCAGTCGCGGTAGCGCCAGGCGTCGGGCCGTTCGGCGTCGAGCTCAAAGCCGTTGGTGTCGGCATAGTGCGCCAGGTCGAGCCAGTGCTGGCCCCAGCGCTCGCCGTAATGGGGGCTTGCCAGCAAGCGATCGACGAGCCGTTCGTAGGCATCCGGCGAGCGATCGAGCAGGAACGCGGCAGTTTCCTCGGGCGTGGGAGGCAAACCGGTCAGATCGAAAGTCACGCGGCGGAGCAGGGCCACGCGATCGGCCGCGGGCGCGGGGGCCATGCCGGCTTCTTCAAGCCCCGCCAGAATGAAGGCGTCGATCGGATTGACCGCCCAGCCCCGGCCGCGCACCGCCGGCACTGGAGGACGCTCGACCGGCCTGTACGCCCAGTGATCGAGCTCATCGGCCGAGAATGTCTCGTGCCCGGCGATCGCATCCTTCGACGCCGAGGGCCGCGCCGACTTCTGCCGAGGCGGATCCTCCGCGAACGCTCCCACGACGGCGATCAACCCGAGAACAGCACAGGCGGCAACGAGGGTGATCCTGGGCATGGCATTTGATCCGGTGGGCGGGCAAGCAGGGAAACAGTTCGGACTCCCCGCGCGGGCTTCGTGCTTGACTTCTATTTTGCAGGAAGCCGCCCGCCAGGGCAAGGGACGCAGCGCATCGTTGCCACGCCCGCGCCCGCCAATCCGCCATCCCTGGCGACTTCGATTTGCTAAACTGGCCACGCTCTGACAAGGTGAGGAGGCGGCATGACGGCGATCGAGCTGGAAGGGCTGGGGAAGACGCATGCGAGGGGTGTCGTCGGCCTGCATGCGCTCCATTTGCGAATTGAGCCTGGCGAGCTGCTGGTGGTGCTCGGACCTTCCGGGAGTGGCAAGTCCACGCTGCTGAGGCTGATCGCGGGACTGGACCAGCCGACGACCGGCCATGTTCGGATTGGGGGCCAGGACGTGACAGGGCTGCCGCCGCACGTGCGGGGCGTGGGGCTTGTGTTTCAAACGCCGGCGTTGTTGCCCCATTTGAGCGTGGCGGAGAACCTTGCCTTTCCGCTCCGAGCCGGGCGCGTGGCCGCGGCGGCCGTGGCGGAGCGCGTTGGCGAGCTGGCGCGGCGGCTTGAGCTCGAGCCCTTGCTTTCACGCAGGCCGGGCACGCTTTCCGGCGGCGAGCGCCAGCGTGCCGCGCTCGGCCGCGCAATCGCGCGCAAGCCCCGCGTGCTGCTGCTCGACGAGCCGTTTTCCAGTCTCGATCCACCGCTCCGCGCCGCCCTGCGCGAGGAGCTGATTCGGACTCACCTGGAGCTCGGCGCCACGACCATTCTCGTGACCCACGATCAGGAGGAGGCGATGGCCGTCGCGGATCGCATCGCCGTGCTCGACCATGGGCGCTTGCTCCAGTGCGGCCCCCCGCGCACGCTCTACAACCGCCCGCTTGATTGCTTTGTCGCGCGGTTCATTGGCTCGCCGCGGATCAACTTCTTGAATTGCCGGCTGCGCCCGCTCGAACACGGCGTTCATGTCGAGGTTCTGGAAACCGATCCGCCCCTCGCCTGGCACGCGCCGTTGCGTGAAGACGCCCCCCGTGACGCCATCCCCGCGCACGCGACACTCGGGCTCCGGCCCGAGCACGTGCGGATCGTGCTCGACCCCCTGGGCACAAACGGGGCGCCAAGCCTCGCGGCCGTCGTCGAGCGCGTTGAGTACGCCGGCAACGACCAGGTCGCCTGGCTGCGCGCCGGGACGCTGCGACTTTGCGCGCGAATGCCCGCCGCGACTTCGCTTTCGCCCAGCGCGGAGGTGCAGGCCGCGCTCGATGTCCGCCAGGGAATCTGGTTCGACCAGGGGGGACGCGCGTTCGAACTTTAAGCAGCGGAGGAGAAAGGACTCGACAGCCCGGTTAGAATGCTCTTACGGCGAGTTCATTCGCCCGTTCACCGATTCGGTTCAGGCGAGGTTGGTGCATGCGCGACGTGATCGTGAACCTGGTCGAGGCGCTCGATCGAGGTCTGGAAATGGTTGTCTGCCAGGTGGTCGACACCCGGGGTTCGACGCCGCAAAAGGCCGGCGCGCTCATGACGGTCGATGGGCACGGGCAGCAGCGCGGGACGCTGGGGGGCGGATGCGTCGAAAACGAGGTGCGGCACAAGGCGCATCGCGGCCTGGCCGAAGCGCAGACCGCGGTGCACACCTTCGTGCTCGACCATGATTACGCCTGGGCGGATGGACTCATCTGCGGCGGCAAGATGACGATCCTCACCCAACCTGCGCGAGGCGCCGAGGCCGCTGCCTATTTTCGCGCCTGGATCGACGCGATCGACGCGGGCCAGGGCTTCCGCGAAATCATCGCGCTTGAGACCAGGGAACACGGGCTCGACCCCGGCGCGCGGATCCTGATGGGGCCGGCGGGCGAGCCGCTCGCCAGTCTGCCCGCGGGGCTTTCCGCACCACCGGGCCTCACGCTCGAACCCGTCGCCGACCGGCCGCGGGCGCTCGTCAAGGACGGCCTCGCTATCCTGCCCAGCCCGCCCCGGATCCGGCTCGTCATCGTGGGAGCAGGGCATGTGGGCCAGGCCGTGGCAAAGCTGGCTAACGAGGTCGACTTTGACGTCTGCGTGGTTGATGATCGCGCCCAGTTCGCGAATCGCGAGCGGTTCCCGGAGGCAAAAGAAATCCTGGTCGGCCCGATCGAGGCAACGCTGGAGGGGCTGACGCTGAATCCCAGCACGTATGCGCTCATTGTGACGCGCGGCCATGGTCACGATCAGGAAGCGCTTGAGCGTCTGGCGTCGACGCGGGCAGGGTATGTGGGGCTGATCGGCAGCAAGCGGAAGATCCGGCTGATTTTCGAGAGCTTGCTCGATCGCGGGGTTTCGCGTGCCGCGCTTGAGCGTGTGTTCGCGCCGGTGGGAATCGAGATTGGCTCGCAGACGGTTCCTGAGATCGCGGTGAGTATTGTGGCGGAGCTGATTTCGTGGCGGAACCTGGGTCGCAAGCCGGCTGCGCGGGGGCCGCTGGATCGGTTTCCGAGCGGTTCCGCGGGAGGGCTCGCGGCGGCGGGCGCGGGATCATGATCGCCGCGGTTGTACCGGCCGCGGGCAAGAGCGAGCGGATGGGCCGTCCCAAGCTCCTGATCGAAATCGCGGGCGAGCCCTTGCTGGCACGTGTGGTGACCGCGCTTGCGAGCGGTGGCGCCTGCCCCGTGATCGTGGTGGCGCCGCCGCGGTCGCAGCCCGAGGGTCCACCGATCATCGCGCTCGCCGAACGCCTGGGTGCGATCGTGGTCGCTCCCGACGATCGCCCCGCCGACATGCGCGCTTCAATCCAGCTTGGGCTCGACGCCCTGCGCGCAACGGCAACCCCCCAGGCCGTCATTCTCACCCCCGCCGACGCGCCCGGGATCTCCCAGCTTCTCATCGAGCTGCTCATCGAGGAATGGCGCGCCCGGCCCGATCGAATCGTGATCCCCACCTTCGAGGGGCGCAGAGGCCATCCCGTTGTCCTTCCCTGGTCGATCGTCTCAACACTTGAAAGTTTGCCACACAACCTTGGGCTGAATGCACTCATCGCGGCCGCGTCGGCCTCCGTGCACACCATCGAAGTGGCCGATCGCACGATCCTGCTCGATCTGGATGTCCCCGCGGACCTGGAATTCTGGGACGCGCCGACCGCTGCACCTGGAATGGTCGTGCATTGTGTGCGGTTGTTCGCCTCGGCACGTGAGCTGGCCGGGACCTCGGAGCTCGAAGTCGCGCTCGCGCCGGGCGGCACCGTGGCGGACCTGCGCCGCGCGATCGCCCACCGCGAGCCCCGGCTCCGGCTGCTCGCCGAAACCGCCCTGATCGCCGTCGACGAGGAATACCACAGTGACGACGCCGTCCCCCAGCCAGGCGCGCGAATCGCACTGATCCCGCCCGTGAGCGGCGGCGAGACAAACCCATGATCAGCCTGACCACACAGCCCATCCAGGTCGAGCCCATGCTCAAGCGGCTCGAATCACGCCACGGTGGCGCCATCTGCCTGTTTCTGGGCACCGTGCGCGAATTCACACGCGACAAGCGCACCCTGGCGCTGGAGTACGAGGCCTATTCCGAAATGGCCGAGCGCAAGCTCGCCGAGCTCGAGCACCAGGCACGCGCTCGCTGGCCGATTCTGGGCGTCGAGATCGCGCATCGCGTCGGCCGGCTCGAGGGGGGTGAAGTCAGCGTCGCGGTCGCCGTCAGCACACCCCACCGCGCTGAGTCCTTCGAAGCCTGCCGCTGGCTGATCGATACGCTCAAGGAAGTCGTCCCCATCTGGAAAAAGGAAGAGTGGTCCGACGGCTCCCACGAGTGGATCCACCCCGCTCCCCCGACCGAGACCCGGGCATGATTTCCCAGCCTGCCCCTGTTAGAATACAAATTGTTTGAAATGATGTGCACGCCAGCCCCTTGCGCGCAGCCGGGCACTTCAATCGAGGATCGCCGCCGCATGTCGCACGCCCCACGTGGAGCTCTGGTCGATTCCTTCGGCAGACGCCACAACAACTTGCGCCTGAGCGTGACCGACCGCTGCAACCTCCGCTGCGTCTACTGCATGCCCGCGGAAGTGACCTTCTTGCCCCGCGCTGAGCTCCTGAGCTTCGAGGAGATCGAACGCGTCACACGCGTTGCCGTCACGCTTGGAATCGACAAGGTCCGGATCACCGGCGGCGAGCCCCTCCTGCGCAAGGACTTATCCCGCCTCGTGATGATGCTCTCCGCGATCCCGGGGCTGGTCGACGTCGGCCTCACCACCAACGGGATCTCGCTCCCGCAACACGCCCAGGCGCTCAAGGACGCCGGTCTCAAACGCATCAATATCAGCCTCGACACGCTGAACCCAGCCAAGTTCCAGCAAATCACCCGCCGCGACGACTTCGACCGCGTGATCGAGGGGATTCTCGCCGCCAGGGCCGCCGGCCTCGGCCCCGTGAAGGTCAACGCGGTCGCCATCCGCGGCTTCACCGAGGAAGAGGTCGTCCCCCTGACCGCCTTCGCGCTCGAACACGGGGTCGAGATGCGCTTCATCGAGTACATGCCGCTCGACGCCGGCCGCACCTGGGAGCGCGAGAAGGTCCTCTTCGCGGCGGAAATGATCGCGATTCTCGAGGCCGCGTTCGGGCCCATGAAGCCCAGCCCAGACAACGACCCCCGCGCCCCCGCCGTGGATTACGACTTCGTCGAACGGCCCGGCTCGGTCGGTTTCATCGCCTCGGTCAGCCGGCCGTTCTGCATGAGCTGCAACCGCTTGCGGCTCACGGCGGAAGGCAAGCTGCGGAATTGCCTCTTCTCACTCGAAGAAACCGACCTGCGTTCGATCCTGCGTGGAGGCGGCGCTGATCTCGCGATCGAGCGGGCGTTTCAGGAGTCGGTGGCATCGAAGTGGGAAGGGCATGAGATCAACACGTCCCGATTCATTCAACCCGAGCGAATGATGCACTCGATCGGCGGCTAGGAGGCAAGGCGCATGTCAGCCCGGAAAAGCACCGAGCCCTGGTACAGGGACGGACTGGCCTTCGAATGCACGCGTTGCGGCGCCTGCTGCACGGGGGCGCCCGGTTATGTTTGGGTCGACGACGAGGAAATCGCCGCGCTCGCGCACCACCTTGCGCTCTCCGTGGACGATTTCACGCGCAAGTATGTGCGCAGGGTGGAAGACGACCTGAGCCTGATCGAAAAGCCCGGCGGCGATTGCATCTTCTGGACCAGCGACGCCGGCTGCACGGTCTACCCCGCGCGGCCGCGGCAGTGCCGGACCTGGCCGTTCTGGCCCGAAAACGTGCGCTCAGAGCGGGCCTGGAAGCGCGTCTGCGAGATCTGCCCCGGCTCAGGCACGGGCCCGGTTTACACGGTTGAGGCCATCCAGATCGCGCTCGAGATGGTGCGAAAATGACGCCCGCCGAGCCGCGGCCGAGCGATCGTCTGCCTGAGATCCCGGCCGAGGCCGTGGCGGAGCTCCGGCAAATCCACGCCGCCCTCGAGCAGGCAATCGCCGCCCGGGGGCCGGCTTGCGCGCTTTCCGGGCGCTGTTGCCGCTTCCTCGAATATGGCCACACGCTTTTCCTCAGCGAGCTGGAAGCGCGCGTGCTCGTTGCCCTTGCGCCCGCTCCCGCCCGCACGCTCGACACAGGCGCAACCTGCCCCTGGCAGGATCAACACAATCGCTGCCTCGCTCGCGAGGCTCGACCCATCGGCTGCCGTGCTTATTTTTGCGACCCAGCCTACGAACCCGACGCACACCTGGTCTCCGAGCCCGCCATCACCGCCCTCAAATCGCTCACCGAACGCCACGGAATCCCCTGGAATTACCAGCCCCTGCATCGCCACCTGCATGCTTTCCGCGACGCCGGCACGCTCGACATCGAACTCGCAGAGCCTGGCCAGCCCTGACCGCCAGACCCTCTGATCTCCACAGCCTGACGCTCAAGACTTGCCGTTTCCCAAGTCCTTGCTCAGGATTCACTTGACTCTAATCTAAGCCACCAATACACTTGAGCCCACTTGTCGCCGGCAACGGGCCGACCATGCCTCGTGGAGCTCGCCATCGTGACCAAGAAAGAAATCGTTAAGAAGATTTCCGAAGACCTGGGTCTGACACAGCTCAAGACCAAGGACATTGTTCAGCGCACACTGGACGCGATCATCCAAACCCTGGTGACCGAGGGGCGGATTGAACTGCGGAATTTTGGCGTTTTTGAGGTGAAGCAACGGGCGCCCAGGAAGGCGCGGAACCCTCGCACCGGCGACAAGGTTTATGTTCCTTCCAAGAACGTGGTCACGTTCAAGCCCGGCAAGGAGATGGAAGAACTGGTAAGAAAGATGAATCCGGAAAATCTTCCCTTATTGGAAGAAGGGGAAGATGCCGATCTAGACAACGATGGGTCTGTGGAGTCGGCCGCCGAGCCGCACTCGAACTCGTCCCTGGACTGATCGCAGCTTCAAGCGGCTCGGTCAGTTAGGACAAACGGAGCGAGGGAGCGACTCCACCAGTTGGAATCGGTCGTCCAGCAATTTCAGGCGGTCTGGGGACGAGGGTCGGGCTCGAAAGCGAGCCAAAAGATCCAGGTCGACTCCAGATCCGCCGCTGTCGCGACGATCTCAATCGAGACCAACGCCAGGAAGGCGCAGGACGGATCGATTGGTCCAAAGGACAAACGGGAGGAGCCCGAAATGAGAAAGCTGTGCGCGACCTTGACGATCATGGTCGCGTCCCTCGCCCTCTTCGAGGGGTGCGCCCCGATCCCGCTGCCGCACTATGCGGCCTACAAGCCAAGGCGGGTGGAAGAGTTGCTCGTTGACTCCGAAAACCTCCGCCAGGCCGGCGACGAGTGGGAGCGGTTCTGGTTTCTTGACCAGCCGTCGCACATGACGCCGTTCCGCACCCATGGCGGCACCGGGCCCTGATCGGCCGGTTCTCTTCGCCTGAAAACAACGAACGGCCGGGCGACTCACAGCAGGGCGCCCGGCCGTTCACGTTGGCGGCGTGTTCCCTCGGGTCTTTTACTGGGCCAGATGGGCGTCGAAGAACCGCCCAACCATCGCGGCATAAGCCTGGGGATCGGCCCGATAGGCCTGGGCATGCTCAACGCCGGGCCAGGTCACGGTTTCACACGATCCGCCGGCGGCCTCGGCGATTCTTTGCGCCTGGCCGAGCGGCACCAGCGAATCCTGCTCACCGTGGATCAGAAGCAGCGGGCGCGCACCCCATGACCTGGCAAACCGGATCGGCACCAGGTCGTCGGTGCGCACGCCAAAAACCAGCCGGGCGGCGAGCAAGATCCCCGGGTTAAACCAACTTGGTAGGCCGCTATGCAGGCTGAGCTGCCGACCCAGCAGCCGGGGCAGGTCGCCATAAGCGCTGTCGATCACCGCGACCTGGATCGACGGATTGCGCGCGGCCTCCATCAGAATCGTCGACCCCCCCATCGAGAAGCCAAGCCAGCCGATGTGGTCATCGCGAAAGCCGCGCGCATGCGCCCACGCTTGCACCGCGCGCAGATCCTCGCGTTCTCGCCGCCCCAGCGTAAGCCGGGATGGATCGCTTTCTCCATGGCCGCGCAGGTCAAAAAGCAACACATCGAAGCCTTGCCTGCGCAGGTCACGCCCCAGCGAGGCCATCTCCAGCCAGGAGCTCCACATCCCGTGCACCAGCACCACCAGATGCCTGTGGCCGGACGCGGGGAGATACCAGCCCCGCAGCGTCAAACCGTCGAGCGTCCGTGCTGACCACGCCTCTGCGCTCGGATCCAGGCGATGGGCGTCAAATGGCACTCGGTGATTCGTCGGCCTGGTCAGCCGCTCCGCGCTATAGAGCGAAATCCCGCAATACACCGCGATCGCCAGGATTACTCCCACGCCTAGACCCAGACGCAACCACCGCGGCGGCTTGCCCGCGAATCCGACTCGCAGCATCGCTCCACCCTCCGTGTCGTGGATCGACTCCCCAGCAGGCACACGCCTCCTTCACCGTATTCTAATCAGACCGCGCCGCCGATCCCGATTTCGGCCCCGCATTTGGTTCGTAAGCCAACGGCTCCGTGCACGTTATGGACGAATTCATGGTTTTGCCAAAACCTGGCTGGTAAAATATTTTCCGCCCGGCCGCGCTGGGCCCTCGAACACACGCCCTCACCCCCGCCAGGGCATACTCGCGACGGAAGGAACCCGGGATGGTCGGCATCGGCATCGTCGGCATTGGCTTCATGGGCATGATCCACTACCTGGCGTCCCGCGGGCTCAAGGGCGCCCGGGTCACGGCGATCTGCACCCGCGACCCCAAACGGCTCGCCGGCGACTGGACCGGCATCCAGGGAAACTTCGGCCCGCCAGGCACGGTGATGGATCTCAGCGGCGTGAACCGGCATCGCGAGCTCGATGCCCTGCTCGCGGACCCAGCGGTCGATCTTGTCGACCTCTGCGTCCCCAGCGACGCGCACGCCAAGCTCGCCGTCAAGGCGCTTGAGGCCGGCAAGCATGTGCTCGTCGAGAAGCCGATCGCTCTCACCGTGGCCGAGGCCGACCGCATGATCGCCGCGGGCGAGCACGCCGGGCGCAGGCTGATGGTCGGCCATGTGCTGCCGTTTTTCCCAGAGTTCGCCTTCGCGCGGGACGCCGTTCAGTCAGGGCGCTACGGCCCCCTGCGGTCCGCGCACTTCAAGCGCGTCATCGCTCGCCCGGAATGGTCCACCGCCATCGCCGACACATCCAAAACCGGCGGCCCCGCGCTCGACCTGCACATCCACGACACCCACTTCATCGCGCTTGCCTGCGGCGTTCCCAGGGCGGTTCAATCCCAGGGCGTGAGTGAAAAAGGGGCCGTCGCCTACCTGGCGACCCAGTACCTCTACGACGATCCGAACCGCGCGATCACCTGCAACTCAGGCGCAACGAGCGCAAGCGCCCGGCCGTTCACGCACGGGTTTGAGCTGGGCTTCGACGCTGTGACCATCGCCTATGAATTCGCCAGCGTCGCCGGGGAGGGCCGGCTCATGATGCCCCTCACCCTCATGAAAAACGACGGCTCGATCGAAACCCCGACGCTCGGCTCCGGCGACCCCATCGACGCCTTCACCCTCGAGCTTGAGGAAGCCGCGGCCGCGGTGAACGGCCACGAATCGGAGCGGCTCTCAGGCGCTCTCGCGCGGCTGGCGCTCGTCACCTGCCTGGCAGAGATCGAAAGCGCCCAGCGCGGCTGCGCGATCCCCATCCCCGCCTCAGCCTGAACGCGGCACGCCGCTTCTCCATTACCCTCGATCCCCGTCCTTCTCAGCCCCAGCCGGAGGCCGAGCCGAGCCCTCAAGCATCGATTTCACCCGCGCGAACTCCTCGGCATCGAGCTCCCCCTGGTGATGCGCGTCTTCCAGCGTGCGCAGGATCTCCTGGGGATGCTCCGGCTCGATGTCCTCGTGAATCTCCTCGTAGACGCTCCGCGCCTTGAGAATCGCAAACACCACAACCACCGCCAGCAAGGCAGCGCCCAGGTAATAGTAGCGATCCATCGTAATCGCCACGCCCAGAACCGGCTGCGCCATCGTTGCCAAGTCGCCCGCCATCCGCCATCCCCCGGGAAGACCTCGATCCCGCTCACGCCCGTTATCGTGGCCAAACTCGCCGCGGGACTCAAGCTCAAGCCGACCGCCGCTCCCCACGCGGCAGAATCCCCCACGCTCTCGCGGGGCGCTTCGCCGGGATCGAACCAGGCGCCGCAATGTATACTTGACGGTTAAGTACGAGCCGCCTACACTTCCCGGCGTGGCTGATCGACTGCGCTCGAGACGCGGCAAGGGCAGGCCGCAACCGGGGCGGTTCACCGCGGATTTTATGGGAGAATGTGCAGATGCGTGTATTTCTAACGGGTGCGACGGGGTTTATTGGTTCCGCGATCGTGCGGGAGCTCAAGGGCGCGGGGCATTCGGTGCTCGCGCTCGCGCGCACCGGCGCCGCCGCGGAACGCCTGGCCGCGGCAGGGGTCGACATCCACCGCGGCGCGCTGGAGGACCTCGACAGCCTGAGACGTGGCGCTGCGCAGGCGGAGGGGGTGATCCACACCGCGTTCATCCACGACTTTGCGAACATGCCCGCCGCGTGCGAAACTGACCTCCTGGCGATCAAGGCCATGGGAGACGAGCTGGCAGGTTCCGGCCAACCGTTCGTGGTTACCTCCGGCCTCGCCCTGCTGGCGACGGGACATGCCGTAACCGAGGACGACGCGCCTGACCTCAGGAGCGCCATCACACCCCGGGCCCATTCGGAATTCGCCACGCTTGCGCTCGCGGAGCGCGGAGTTCGCGCCTCCATCTTGAGATTGCCCCCCTCGGTGCACGGCGCGGGGGATCATGGCTTCGTCCCCGCCCTGATCGCCATCGCCCGCCAGCAAGGCGTTTCCGCGTACGTGAACGACGGCGCCAACCGCTGGCCCGCCGTGCACAGGTTGGACGCCGCCCGTCTGTACCGGCTTGCACTCGAAAAAGGCAGAGCCGGCGCCCGCTATCACGGCGTCGCCGACACGGGGATCCCCACGCGCCAGATCGCAACCGTGATCGGAGAACGGCTGGGCCTGCCCATCGTGGGGAAGGCACGCGACGCCGCGCTTGAACACTTCGGCTGGATCGGAAACTTCTTCGGCATCGACTGCACAGCCTCAAGCGCCAGAACGCAGGCAGAACTCAACTGGCGCCCAGAGCAGCCGGGACTTCTCGAGGATCTCGCGGAAGCCCACTATTATTGATACAGAGCAACAGCGGCAGCCATTCCTCGCAACGCAAGGCTTGCGGAAGAAGCTCTGACGATTATGATGATGATAGGTGAGATCCGGCTGCGATGGGTTGCGCAATGCGCGAAACCACTCGCGTCGAACCGACGCTCGATCCGAAAAGATCGCCAGAGAGGATTCCCCGAACTGTCCCGCTTGGGAGGACCTGCCATGTCCCGGCTATCGAGCCTTGCGATCATCGCTGCGGCCTTCGCCCTCGGTTCGCCCACAACCGCGCAGGCGCAAGGCTTCTTCGGCGGGCAGGGAGGCATTCTGAGCGATCCGTTCTCGTTCTATTACGCCTTCTACCTGCCGAACCAGCAGCTTCAATCCATGCGGCCCAACCCCATGGATTCCATCAATAGCGCCATGGTCCAGCGGCAGTATTACGCCCAAAACGATCGCCGGGGGCTCTACAACCCCGTTTCACCCTATGCCTCAGGCGCCTACGATCCGCTCCACCCCTATTCCGCCGATCGCGAGGAGCGAATCGCACGCCCCTTCCGCTTCACCGAAAATCCGTCCAACGCCGATGGTGGCGGACCAGCCCTCTATTTTGGCCGCGCAGCCGCCTATTTCCCGCACCTGCGACAGGGGCGTGGGCCAAACGCCAATGTCTATACCTCACGCAGGCCAAGCGTCCTGTCCAGAGCGGGTCGCGCGGCGTCTGGCGGTGGTGGTGGCGGCATGGGAGCCATGGGCGGAATGGGAGGCATGGGTGGTATGGGAGGAATGGGCGGCATGGGTGGAATGGGTGGCATGGGTGGCATGGGAATGATGTGATCGCTCTGGCTCACACGGCTGGCAGCATGCGGAATGTCCCGCGCGTCCTCGAGTTTGCGTGATCCATGGCGAAAGGTCCGGAACAGCTTCGACTGACCCCCGACGAACGCTCGGATCTGATCGCCTATCTCGATGGTGAGCTGCCGGAGGCTCACGCGCGGGCCATCTCGACCAAGCTTTCGCTGAGCCCAACCGCCCGGCGCGAGGTCGAGATCCTCCAGAAGACGTGGGATCTGCTTGAGCAATTGCCACGGCCGCAGCTCGCGCCCGAGTTTTCTGAGAAGACCATTCACACCATTCAGCGCCTCGAGGCCAGAAGCTCGGTCTGGTCGGAACGGGCTGCTCTCTGGGGCCAGCGCGGGGTGATCGTGTCCGCGTATCTGCTGATTGCCCTCGCGGGGTTGGCGGCGGGCTACGCGGTGGTCCGCCTGGTGCTACCGAATCCGACCGAGCGGCTCGTCACCGATCTCTCGCTGGCCGAGAACCTCGAGGTTTATCTCGAGATCGGCTCAACCGAGTTCCTGGACGCGCTCGTGGAATCCAGGGCCTTCGGACTGAGCAGCCCCTAGGTCGCCGGGAGTCGTCTTGTGCACAGATTCACGAACGGAGACCGCGATCTCGGGAGGCAGCGTGCGGTACCGGGTCGAGGCGCCATTGTGATTGGCTCCGCGCTCGCGACCTTGCTCATCGCCGCCGGGCTCGATCGCCAGGCGAATCTCGACCGTCTCGCCGCCATGCCCGCCGCCCGCCGTGAGGCGCTGCTCGATCAATTGCGCAAGTTCGACCTGATCCTCACTGCCGAAAAGCGCGACGAAGTCCGCAAGCTGGATCGAAAAATCCAGGAACTTGAGCCTGACGGCCGGGCGGAGGCCCTCGCGGTCATGCGGCGCTTCCACGACTGGCTCGACACGCTTCCCGATAACACGCGCGACGACCTGCTCGCACGCTCCCCCGGGGAACGCATCGCGGAGATCAAGAAGCTTCTCGCCCGCTATCCCGTTCCCCG
The DNA here is from genome assembly GCA_027451885.1 of Planctomycetales bacterium. GTDB lineage: Bacteria > Planctomycetota > Planctomycetia > Isosphaerales > Isosphaeraceae > JAKBAP01. The sequence goes on from DAIDHX010000081.1 coordinate 34,558, forward strand.
CATCGATACGCCCCGGTTTCTCCAGATCGGGGAAATTGGCGAGTTTTCCCCGTTCGAGCTCGCCTCGATTTACAAGATCTGGCAGGCGCTTGCCGCCAGGGAACGCAAAACCGTCGAGCAGTTCCAGCTCGGTCCGCGCAGGCTCGAGGCCCTGTTTGCCCAGGGGGTCAAAAAAGGCATCCCGCGCGAGACCAAACCCGCCGACTTCGACGACGCGGTGTGGATCGCCAGAATGGAGGCCCAGTTCAAGAAGTTCCGGCCTCTGTTTTTCGTGGACGACCCCAAGAACAAGAGCGAGCTGAGAAAATCCGAGGTCCTGCGCAGGCAGGCGATCAACGCATACCTGCTTCAGCATCCGCCGGCGGCGGTGAAGGCGGAACGGCTGGATCAGTTCGCGGCCTCGTTCCCGGCGTGGGTGCAGCCGACGTTCGACCCGCTGCCGCCCGACGAGGCCAGACGGTGGCTGACGGCCGTCTACCGGCTGGTATTCCCCGCGCCTGAGGAGATCAAGCCGGCTGCGCCTTCCGCACCCGCGAACCAGGCAAAAAGCCAGGGCCCCGGCCCGCGGTCGAAGCCGCAGGCCCCCCGGCCGTCCGCGAATCCTCCACTGTGATCGTGCCCACGCCCGCGAGACCCGCCATGACCTGGACCGAGCTGGATCGGCAGGCGATGCGCCTGGCCCTGGCCGAGGCGGCGAAGGGCCGCGGCATGGTCGAGCCCAATCCCATGGTCGGCGCCGTGATCGTACGCAACGGCCAGATCATCGCGCAGGGCCATCACGAACGCTTCGGCGGACCGCACGCGGAGGTCCACGCGCTCGACCAGGCAGGACCAGGAGCAGCCGGTGCCGATCTGTACGTCACCCTCGAGCCCTGCTGCCATCACGGCAAGACGCCGCCGTGCACCGAGCGAATCCTCGCCGCGGGCATCAGGCGCATCGTCGCCGCCATGCTTGACCCGTTCCCCAAAGTCGCCGGCGGCGGATTCGAGCAACTGCAACACGCCGGCCTCACCGTCGAGTGCGGTCTCGAGGAAGACACGGCCCGCGCCTTGAATGCAGCCTATCTCAAGCGATTGATCACGGGAAAACCCCACGTGCTCGCCAAATGGGCGATGACACTCGATGGCAAGATCGCCACCGCGACCGGGGACAGCCGATGGATCTCAGGACCAGGCGCCCGCGCCTGCGTCCACGAGCGCAGAGGCGTCATGGACGCCATCATCGTCGGACTCGGCACCGTGCTCGCCGACGATCCCGCCTTGACCGCACGCCCCCAGGGACCACGCACGCCGCGCCGAATCGTCCTCGACCCAGGCGGCTCGATCCCACTGGCAAGCCAGCTCGTACGCACCGCCCAAACCATCCCCACGCTCGTGGTCGCAAACGCCCGCGCATCCAATGAGGCAATACTCAGGCTCGAAGCCCAGGGAGTCGAGATTCTCAGGCAACCCGGCTCCAGCAAGATCGACATCCCCACGCTTCTGGACGCACTTGGCAAGCGCGGGATGACCAATGTTCTCGTCGAGGGGGGCGGGCGAATCCTGGGGGCGTTTTTTGACGCGGAATGCGTGGACGAGGTGGATGTCTTCATCGCCCCCGTGATCGAGGCCGGCGATCATGCCTCGATCCCCGTCCGCGGCCAGGGAAAGAAGCTCATGGCCCAGGCACAGCGGCTCGAACGGGTCCAGATCGAAGACCTGGACGGCGACGCCCGCATCCGCGGCTGGGTCCCCGCGTCCTGGCGGCGGACGGCCGGCCTCGTGTGCTCGGATGCAACGTCCAAGTCCTAGAAAACACGGCGTGCTTGACCGGAGCAGGCCCAGACCGTTAGATTCAATTGATCAGGCGACTCCTAAATGAATCGTCGAGCAAAATCTCGGCGCACGCGGGCGTCTTCCGGGTCGCTCATCCGTCCTTCGGGGACGTATTGGTGAACAAGGCAAAGAGCGACTCCCTCGCGGCCAAGCTGGCTCCCAAGGCCGTGATCGGCCGGGTTTGCCTCTACCTGAGGCAGCTTGAACAATATCATCGCCAGGGCGAGAAGCGGATCTCGAGCGAGGAGCTCGGCACGCCGCTTTCGATCAAGGATGCCCAGGTTCGCAAGGATCTGGCATGCTTCGGCCAGTTCGGCCACCCCGGCGTCGGCTATCAGGTGGACGACCTGATCCAGGCCCTTAGGCATGTGATCGGCATCGACCACGACTGGCCGCTGGCTCTGGTCGGCGTGGGGAACCTGGGCCGCGCCCTTCTGGGCTACCGAGGCTTCCGCGCCCGCGGCTTCAAGATCGTGGCCGTGCTCGACGCCGACCCCGCCAAGGTCGGCCTCCGCGTCCAGAAACACCTGGTCGAGCCCATGGACTCCGTCTTCGAGATCGTGGCCGAGCGCAAAATCGCCCTTGCGCTCCTCTGCGTTCCCGCCGACGTCGCCCAGCCAACCGCTGAGAAGCTCGTGGCGGCCGGGATCTCCGGGATCCTCAATTTCGCCCCCACCCCGCTGCATCTCCCCCCAGAAATCGGCCTCGTCGACGTCGACCTGGGCGTTCAGCTTGAAAACCTCGCCTACAAGGTCCAGCAGGCCCGCTCCAATCAAACCACCGCCACCTAGGCTTTAACGCCGGGACCGAAGTGAGTACAATCCATCCGGCATTACCCGGTGGTGAAACGGTATCACAACAGGTTTTGGTCCTGTTTTTCCAGGTTCGAATCCTGGCCGGGTAGCTTCCCCACCCGCGATTCCCGAGCTCCCGCTCACTCCGGGCGCATGGCGCGTGCCCGGGCGTCCGCCGCCAGGATCGGCCAGACCCGGTCCTGCAGACCCCCCGTCACGTGCACCTTGCCGCCTGAATCCACGTAAACGTTGATCTCACTCCGCACGCCGAATTCAGCCCCGTAAAGCCCCGGCTCAACCGAAAAACACGTCCGCGGCAGTACCAGCCGCTCCTCGTGCGTTTCCAGGTTGTCCATGTGCGCGCCATTGCCGTGGACTTCCTGGCCGATATTGTGCCCCGTGCGATGGATGAACTCCGCACCCCGGCCCGCACGCTCAATCACGCCACGCGCTGCGTCGTCCACCTCGTAACCCCGCAGCGGACGCCCCGCGGCAAACGCCAGGCGCACACACTCGATCGCCGCGTCACGCGCCTCGGCCACAATCGCAAACGTGCTCTCATAAACCTCCGGCACACGCTCGCCCACAAACCCCACCCGCGTCAGGTCGCTATAAACCGCGCGGGGACGATCGAGCTTCGCCCAGAGATCAACCAGCACAAAGCTCCCCGGGCCGATCACGCCGTCCCGTCCCTCCGCCGGCTCATAGTGCGGATCGCCGCTATGCGGCCCCACTCCCACAATCGGCGGACTGTACGTCGTCAACCCGCGCTCATGGAAAAAGGCCATGATCGCACGCTGAACTTCCAGCTCGCGGATCGTACCGCCGTCTCGCGTGCGCTCGGCGATCAGCCCGAACGCCAGGTCGAAAGCCTCGGTCGTCGTTCGCTCCGCGGCCCTGTGCATGGCCCACTGGTCGTCGTCCCACACCGCCTCGAAGAGCTGGACCAGGTCGCCCGATGACGCCACCTCGATCCCAACCCCGCGAACCAGCTCGATCAGGCCGCCGTCGACCCGGGAGATGTAAGGGTTCGACACCCCCGGAGCATATTCCATGGCAACGCGCTTGCAGCCCTTCAGCAGGGCCGCGACGCCCTGTTCCAGCTCGCTCCAGCGCAGGTAGATCGCGCGTTCGCCAGGCAGGCTGTCAAGCGCGGCGGTCTCGATGCGGTGGACCAGCTTGCGCGGCACGCCCGAGGCGGGGATGAAGTAAAAAAACCGCCGCGAGCCCACGGGCCGGCCCTCGAGCCCCAGCACGCGGCGGGCAAGCGGATTCGAGCCGCGAAAGTCATAAAGCAGCCAACCGTCCAGCCCCGCCTGCCGCAGGTGTTCCTGGATCGCGGTTTGATTCAGCATCCGCCTGTACCTCGTTTCAATGAGAGACAATTTCACACGAGCATACCATCACGTCTTCAGAAACCAGCCCAGCCATTCCTCGGTATGCTCCTGGGCGATCGGCGGAAACACGTGCCCCATGCGGTGGTTGTCGAAGCCCACGGCCTCGGGCGCCCCGGCGATCCGCCAGACGGCCAGGTTGGCCGCGACGAACGGCCAGCTTTCGTTGCCGTCGGCCGAGCCCCCCGCCACCAGCAAAAACGCCCGGGGCGCAACCATCGCCAGCACCTGGCCGTGATCGAGATCAAACCCCTTTTTGAGAATCTCCTCACCCAGATACCAGGAGGCGTCCCAGTTCGACTGGCGAAAGCCGATGCCCAGCTCGCTGGCGACGGTGGCACGCACGCGTTCATCGAAGGCGGCCAGATAGAGCGCTTCCTTACCGCCCAGCGAATGCCCCACTGCGCAGATCCTGCGGGCATCGACCAGGGGATGCGCGGCGAGCAGGTCGACCGCGCGGGAGGCGTCGAAGAACATCTTCGCCATCCCCTTCGACCCGGGATGACGCCCCTTGAGCCACGCCACCGCCGTCTCGGGCTTCCCCGCCGGCGCATGCCGCCACAGGAAACACTCCGGGCAGATCACCACGTAGCCCTTCCGAGCCAACTGGAGGCCGATGTGCAGCTCCGGCGGACCTTCCACCCCCGCCGGCTGGCGGATCGTCAGGTCGCTCGTCGCGTGCAACACCACCGCCCCGGGCGCTCCTCGCTGCGGCGGATCCTTCATCAGCAAATACGCCTGGACCGCGATCCCACGCTCCGACTCATAACGAATAAGCTGCCGGATCACCCCCTGGGGCCGATCCTCACGCACCACTTCATACGCGTCCGCCCCCTTCGGCCCAGGGAACAGCCCCAGGAACTTCGCCCAGTCCCGCCGCAGCACAACCTTGCGCTTCGTCCACTCCGCCAGCGTCTGGATCGGTTGATGCTCGGCGTCGAACAGCAACGGAGCCGGCCGCGGCAGGTCAGGTGCGGCGGATAACGGCCTGCGCTGCGCTGCCTTGAACCAGGATGGTTTCTCCGTCTGCATGATCGCTCGCCTCGCTCCGTGATGAATCTCCCTCGCGACCGAGATCGTCCCGCGCCCGCACACGCCAAGTCAACGCACAAGCGCTTAACACCAAACCCGAGCGAAAAACCCCGTCGTCAACCGCCGCACCCCAACACGGCCGATCAGGCCGCGATCTCCGCAGAGACACTCATCAACCATCGCCAGACATCGCGCGGAACCACGCACCCCCAGCGCAACGGACCAAACGCAGGCACAGCCTCTTACTCGCAAACCCGCGCAACCTTCCAATCCGCCGCGTTGAACATCAGCTCCTGTACAACCCGCTCCCACGCATGTCCTCTGAGCGATCTGCCAGCGATTCTATCCTTCCAGAACCTCGTCTCCATTCCGAAAACGAAAAAGTTCACTTTTTCCTTGACACCAGTCGAGCGAGAGCCAATGATTACCGCCATGCAATCGGTAGGCGAAGCCTTCCGCACCAGGTCCCTCGAGTCGAGGATTTGGCAGGATGAGATACCTTGCCTTGCCTTGCCTTGCCTTGCCTTGCCCTGGGGATTCTGTCCTCGGGTTGCAGTTCGTCCAGCGGGATTTCGGCGGAAGAAGTCAGGATCGTTGACCGGGCAGTTGGACTGGACTCCGCCTATTCCACGACGCATGAGCACGACTTCGGAACGGTTCTGGCCCACGGGCAGGTGTTACAACATCAGTTTCGCCTTCCGAATCCCTCGAGCCGTCCCCTCCGGTTGCTGAAAGGCTTTGCCTCCACACCGTGTTGCTCAGCGCTCGGTCCCCTTCCTGACTCCATCGCGTCTGGTGAGCAGGGGATCATCCCCGTCGTGCTCAAGGCTGGGCTTGTTACAGAAAAGAAACGCGTCGCCTTCACGATCGAGACCGACGACGCCGAGCGACAGGTTCTTTCGCTTTATCTCGCCGCGCGCTTTGTCGCGGAGTGGGAGCTTCAGGTGGACGACGGGTCGCGGTATTCACTCCCAGCGCGTGAATCCAGGGAGCAGAGAATCCGCGTCATCGCACGCCGCCAGGGCGAACACGGGCGGCCCCTACCAGCCAGCGTCTCGGCGACAGGCGGTCTGACCGCGCGGTTCGATGGACCCGCCGTCGAGACCAGGGAGCAGGACGACCTCGTGATCCTGGAGCAAAAGCTCTTACTTCAGTATCCCTCGTCCAGCAGCCCCGGGTCACGCGCGGCGGAATTACGGTTCCTCTGGGCGGACGGGCGCTCCGAGTCCATTCCGATCCGCTGGGATGTTCGGCCCGTGATCACGATTCAGCCGGCCAGCCTGGTGTTGCGATCCTCGGCGGGCATGGCTCGGCGAACCGTAACAATCCGGTCCGATGAACGACCGTTCCGAGTAACGAAGGTTCACGGCCAACTGCTCCAGGCCCCGCCCGCCTTGAGTTCCGATCCCGCGACGGCCGTTGACATAACGCTGGTGCTCGATCCAGCACATTCCACTCCTGGCAAGGCCTGCGATGTGGTTTTCGAGACCGATCATCCCACCCAAAAAACGGTAACGCTGACCGTTCTGGTCGTGGAAGGCACGCAAGGAGCGACTCCATGAATTCGCGTCGCGGATTTACTCTGATCGAGCTGATGGTTGTGATTGGGATCATCAGTATCCTGATCTCGTTGCTCCTGCCCGCGGTCCAGGGCGCACGCGAGGCTTCACGGCGGCTGCAATGCCAGAATAACCTCCGCCAGGTCGCGCTTGCCGTCTCATCTTACACCGCGACCCATCAGTGTTATCCCCCCGCCTCCACGCAGCTCACCGACAAATACTATGGCGGCTTCTTCAGCATCCATGTTCACCTGCTTCCGTTCGTGGACCAGCGCCCCCTCTACGATTCGATCAATTTCACCCTCGGCACCTGGATGACGAACGCGCTCAAGGCCTACCCGGGTTCCTCGACGAACATCAATCTGGCGAATCCCTCGAATTCAACCTCGATGAACGTGCAGATCGCCGGCCTTCTCTGCCCGTCTGACCAGGGCGCCTTCCTCGCGACGGGCGTTAACATTCGCGGTAATGTGGGTGTCGGCCCCGCGTACGGCACCCTGCCCGAAACCCCGGACAGTGGGAACGGGATCTTCCCCGAGATCGGGCCGATCTGGCCCTCCCAGGTCGCCGACGGGCTCAGCCAGACCGTGATGCTCAGCGAACGCCTGAGGGGATCTGGGCTCGCCTCGGGCCTTGATCCACGCCGCGACGTCTTCCAGATGATCCCGACGCCTGACTACACGGCCGACCAGCTTCTGCTGGCCTGCATGATCACGGCACGGCCCGGCGTCACGGACGGAAGCACCCAGTTCGGAATGCGATGGTTCTGGACTGGGCGTAATAACACCCTCTACAACCACGCCCAGGAGCCGAACGGCCGCATCCCGGACTGCGAATACGGTAACGCGATGCCTCCGGAGGACCTGTCCACGGCACGAAGCTGGCATCCCGGGGGTGTGAACGCGGCGCTCTGCGATGGCTCGGTCCGGTTCTTTCAGGAGACCATCGCACGCGCTGTCTGGCGCGCGTTCGGAAGCCGAAACGGCGGCGAAGTCGTCGAGTAAACGCGTTCTCATGACCCGGCTTTTCGTTTCCTCTTTCCCCAGGAAAGGCACACGATGTTGAGGTACGCATTGATCTCTTTGAGTTTGGCGGTCGCGAGCCTCGTCTCCCTCACCGTCTCCCGTTTCGCCCCCGACCAGGCGGCCACCGGGCAGAGTCGGGCCGCGCTGTCCGGGGTTCGCGGCCGCGAATTGCATAATGCCTCGCAGGCGCTCTGGCTCACTTGTGCCCAGCAGAGCTTTCAGAACACAGTCACCAACTGCGGAGGCGTAACCAACGGATCCTCGTGTTCCATTTGCGCCGGCGGACCCAACCTGGTGACGCAGATCCCTGGCACCAACAAAACAATCACCATCGAGAAGAACGGTGTCGCAGTCAACTGTAACCAATTCGTGGTGAAGAGCGGCCAGTGCATGAATGGGGTTTGCCAGGGAATGCTAGGAGTGAAAGAGTGCGCGAACGTTGGGCTTACCGCCTACAGGCTTCAGGGTAGTGGTGGTGGTAGTGGTGGTTGAGCTGGACCTCGGCGCTGCTTCAGGGTCCGTCGCCCTTACCATGCTTCCTAATACATCAATCGCCCTGGAGCGTAATCGATGTACGCAACTGTACTCGTCCTATCAGTGCTGGCGACTCAGCCTGGCACGGCCGGCGTCAGCCCCGAACAGTTTTCGCGAATCTTGCAGGGAGCGCTCTCCGAGATTCGCGACGTCTCATTCATGTACGAGGGAATCTACAGGCTCGAGATTCCTAATATCCCAGGAAAAACCGATGCCGAGCTGGAACAATACCGGATCAAAAACCGCAGGCAGTATCAGGGGCTCTACTCCTGGCGCGGCGACGGCTCGGAACGTGTGGATTACTATCTCCAGACGGGAGGCCCCGACAACGTCCGATACTATAGCTTCTCCCTCTTCGGCGGCAAGACCATCTCGCTCATCCGAGACGCGGACCGAAGGTTCGGCCCCGTCTATGATGACCACGAGAAGCAAAACACCTGGCTTCTTTCCGATTTCACTCCGCATAACATGAATTACCTGTGGTATTACAAGGATCTTGGTGATCCCGGCGCCCAAAACTATCGCGACCTGGGCTGGGAAGATGTCGACGGCCATCACTGCCTCAAGGTGCGAATCGACAACGGGAAAATGGCCCCGAGCGAGAAGAATCCCTACACCTGCTTCTGGATCGACACGGAACGGGGCGGTCACCCGCTAAGAGTGGAAAAATTTTATTGGCCTCCCTTTCTGGCTGGCCGGGTATACTCGATCGAGCTCAAGAAGATCGACCTGAGGGGAGGGAAACATGCCTGGCTTCCGATTTCAGGAATCGAGGACACTTTTGTCACGGGCATTCAAGAGCATAGTCAAGAGCCCGTCTATCATGTCGTGAGCCGTGTCCTGCCCGACACGATCCGCGTGAATGAGGGGATTCCGGACTCAGCCTTCGCGCTCAGGATCGGAGATCCTCCGAGGTCAGACGATCGCGTACTGAGGCGAAACTTTGACGCGGCTTACGCGAAATCCCCGCCCCCAGAAAGAACCGATCCCAAAAGTGTTGAGGAACGCCTGACCAGGCGGCTCGAGGAGGCCGACAGACAATCGGCCATGATCGATGCAAGCTCCTCCTCCCAGGGAAGCTGGAGCGCTACGTTACTGGCTCAGATCGGCTTCTTCTCGGCCGGAGCCGCGCTCATTACCTGGGCCACCATGATCTTACGCAGGTCACGATGAAGAGCTCCTACCTGGCTGCAATCCTGATTCTGGCACTGCCTGTTCTGGCAAGCGCGGGGACCCAGGACGCGCGGGGCGCGGAACAGGAGGCCAGTTCCGCGATACCGATCTACGACTGCGGCACCATGGCACTCTATACACTGCTTCGACTCGAAGGCCACTCCACCAATCTGAAACGCCTCGAGTCCATTCTGCCCCAACCCAACCCGAGCGGCTATTCGATGCAGGAGCTCCAGGCCGCGGCGCTGGCCGGCGGCCTCACGCTGGAGGGGGTGCTCCTCAAAAAGGACAGGCGAGCCATCGACCGGCCGATGATCCTCTTTCTGCGCCAAAGCCCGCACGGCCACTTCGTCGTGGTTCGTCCGGTGGGGAAGACTGGAAAACTGGTGCAGATCCTCGACCCCAACCTGCCGCCGGACGTGGCCGACGCCTCCGAACTGCTTGAATCACGCGCGTGGACCGGCCTTGCGCTTCGGCCGCGTCGCGTGAGCTGGCCGGCCGTGGTTGGCTGGACGCTGGGGATCAGCTCGGCCACACTCGCTGCCGGCGGATTGCTCCTGCATTGGCGAAGCGCATCAAAACGCCTGGCGCCCATCCCGGCGTAAGGGAGGCTCCTCAGGGAAGAAACGGGCGAGCCCCCCCACGCCCGGGACCAACCCGCGCGCCGCTCTTTACGCTCAACCCCCGCGCTGCCGATCCGCCGCGCTTGAGGCGGGCAGCGATCCCCGACTTTCCAGCGCCCCCAGCTCACGGAGCAATCCGCTCCGGTTCGCCATTCCAGGGCCTGGCACGCCTAGTTCCCGAGCCGATGCAGGACGAGGCGGTCGTTCGAGTCCGGAATCGTGATGATCAAACCCGCGTCCGGGATCAGGTGGATGCGCTTGTCGAACGTGAAGTCGTGATTGATGTTTCCATCCCTCGGTGGGATCAGCTCAACGTCGGGTACGCTCGCGATCGGTCTCCCCGTGTCCCGGGCATAAACCGAGAGCGTGCCCCCGTAACCGAGCTGGGGTCGGCCGGCGGGCGAAGGACCGGCTGGCGGCCTGCTGGGCTTCTGGCCGTTGATCGGCGGCAGCTTAAGGTACGTGTCTCCGTGATACGCGGGCAACACGGGCCCATCCTGGGGAGACTCCATCGTGTTGAGGCTCACCTGGGGCGTGCTCATCCCAAGTCGAGTGTAAAGCACCTTGCCATCCGGCCCGGGAACGACATATCCCCAGTCCTGATGCGCGTAAAAGCTTTGGGCGCCCAGTTCCGAGGCCATGACCACTCCCACGCCGCTCGGGCTGTGACTCGTACACCACATGCCAAACACTCTCCCGTCGGCGGAGGCCCGCAGATGCACAAAATCTCTGTAGACGTTTCCCAGCGCGGGATAGACTTTCAGGTCGCGCACGCTCAGCCGCATTCGCTCCAGGTCAAACAGGCTGAACAAGGCGGGGTCGAGCTCTCTTGTACCACTGGCCGAGTGCAAAAGCAGCGGTCCCCGCGACGCCGAGCCCATGGCCACGGTCTTGATCACACCCGCAATCGGTAGTGGAGCCGCAATGTCCCGCTTGCAGGTCTTCAGGCTCCAGCGCTCGATGACACGTGACTGGGGAAGCACCACCACGACGTCCTCGATACCCGCGGCGAAGCGCGCTCGATCGTCCTTGACCGGAATGTTGCCCACGACCTCAGCCGCGTTGACGTCGAAAACCGCCAGCCGCTTGAGCCGGGGCAGATACAGAACCAGGTACCGCCCCGCGCCTCCGACGGCCACGTCGGCAATCGTGCTGGGAAGCGAGCGGATGACCCTGTTCCCCTCGAGGGGCGGCGGTTTGATGCCCGTTGGCCCGGCAACGCGATTCGGTGTCGGCAAGAGTCCATCGACCACAAGGCTCTCGGTACGGCGATAGATCTCCTTACCCCCTTGCCGCACCAGGAGCGTGTACCAGACCTTCTCGCTCTCCAACTCCGGCGCGAACCTGATCTCCGAAGCCTTCGACAGGTCCACCTTCACGGACTGGCCGCCCAGGTCGACCGCGACCGATGCGAGACCGCTCAGCGGGCCTTCGACCGTGGCCCCATCGCCCAGGATGACCAGCGATTTGGGCCTGAAACGCACCTGGCGAACGTCGCTGATCTTCAGCGGTCGGTCACCGATCTTGAAGGCATGATCGATCGCCGTGGTGGCATTCAAAATGCCGTTCTCGAACGTGGCCACGAGTCGTAAGCTTGATGGGCCCTCCGCGCGCGGCATCGGCACGGCCATCGCCCGGTATCTCGTGCCGGCGGCCTCCATCGGCTGAGTCCGCTCCGCGCCTCGGGCGGGCTTGAGAACCAGGTCCACGGTCAGCGGTTCCCCGGAAGGAACGAGCGGCACCACACTGGCCTCGAACGGCACCGGTTTGTGGACATTGGCCGGGTTCAGACCCGGCGGATCGAACTCGATCTCCGGGCGCGCGAGGAACTGCGAGATCTCGTTGGCCGGGATCGCGAAGCTGATGTTTGTGGGATGAATCTTGGAGACGACTACACCGACCACCTTACCCCTGGGATCGAGCAATGGCCCGCCCGAATTCCCGGGCTGGATCTCCGCATTCGTCTGGATGCGGTGCAGCCTGGGACCATTCTTGCGTAACGAGGTAATGCTGCCCGGGCTGACACTGACCGCCGGGTACTCGTTTTGATTCCGGACAACGCCGGGGCCGAGCGGAAACCCGACAACAACAACCTTCGTCAACAGGGAAAGCTCCTCGTCCGAGCCAATCGAGAGGGCAGGGAGATCCGCGACGCCCTCGATGCGCAGAACGGCAAGGTCAAGCTCGCTGTCCATCCGGACCACACGCGCGGGGTAAGCCTTTTCAGACTCCAGGCTCGGGTTCAAAATCAGAGTCACACCCCCTTGCGCCACGTGCGCAGCGGTCAGGAAGAGGCCCGAGGGGTGTATGCAGAATGCGCTGCCATAGGCGTTGCGGGCCTTCACCTCGACCAGCGCCGTCGCCGCCGCGCCAATCCCTGCGATTTTCTCCTGGCTCAAGGGCTCCTGCCCGATGGCACAGGCCGTAACCGCCCCAAGCACCACCATTACGGTAGAAGGACAGGCCAGAAAACGAAGCATGGTCATACTCTCCTCCGCGCGGGCGCGAAGACGGCCCCAGACCGAACCGAGGTCGTGGAAGACAAACGCTTGCAAGGCCTCCTGAACTGGAGGGTCCTCACCTGTCGGCACCCCGTTGAGTCAATGACGGATTGCGTCGAGCCAGCGACTGGATTGCCTTGCGCTCAGGGGCCAAATTGAAGGTTGCCCTCAGAGATCCCACGATGTGATGATATCAGCTCCGATCGGGCGTTTCTAGTGGCCTGTCCAGGAGGGAGGCTGGCTTGATGAGAGCCTGTGAGGAGCGGGACGGGAGCCTTCAAAGCCTGCGACACCCGTGCTTTGTACTCCGCGTTCCAGTTCTCGCGGCAGCGACGCGATACGAAGCTCGGCTTACCCTTCATCACCAGGCAGCAACCTGCGAACACGGGGCGCCTGGCAATCCGCGCGGGGTGGATTCGTCGCGCGTCCGAGGCTTCTGTTCGCGAACGCACCACCGAGGCGATGCGCACGCCCAAAGGCCCGGGCTCAGCCTCTCACGCGCAAGCCCCTGTGCCCATGCGCTTTAGCGCTTCTCCTGGACACCGAGCCGTGTCCTTTTCAACCTGGATTTCGATCCCACTCTCCCTGGTCATCGAACGTTCTTCTGAGGATCCCCCCAAAAAAAAATGTCTCCGCGCTCCCTTATCGCATCTCGCGCATCTTCACTGTTAGGAAGCATGTTCGATCGACGGATTGTGTCCCGGCCTCTCATCGTTCCCTTGCCACCCTGGAGGTCGAGCCATCTCCTGAACGCGTTCAGAGCCCCTGACAGAATGGCCAGGGAAGATGCCAACGATGCCGTCAAGGCAAGTCATGCTCCATCGGCACGTCCGTGCTGGCGGAGTGGATGATTGGATAACGCACTCAGGCTTCCATACAGTTCCCAGTCTGGCTTAACGGTTGCACAGGACACGATCGACAAACCCATCGCCCAGAGCGCTATCACCATGTTGAACAACCGTCTCGTGCTCGCCAGGACGTTCCTTCGACCACGATGCACTCGCTCCAGGAGTCGACCCGGCGGAGGTCGGGCACCCCGCAGTCATTACCCACGCGCCGAGGACCTTGAGGGACGAATACTCTTGGCGTCGGATGTGACCTATCATGGCACCGTTCCTAATGGAGAGAACATCCTGCCGAACGTCCAGCTCGAGACGATCTACATCGGGAATCAGTGGGCGAGCGGCACCCTGGCCCAGTACCGCACTGCTCTCGACGCCTATGCACGCGCGTTGGTTGGCGGCCCCTTCATGTCGAGCCTCCTGAGTCAATACTGGCAATATGTTTCCGACGGCTACTCGGGCTTCTACGATAATGTAGGGGCTGGCACGTTCGAGGGGAGTGTCTACGACCCAGTAAACACATACCAGGGTCAAGTGCTCAACGATGACGTCAGTTCGATCGCGAACAACGATTACCGTCCACCTTCGGGGGACATCGAAAACTTTCTGGCGAGCGAGTTAGACACGGGGAACCTCACGGCCTGGAACAACTTCGACAATTTGTATCTCGTCGTTCTACCTCCGGGCGTCTCATCCGCATTCTGTATAGACACACAGGCGGGAGGCTACCATAGCAGTTTCTTCTGGCAGACTGGATGGGACGGCAGCACGCCCGTGGGTAACCAGATCCATTACGCGGTCGTCCCCTGGCCGGACCCAGCATGGAGCCTCACTCAGGAATTTCAGAACAACTACTTCGACGTGCTAACCACGGTGATCTCACACGAGGTCGCCGAAGCTGTGACCGATCCGGAATACTATCAATTCCTTACCGCGGATGGATACTCGCAGACGTCCGGCGGTTGGTTCGCTAACGATGGTAGCGGGGAGGTGGGCGACAAAGCTGAAGGCTACTATGGATTATACGACGGCTACGTCATCCAGGCCATCTGGTCCAACCTTGCTGGCAGTCCCGCACTACCACCTGGTGCTCAGTGGCTGACCGCCGGGATTGTCCCGGGGAGCCAACCTGCCGTGACCGACGATTACGTCAACCAAATCGTAATCGGCCCGTCCGCCAGCGGCGGCTGGTACTCCACTCAGGAGGGTGGCCGGCTTGTCGAGTCCGCGCTTTTCGGGCTTTTGAGCCTCTCGTCCGATGTGTTCAAGAATCCGTTGAGCGCAATGGTGTCTCGCGAACCACTTGACGGAACGCTCACGGTCAACCTTGACGGGAGCTTCGTCTATACCCCCAACCCTGGATTCACAGGAACCGACTCCTTCACCTATACGGTGACGGACGGAACATTCAGAAGCGCTCCGGCAACCGTTACGATCAACGTTACGCCCAGTCCGACTTCCACTCCTCCAACTCCCCAGAGCATCCCACCCTCAGTGCTGGGAATTACGGGCATTTTTCGTGGGCGTAAGAAACTGGCCGAGATTCAGGTCATTTACAATGAGTTCGTGACGCCCTTGACGGCGGGATTCACCCTCTATCGGCTACCCCCACAGCGCGGCCGAAGGTCCAGAAATCCCAGCGTACCGATGAAGGTTCGTAGCGTGCAGTTCCTGGGCAACACGGCACTCATCACCCTGGCCAGACCGATAAAGGCGTCGGTGCAGGTCGACGGCTGGGGCGAAGTCATGAACAGCGCCGGGGAGCCGGGTTACGAGGACTTCACGGACATCCTTTAACGTCTTCGATCCCGTACGACAGACTCAAAGCATGGAACGATTGCGTTGAGTGTCGGAAGCCTCGCTTCGGGGTAGCTTGTGGCGACGATGTGCGTGATAGTACATAATCCGGCAAGAAGCCTGCGATGGAGGGTCTGGCAATAGCTCGCGAGCCCGCGCTTCCGATCCGCCGCGCTCGACGCGGGTAGCGGGGTCCATCTCACCGCAAGCTGGCCGGTTGCAGCGATCCACTCGCACCCGATTCGAGCTCGAGCCCGCGGCCGCGTTCAATCCTCGTCCGACTGGCGATAGGGCTTCTTTTCCTTGTAGAGCGCGAGCCGCGTTTCGGCCTTCCTGCGATCCTCGGCGTCGGTGGAAAGCGCGCTTGCCTTCTGCTGCGTCGCGACCGCCTTCTCAAACGCACCCGACTCCGCGTACGCGGCGGCAAGGGTACCGATCGAATTCGCCTCGTTCCACCGCGACAACTCGCACGCCCTGGTCCCGTCCTCAACCGCCTTCTTACCGTCCCGGAACTTCACGTCCGGACAGGTCGCACGCAGCCAGGACCGGCCGTCATATGGGGCGGCCAGGCTGGGATCGACCCGAATCGCCTTGTTGTAGTCGGCGATCGCCTTGTCGTACTCCTTCTTGTTGGCCCACGCCCAGCCCCGGTCGCTGTACGCATACGCGTATTTGGGATCGATGCGGATGGCCTCGTTGTAATCGGCCATCGCCTTCTCGTATTCCTTCTTCCTTTGCCGGGCGTTGCCCCGATTGTTGTATGCGCCGGCGTCCCTGGGATCGAGCCGGATGGTCTCGTTGTAATCCGCGATCGCCCTGTCGTAATCCTTCTTGTGGAACCACGCGAGGCCCCGGCCGTTGTACGCGAGGGCGTATGTGGGATCGAGCCGGATCGCCTCGCTGTAATCCGCGATGCCCTTGTCGTACTCCTTCTTACGCTCCCACGCAAATCCCCGGGCCATGTACGCGAACGTAATCGTAGGATCGAGCCGGATCGCCTCACTGAAATCGGCGATCGCCCTGTCGTACTCCTTCTTGCGGGACCACTCGATGCCCCGCACGACGTACTCGAATGCGTCCGAAGGATCGAGCCGGGTGGTCTCGTTGTAATCGGCGAAGGCGAGACGGCAACCCTCGCGCTCCATCCAGATCGTCGCCCTCTTGAAAGACGTCGCCGCGGAGTCGCCGGCAATCGTGGCGGCGGCGCGGCGCGGCGGATTCGTCTTCGTCACAACGCTCTTACCAACCCACGACTGCTGGGCATGGGCGACGCCTGGACAGGCGGCTGCGATCCAAACCAGACCGGCGAAAAGAGCAATGCGGCCCGTTGTGATCATGCCCTGGCGCTCCTGGATCAAGGTTGAAGCTCTGATCGATAGCCATCCGAGGCTGGTAGTGCAGCACATTGCAAGCTCCCCGCCACCACCCTTTGGGTATCATCCCGCAATCGGCCGGTTCAGTCCAGTACCAGTGTGAGGCTCGCAATTCGCAATCAGCGGTCCATGAACTCGGCGAGGGGATAGAACTGGGCGAGGGGATAGAACTGGGCGAGGGGGCAGGCGAGAGCAGCGCGGCCAGGCACTGTCGCTCGACGCCCTGTTCAGACCCGCGAGGCGGCGTCGGGCGAGGCGGCGTCGGCCCGGCTGCATCCGATCTTCGTTACAAGCCTCACAGCTTGCGGATGCTGATCCGGTCGGGCGAAAGTCAGGGCGGGCGTTGCTCAGTCCGCGCGGATGTGCGTTAGATTGATATTGAGAAGATCTCGGCCAGGCGCCTGGGTCTTCGCTGTTCCACGACTCGGGCGACAACTCAGCGACATTCGAGTCCGCCATCCCTCGCTCCGCCCCCGCGCCCCACGTCGACACCAATCGCCGCGACATCAAGAAGCCCGCGCGCCCGCGGTCGGGTGAGATTCGCGCTTCGCCGCGGTTGACGAACGCGAGGATGACAACAGGATGATCGCCTGGATGAGCTCCCAGGCCGAGCCGTGGCGTCGATCGCGACGGCCCCGCGGAAACCCCATGGCCACCACGAGGGGACGTGCAAAATCCAGGCGCAAGAAACCGAAGCCAAACACCCCCAGAAACCGAAGCCAAAACGTGGCGAAAAACCCAAGCCAAAACGTGGCGACAAACCGAAGCCAAAACGCCCGCGCGGACCGAACCCAATCACGGCGACAGACCGAACCAAGGATCACCATAAAGCTATGCAATACAATGAGATACGCCAGGCCAACCGCTGCCGTCGAAGCGAACCCAATCACCCCTCGCGAAGCGAACCCAATCTCGCGCGCGGAGCGAACCCACGAGGCGAGCTGAGGCCAGCCTGGTGCGATCTCCGGAGCCCAATCCTCGGCCACGATTTGCCCACCGCGGGGACGTTTCCTGTCATTCCGAGTCGCATGCTGGCGTTCGGGCTCAAACCGAAGTTTCTCAGCCAGGAAACGAAAAACCCCCGGCAAGCCAGGGGTTTGACGCATCCCGTCGGATTGTGTCGCACGCTGTCGAAAATACCGGGGAACGGACTCGAACCGTTGACCTGCGGATTATGAGACCGCCGCAAGCCAGACACAACGCCCAATCGCGGCAAGGTTTACGAGTTGCGACCCCGAGCGATTCCCACCATTTGCCCACCGACACCTGTCAGAACGACCCCGGTTTGCAGGCCGTGGCCGACGCCTGGCCGGACCTGCCCGAAGCTGTCCGGACGTCGATTCGGACGCTGGTGGAAGCCGCCCGGGGAACCCGCTAGAACCGAGACTTACGGAAGGGGAGACCATGAGCAACGGCCAGGACGAACGCGGAAGATTCGCGACGGGGAACCGGCTCGGCAAAGGCAACCCGCTAGCCCGGGCGATGCAACGCCATCGAACCGCCCTGGCCAAGGCCGTCGAGCCTGAAGATATCCGCCGCACCTGGCGGGCGCTGGTCGAGAAGGCCGCCAATGGAGACGTCGCCGCCGCCCGCACCGTCCTGGAATTCGCTTGTGGCAGGCCAAGCCAGGCGGTTCACCTGGACGTCAAGACCGAGGCCCCGAAGCCATACGTTTTCATCGAGCGTTCCGCGAAACACCCTGACAGCGTCCGCGAACGCCTCGAGCGGAACGGGATGCCTGACGCCCCTGGGGATGCTGCGTCCAGCCCATGACCGTAAGATAGATAACCGTGGGTTGCACGTCGGCCGGCCAGCCGTCGAGCACAACGCGGTTCGACGGGTTGCGGTTTCCTCTTGAGCCCAACCCCCGAACCGGCCCACCATCAAGAGGAACACGCCCATGCCCCGCCTTACGCCAGAACAGCGTGACGAACTTCGCCGCGCTCGCTACAACTCGCTCATGGCGAAAGTCGCTGAACACGCCGGCGAGTTTGAGGAGCAATGGCTTCGCGGCGAGCTACCCGCTCGCCAGGCCCGCCACGGCCAAATGGCACCCCCGTCGCCCGGCTTTACCCCGCGACCGAGCGTCGAGCACGCCGGGACGCCGCCCAAGCAGGAGACTCTGACGCCCGGCGCGAGGGCCATTGCCGCAGCCTACGAACTCCACCGCGAAGGGAAGCCTGTCACTGTTCGCGCCGCCTGCCTCAGAGC
Source organism: Planctomycetales bacterium (assembly GCA_027451885.1). Lineage (GTDB taxonomy): Bacteria > Planctomycetota > Planctomycetia > Isosphaerales > Isosphaeraceae > JAKBAP01. The sequence continues at coordinate 53,231 of DAIDHX010000081.1, forward strand.
GAGGGTTGACCGAGCCAACCTACGCAAGAACTATCCCGAGGCAATTACGGCCATTGAGTTGTTGAGCCGTCCGGACCGGACCCCGCCGGGCGCAGCGCACGACCGGCGCACAAACCGTTTCGACGCCGTCGACGACTTAAACGAGTGACCCACCCACCCGGTTTTCCCACCCACCCAGAACGCCCGCC
>DAIDHX010000082.1 GCA_027451885.1 Planctomycetales bacterium
CTGCCGCCCCCACTCGGCGACCACATTCAGCCCACGCTCGTTCTGGCGAAGGACAGGCTGATCCTTGGGGTATCGCGAAACGCCGCGGAGATCGCCGCCCACGCGCCCGGATCGTGGCAGCCATCCGCCCTCGGAGCGCAGGCAAGCGCGATCCCCGGCGCGATGATTTACCTGGGCGCGGTCGACCTCCGACCGCTGACGCCGATCCTCACAGCCGGCGTTCCCGTGCTCGTCGAGTGGACGAACGGCCAGCTTCGTTCGCTCGCCAGGGAGCTCGAGGTTGAAACCAAGGATGTGCCGATCGCACTCCATCCCGAATCGGTCCCCAGGGCCGAGCTGCTGAACACCCACCTTTTCCCATCTGTCACTTCGGTCGTCGTCGATCCGCAAGGAATCACGATCCAGCAGCGCGAGCCAGTGCCAACATTCACCTCGCTGCCGATTATCATGCCGGCGCTTGCCGTGCTGGTGTCGCAAGCCAGGTCGCTCGTCACGGCCGGCGCATCCCAGGTCTGCACCCAGAACGCACGCGAGATCGGGCTTGGAATGCTCCAGTTGAATCACGTGAAGGGGGTTTTGCCGGCCGCGATTCGAGACGCCGAGGGCAAGCCGCTTCTGAGCTGGCGTGTCGCGATCTTGCCCTACATCGAACAGCAAGAGCTCTATGACAGGTTTCACCTCGACGAGCCCTGGGACAGCACGCACAACAAGGAGCTCATCAAGGAAATGCCCCGGGTTTTTGTGTGCCCGAAGCGCGGCGGAGTGCACGACTTCACCACGACCTATCGCATCTTCGTGGGTGCAGGCGCGCTCTTCGACGAAAGGAAGGACGTCGCCATCGCCGACGCCAGCGACGGCCCCGCGAGCACCATCATGCTCGTGGAATCAAAAGATGCCGTGATCTGGACCAAACCCGACGAGCTCAAGTTCGACCCCAGGGCCGATGGGCTCCAGGGCGCGGGGGCAGAGCATGAGGACGGCTTCGCCACCATCTTCGCCGATGCCTCGTTCCACAGGCTGAAATCCACGATCGCCGCCCAGATACTTCGCGCCCTGATCACGCGCGCAGGGGGCGAAAAACTCGCGCCTGACGCCTACTGAGCATCGCTCCACTCATGGCTTGTTTCGGAGTCTCGCCCGCGACTATCATCATGGGACAAGTGTCGGGATAATGTCCGAGCACGGCATGGACGCCGAGCGCTGCTCAATAGTGGAGAACACCTCATGACTCCGCGTGCCTTGAGATCCTGGTTCCAGGGCTGTCTCGCCACTCTCGCCACGGCGCTCGCATTGCTGGCTTCGGATCGAGCCTGCGCCCAGGCGGACAAAAAAGCCGATGGTGCACCGGCGAAGCCGCTGGCGAGCTACTTTCCCCGCGAGGACCTCTTCTTCCTGCTCGAATTCGACGGCCTCAAGGCCCACCAGGCCGCGTGGGAAAAATCGGCGGCGTACAAGGTGCTCACGGACGCCAGGCTCGGGCCGCTGCTCGAGGACCAGTTCGTCCAGGGGCTCGACCGCATGGTGGAGTTGAGCCCATTCTCCGGCGCGGGCAGCGGCCGCGCGTACGTGGACATTGTCAAGAACGCCTTCAAGGACGGATTCGCTTTTGGTTTGTGGGGCAAGCAGGCAAGCCAGGCTCGGTTCGCCCTCGTTGTTCGCAAGGCGGATCGGCCCGAGCTGCGCAAGCTCCTGACGACGATTGAAAATATGATGGCCGGCCAGCCCGCGGAAAAAAACGTCGAGGAAAAGCCGGATGTTCGCGTGGTCCACGAATGGAGTCCGATGTCCGTCTGGTGGTCGGAGAACGGCGACATTGTTTTCACCGGCAAGGATGATGTCGAGGCCCTGAGCGGCGTGATCGATGGCGCGCGTGAAAACGCCGTGGATCACCCCAGGCGCAAGACGATGCTCGCCGCCAGCACCGATTTCGAGACGATGATGCGTGTATTCCTCGACGTGAAAAGCCTGCCCAGGAGCTCTGAAACCGAGGGCAATGCGCTTCTGGAGGGTGTTGAGCTTCTGGAAGGGCGATGGGGATTCCAGAATCAAGCGATTGTCACGCAGCTTCGCATCGTGGCCCCCGCGCCGCGGAAGGGAATCCTGGCACTCTTCGACCAACCCCGCTTTAGTACCGCGGATCTCAAGCAGCTTCCCGCCGGCGCGACCAATTTCACCGCCATCGCAGTCGATCTGGCGAAGTCGCTCGGAATCTGGCTCGAGAATCTGAAGGACGATCCCAGGAACCTGGAGTCGAGCCAGAAGGCTCTCGCGGCCTTCAAGGAGCGATTCTCCGTCGATCTTCAAAAAGACGTTCTCGGCCACCTGGGTCCGCGGATCATGGTGGAAACCCACAAGGTCGGCGGTCAGGCCGATAACATTGCGACGATGGTCGCATCCCGTTACTCGGGCGTGACCCTCGCCATCGAGGTTCGCGACCATGACGCGGTCGCCACCTCGCTCGAGTCCATCTCCAAGGTTGTGATCGCCGCGATTGAAGGGGATGCCGCGGCCCCGGGCGCTCCCAGGCTCACGATTAAAAAAGAAGCCGGCGACCTTCCCACCTACGTGGCCGTGATTCCGCCCGAGGTGTTGCCCCCCCCGATCGGCGACTTCTTCCAGCCGACAATCATCCTGGGCAAGGATCGGCTCATCGTGGGCGCCTCGAAGAAAGCGGCCGAAACCGCCGCGAAATCCCCCGGACAGTGGAATCCGGCCGTGCTGGGCGCGCACGCGGCAGCCTTACCCAACTCAATGACCTACCTTGCCGCCGGCGACCTGCGCGAAATCACGCCCATCCTCACCGCCGCGATCCCACTCCTCATCGACTATCTCAACGGCCAGATCAAAACCATTTACGCCCAGATGGGGCGCCAGGTTAAGGATCAGCCCATCGAGCTCAAGCCGGAGATGGTCCCCACGGCCAAGGCCCTCAATGCCTTTCTCTTTCCGTCAACCACCTCGGCCTTGATCGACAGGAACGGCATCGTCATCGACCAGCGCGAGCCGTTGCCCACGGCCGCATCGCTCATCATCGATGCGCCCTTCTTGCTGATCGCGTTGCCCGCCGTCAGCACGGGACGCGGGGCCGCCAGACGCGCCCAGTGCGTCAACAACATGAAGCAAATCGGCCTGGCGTTCCACAATCATCATTCCTCGAAAAACGTGTTCCCAAGTTCGATCCGAGACAAGGACGGCAAGCCGCTTTTGAGCTGGCGCGTGGCGATCTTGCCCTACATCGAACAGCAAGAGCTCTACAATAAATTCCATCTCGATGAGCCCTGGGATAGCGAGCACAACAAGGAGCTCATCAAGGAAATGCCCCAGGTCTACATTTGCCCCCAGCGCACCAAGGCGGACGATTTCACCACCACCTATCGCATCTTCGTGGATGAAGGGGCGCTCTTCGACACCAAAGGCGATGTTGGTCTTCAGTCGGTGACGGACGGCACCTCGAACACCTTGATGGTGGTCGAGGCCAAGGATTCGGTGATCTGGACCAAGCCCGAGGAGCTCAAGTTCGACCCCAACTCTAACGGAATGCAGGGCCTGGCCTCACAGCATCCCGGAGGATTCAATGTGCTGTTCGCCGACGGATCGGTGCGGTTCATCAAAACCTCCATATCAAAGCAGGTTCTCAAGGCGCTGATCACCCGCGCCGGCGGCGAGGTCATCTCCGCGGATTCCTACTGATGACGGAGGAGCCAAGGCACGCGGACGGCGCGGTTGAGCCGAAAGCGAGTTCCGACTCGGCCGTGGTGCGGATGATCATCCTGCTGTTCCTGGGGCTTGGGCTTGGCGGATTCGTGGCGTTTCGCCTGCTCTCCACACCCGCCGAGCCAGCCCCGCCCGAGGTCGCCCGCGACCCGCTGCTCCTGCGCGGGCGGGGCATCTTCCTCGCGCGCTGCGCTGCCTGCCACGGCAACAACGGCAAGGGAGACGGCCAGCTTGCCTCCCAGCTCATCGGCCCCCCCGTTGGAAACCTCACGGCCGCGAAATGGAAGTACGGCGACGATCCCGATACCGTCCTCAAAATCATCCGCGAAGGCACCCAGGGCTCACGCATGCAAGGCTGGGGAACCGTGCTCGACTTCGCGGATCTAAACGCCGTCGCCGCGTATGCCTACTACCTCGGAAAACGCCCCGTTCCCGATCCCTTGCGCAAATCCATTCCAAACTAATAGTGTTCCCGCGAACACGCTCTTGCCACGGCCTGAAAACCCGAAAACGCACGCACGCACTTGCCCCTTCGTCACGCGTCCAACAATTGTTTCGCACTGTTGAATCTTAGTTTGACAAACCTTGAATTCTGCTCCCGAGTGCCATTCGGGTGTCATCTGCAACCCTCTTTATAGCAAGGTGTTAGCGAATCACAAGCGACCTCTTGAAAGCATGATTCGCGAGCGTATGGGGGGAGATTCAGGTTCATTTCACCCACGATTCAGATTTGGTAAAGTGGCCTCCAAGCCTGGTGCGAGGGGCTGCCTTTTTGCTTTTTGGAGCTGGCCAATACTGGCCGGCTGTTTGCTTCCATGGGGCTCTTCAAGGCGGGTTCGCCCGGGCGCTGGGGATCACAAGGATGAACCGCTTCAACTGCGACGCTGACGAGTCGTACATCAATGTCCAGCTCAACACGCAACTGGAGCTGCCAACCCATCGTGATACCGTTTTGCATTTTTTTGAGCAGATGAAGAAGGGCTTTCCCGAGCTCAAGAATTTTTATACTCGCGAGAACGGCGACCTGGTTCTCGAAGGTGACAAGGAGCAAGACTCGCACCGCTGGCTTGCGATTGAATCGCGGCGATTGTGCTCGGGGCATTTCAATCCGTCGACCCACGAGGAATCGTACCGCCAGCACGAGCTGATGCTCGATCTTGCGCCCCATTTGCTGACGATTAGCCTGCTCGATTGCGAAGCGCTCGACCTGATGTTCGGGTTTGACTTCAACTACGATGGCAACCACGACGAGATTGTGGCCGAGGCGCTTGGGGTGGGGAACGGCCTGGAGGGGTTTTTGGAGATCCCCCGCACGCGCGTGACGAACTTCGAGCCGTCGCTGACGATGGCCCTGGACGATAGCGGCCAGCTTCAGTGCCGGCTTGCGATCGAGACACGGCCGCGGTTTCCGACCGCGGTCCGAGGCAGGGACTTTCCGCGCGATCCGATCAGCGTCTTCTTCACGGTGCGACAGTACTGGGGCAGCGGTCCCGAGATCACCTTCCTGGAATCGCTCCGTCGTCAGCGTGAGATCGGCGAGGAGATTCTGCGTCAGGCGGTCATCCCGCGGGTCGTTCGCCCCCTGGCGCAAGCGATCGCCTCGCGTTAGGCTAGATACCGTGCCCGGGCGCGGCTGCGCCTGGCCGTGAGAGACCGCGACTCTGATCAACCGAGGGAATTCATGCCCGTTCGCCTGAGCAGCCTTGCGCGTGGACTGACTTCCGAGACCGCTTTCACCGTGCTTGCAATGGCCCGCGCGCTCAAGGCGCAGGGCAAGGACGTTGTGGAGCTCGAGATTGGCGACAGCCCGTTCCCCAGCACGCCCTACGCGAAGCAGGCTGGGATTCTGGCGATTGAGGAAAACAAGACGGGCTATTGCCCCAGCCTGGGCCTGCCGGAATTCCGCGAAGCGGCGGCGCGCTTTCTCAAGGAAGAATTCCGCATTCCGGTCGGGGCGGAGAACATTGTGGTTGCGTCGGGCGCCAAGCCGTTCGAGCAATACTTCGCGGAGGCGTTTCTCGATCCTGGGGACGGGGTTCTGATCTTCAGCCCGCAGTTCCCCACGTACGTGCCCAATCTGGAGCGGCGTGGCGCCCGGGCCGTGCTCGCGCCGTTGTCGCCGGAGCGCCAGTTCCGGCCGTCCGCCGAGGCCGTCGAGCGTTTCCTGGCCGAGGATCCTCAGCCGCGGGCGATCTTCCTCAACTCGCCCCACAACCCCACCGGCGGCGTGGCCACGGCGGACGATCTGGCCGCGATCGCCCAGGTCGCAACGCGCGGGGATCTCGTCGTCTTTTCCGACGAGCCTTATTGCCACATGGTCTGGTCAGGCCGGCATGAATCGATTCTCGCCCAGCCGGGGATGCTTGAGCGCACGGTCGCGGCCTACACCTTCAGCAAATCCTACAGCATGAGCGGCTGGCGCATCGGTTTCGCCGCCTCATCGCCAGAGGTCGTGGCCGCATTCGGCAAGCTGATCAACACCACGGCCTCGTGCTCGCCGCCGCTCGCCCAGCATGCGGCCAAGGCCGCGCTCGAGCTCGACAAGGAAACCCGCGACAATTACATGGCCCGCTTCGAGGAAAAGGTCAACCGGCTCTGCCGCGGCCTCGCCACCATTGAGGGCTTCATCGCCCCCAAACCGGCCGGAACCTTCTACGTCTTCCCTGACGTTCGCACTGTCTGCAACCGGCTCGGCCTCACCTCGCATGGGCTCGCACTCTACTTCCTCGAAGGGGCTGATCCCAAATTCGGCGTCGCCTGCCTGGGCGGTGAATGCTTCGGAGAGACAGGCGCAGGGTTCTTGCGCTTCAGTTGTGCTGAGCCAGATGAGCGCATCGACCAGGCCGTGGCGTTCATTCCCACCGCGCTTGACCGCCCCGAAGCCATCAAAGCTTACAAGGACGCCAATCCCCAGCACGTCCTGGCAAAACCCTACGCGATCGGCTGAAACACTGCTCCTCCGGCCGCTCGATCGGCTTCGACTTCACTCCGCCCGGACCGCCTGTTACCATGAACTCGCTTCGTGGACACCTGCACATTTACCCCGGGATTCCGAGATGAAGTCGAAGCCCGCGCAAGGGGCAAGGCGAAACCGCTGGCTGGGCGCTGTGCGGCATCTCAAGAGCGTTGATCCGCGGATGGCTCGGCTCATCGAGCGGGTCGGTCCCTGCCGGCTGCACCCGCGGCCGCATCGGTTCACTGCGCTTGTGCGCTCGATTCTCAGCCAGCAGATCTCGTCGAAGGCCGCGGAGTCGATCAGCAACCGGCTGCACGCCATCGCTGGCGATCCATTCGAACCTGGACGCGTGATCGAGCTGGGCGAAACGGGGCTTCGATCGGCTGGGCTCTCGGGGCAAAAGGCACGCTATGTCCTCAATCTCGCGGCCGCGGTCGCCGCTGGCCAGGTTCCGCTCGAAGAGATCGATGAATCCTGGGACGACGAAGCCGTGATCGAGGCGCTCACCACGATCAAGGGGATCGGCGAGTGGACAGCGCAGATGTTTTTGATCTTCGTCCTCAACCGGCCCGATGTGCTTCCCTGCGGCGACCTGGGCATTCGTGCCGGATTGCGTTCGCATCACGGGTTGGCCGAAATCCCCCGGCCGAGCGAATGCCCCGCGCTTGCCGAGGCCTGGCGGCCCTATCGCACCGTGGCAAGCTGGTATCTCTGGGCGGGAATTGACCTCAAGGTCGAGCTGCCCCCCGCCAAACCTCCCCGTGGCACGAAACCCGCTCGGCCCAAAACCGTGAGGAAAGGCTCAGGATGAACTTCGACGTGATCCTCAAGGGGGGCTGGGTCGTGGATGGATCCGGCTGCCTGCCATTCCGCGCGGATGTGGCCTTGCTCGACGACGTGATTGCCGAAATTGGCCGGCTGGATGATGCCAGCGCGCCTCGGATCCTCGACGCCACGGATCGCTACATCGTCCCTGGCTTCATTGACGCCCACGTCCACGGCGACCTGATGCTCCTGGCCGATCCCGTGCATCTCCCCGCGCTTCGGCAAGGGGTGACCACATACCTGATCGGGCAGGACGGCAGCTCATTCGCGCCCGCATCCCCCGCCACGCTCGAATACATGCGGGTCTACACCGCGGGGTTTAACGGCAATCCCCCTGGGCTGGCATACGGCTGGCGCACGATCGACGAATACCTGAGCGAATTCCACCGCCGCGTCGCGATCAACGTGGCATACCTGATTCCCAACGGCAATTTGCGCATGGAAGCGATGGGGCTCGATCCCTCGCCCGCATCCGACGGCGCGCTCGAGGCCATGCGGAAGCTGGTTCGCGAGGGGATGGATTCAGGCGCGGTAGGGCTCTCGAGCGGGCTCGACTACATCCCAAGCCGGTACGCGAACGCCCGGGAGTTGGCGGAGCTCTGCGAGATTGTGGCGCGGGAGGGGGGCGTGTACGTCTCGCACATCCGCGGCTATGGCGCGCAGGCACCCGCGGGCATGGCCGAGCTTTGTGACATCGCACGCGCCAGCGGCGCTCCCGCGCATGTTTCACATTACCACGGCCCGGCGGATGTGCTCCTGCCGCTTGTGGACACAGCCCGCGCGCTTGGGCTCGACATCACGTTCGATACCTATCCGTACCTGGCTGGGAACAGCATTCTGGGGATGGTCGCGCTGCCAGCCTGGGTGCAAGAGGGGGGCGTGGCGGCCACGCTCGAGCGGCTCGCGGAGCCGGCGATCCGCAAACGGCTGCGGCAGGAGTGGTTTGCCGGGCCGCTGCCAAATCCCCTCGAACGGGTCACTGTCGCGTTGGCCGGCCGGCCGGAATGGACGTGGGCCGAAGGACTTTCCATCCCTGCCGCGGCGGCGGAGCGCGGGGTTGATCCCGCGGATTTCGTGGTCGAGATCCTGCTCGGCTGCGCGCTCGAGGTCGGTGTGCTGATCCACCGTGGGCCGGATCGAACCGAGGCCGACATCCGGGCGATCTTACGGCATCCCGCGCACATGGCGGGTTCGGACGGCATCTTCCGCGGCGGCAAACCGCATCCGCGAGGCTGGGGCTCGTTCGCCCGTTACCTGGGACGCCATACCCGCGAGCTTGGCGACTATGACTGGGCCCAGGCCGTGGCGCATCTTTCCAGCCATGCCGCGCGGCGCTTCCGGCTCACGGACCGAGGGCTCTTGCGCGTGGGTTTCGCGGCCGACGTCGTGGTGCTTGACCCGGCCACGGTGGCCGATCCAGCCACCTACGACCGGGGCAATACCCTCGCCCAGGGGGTTGAGCAGGTCTTTGTCAACGGCGTGCAGGTGCTCGCGAACGGCCAGCCCACCCGCGCAACGCCCGGCCGGGCGCTCAGACGCGGCTAGCTGAGGATCTCCAGCTTCGGCATCCGCGGCGTCTTGATGTTCTGGATGCTGATTTGCGCGGCGAGCTGCTCCACCATTCCCAGCAAGTACGGCCGCGCGGGCGACCCAGGCGCGAACGCCTGCTCGATCTTGCCCTCGTCACCCGTCTCTCGGAGCACGATGTTCAGCGGAATCTCACCCAGGAACGGTACGCCCATCTGCTCCGCCTTGCGCCTGGCTCCCCCACGCCCAAACAGGTAGACACGCTCGTCCCCGGACGCATCGAAATATTCGCGGCCCTCGGCCAGCTTCCTGGCCTGCGGCCCGCCACGCTCTCGCAGATAACCCAGCATGTCAAAGAACGCCATGTTCTCGATCATCCCCAGCACAGGCACCTTGAGCTGGCGGAACATGGTGATTGCCCGCGTGGCATCAAGCAGCGCCACTTCTTGCGGCGTGCAAACCACCACAGCACCCGTCAGCGGCAGCGATTGCGCCAGCGTGAGCGGCACGTCGCCCGTTCCCGGCGGCAGGTCGATCACCAGGTAATCCAGGTCGCCCCAGTCCACCTGGCGAAGGAACTGCGTCATGATCCCGTGGAGCATCGGCCCACGCATGATCACCGCCTTGTCCGGCTCGAGCAGAAAGCCCATCGACATCAGCTTGAGGCCGCTCGCCTCGATCGGCTGGATTCGCTCGCCAATCGCCATCGGACGGCCGGACGCGCCCACCAGGTGCGGAATCGACGGGCCATAAACGTCGGCATCCATCAGCCCCACCCGGGCGCCATAGGATTTCAGCCCGTGCGCCACCGCCGCCGCCATCGTCGACTTGCCCACGCCCCCCTTGCCGGAGCCAACCGCGATCACGTTCTTGATGCCGGGGATATCACCCGATTCGCGGATTCCCTTGCCACGCACGTCCGCCGTCATGTTGATCTGTAATGTCAGCCCCGCCGGCAACCGGGCCTCCAGCGCCGCGCGGACATCACGCTCGATCTGCGCCTTGAGCGGGCAGGCGGGCGTGGTGAGATTCACCGCCAGCGACACGGTCTGGTCCGCGATCTTCACGTCCTTGATCATTCCCAGATCGACCAGGTCGCGGCCCAGGTCGGGATCCTTCACGCCCTTCAAGGCTTCGAGCACGTCGCGTTCGGTCAAGGTCGACTCGGACCGAGAAAACATGAGCCAGATTCCTTATGTTCAAGCGACCAGAATCATTGCGTTTGCGCCAGAGCAGGCGATCCGCATGACCCCGGCACAATTCATGGTACCAGAGACGGGGGAATCTCCGGAGTCTCCGGCCGGGGAGATTCCATCCCGACGCCATATTCGCGCAGCCACGCCCAGGGCGCCGCGCGAGCGTCAGCCTCGAGCCGGCGATGCCAGCCCTCCTGATCGATCTGCTGCCGGGCCAGGGCGATCCAGCGCCCCATGAGCGCGAACACATCACGGGGAGAGACGGTTCCAGAAACGACGTGGGTTGCGCCCAGCTCAAGCACGGCAGCCGCGAGCTCGGGATCGCCCGCGGGAATCAACACGATCACCCGGGCGTCGCTCGCGCACGCGCAAACTCGCTCGAGCTCACCCAGGCCGCGCATGCCGAGTTCTTCCAGATCGATCAGCACCACCGGCGCGATGAGGCCCCGCACGGCCTGATCGAGATCGAGCTGGCTGCGCGTTTCCAGCACACGCACCTCCGCATCGCGAAGCCGCGCCCGCGCTTGCCGGGCCCATCGCCCCAGGCGTTCATGGATGATGACGCCAACTCGCCCCAAGTCAAAGCCTCGCCCGCGGGTTCGATGCCCTGCGCGATCCTTTCCGCGCTGGCCATCGTTGTACAAATTGTAGACGACCTCCAGGCGAACACGCGAGGGATGCGGGGCAGGTGCCGTTGAATCCTCCCCGCGCGCGATCGTACGATGATCGCAAGGCCAACGACGGCCTCCCGTCGCCGCCCCGGCCGGGGGAGAGGTCGGCGGTCTTGCCGTGGAGCAGGCGCCACCGATGGCAGCAAACGACTATTACGAAATCCTCGGCGTCGCTCGGGACGCATCCGATGACGCCATCAAGAAGGCGTATCGCTCGCTGGCGCGCAAATATCACCCCGATCACAACCCGGGCGATAAGACCGCCGAAAAGCACTTCAAGGAAATCCAGCAGGCGTACGACGTGCTCGGCGATGCCGACAAACGCTCCAGGTACGACCGCTTCGGCTCGGCCGCGTTTGAGGGAATGGCCGCCAGCGGCTTCCATCCCGGCGGGCCCGGGCATGGCGGCCACTCCGAGGAAGGGCACTTCGAGCCAATCGACCTTTCGGACCTGCTCAGCCAGTTCCAGGGCGGTGGTCACGCTGGCGCGGGGGGTGGCGGCGCCAGTATTTTTGAGGACCTGATCGGCCGGGTGCGAGGCGCGCGCCCAGGCGCGCGGCAGCACCGCGCGGGGCGGTCGCAGGAGGCTGAGCTCTCCATCCCATTCCTCACCGCCGTCCGCGGCGGCGAGACCACAATCGACATCGACCGCGGCGGCAGCAAGCGCGAGAGCCTGGTCGTCAAGATCCCCGCGGGGATTGAGCCAGGCGCCAAGATCCGCCTCAAGGGCCGCGGCGAGCCAGGCGCAAGAGGCACGCCCGCCGGCGATCTCATGATCGCCATCCACGTCGAGCCGCATCCTTACTTTCGCCGCGATGGGCGCAACCTGCTGCTCGAGGCGCCGATCTCGGTCTCCGAGGCCGTCCTGGGCGCCAGGATCGACGTCCCCGGCCTCGACGGCCTCAAGTCGCTCAAGATCCCCGCGGGCAGCTCGAGCGGCATGAAGCTCCGGCTCAAGGGGCAGGGCGTGCCCGCCTCGCACGGCAAGCCCGACGGGGATCTCTTCGTCATCCTGAAGATCATCGCTCCCGCGAATGTCGACGAGGAAAGCCGCCGCCTGATGCAAGAGTTCTCCAAACGCAATGTGCAGAACCCACGGGCGGGTTTGTGGTAAACGCGCGGTTCTGTTCGAGCGAGCCGGCATGATTCAACCCAACTCATCTTCCGCCGCACGCGACCCAGGCGCGCCCACGCCCAGGCGCACGCCCCTCAGGCGCATTCTGGACGAAAGCCCGCAGTCTCGCCGCCGCCTGAGCCGGGCGATCGTGGCGCTCTCCTCGGCCGCGCTCGTGGCGCTCGCCGCGATCGGCGTGCTCCTCGCCTGGCATATCCGCCGCCGCGCACGCCTCGTACGCGAGCGGCTTGGCCCCCCTCGCATCGTGCGCTGGCCTGACCTCTCCGATCGCTCGCCGGACTCCTCGTCATGACTTCACACGCCACCTTCCGACCCCACGAGCACATGAAGAGCCCGCTCGAATTTCGCCGGGCCTTCGACCGCAGACGCTCCGCCAGCGACCAGTCGCTCGTGGTCTATGCCGTCGAAAACGGGCTCGCGCACGCGCGCCTGGGCATCGCCGTCTCGAAAAAGAAGGTCCGCGCGGCCACCGCCCGCAACCGCATCAAGCGGCTGATTCGCGAGGCGTTTCGGCTCAGCAAGCCCGCGCTGCCCACCGGCGTGGATCTTGTCATCCTGCCGCGCGGGCAAAAGCTCACTCTGGCCGAAACGCAGGCATCGCTCGTGCGGCTTGCGCGCGATGCCGCGCGCAGGCTCAAACCACGCCCAGGCCCGGATCAACCTCCGCCCACGACAGAGCAAGCGCCATGATCGCCTGGCTCGGGCGCTGCGTGCGCGCGTTGGTGATCGGCGTGATCCGCGTTTATCAGGTCACGCTCAGCCCGCTCCTCGGGCCCGCTTGCCGCTTCGAGCCCTCCTGCAGCCGCTACATGGTCCAGGCCATCGAGCGCTATGGAGTCCTCCGCGGCGTGGGCAAGGGGCTCAAACGCGTGCTCCGCTGCCACCCCTGGCATCCCGGCGGTTACGACCCGCCGTGAAATCGCGGCCCAGGACGCTGGATCGCGAACCTCGATGCGCCGTCCCAGTCAAGCGCAGCGGCTCGTTCGAACTCTCCCCGGACAGCAGCCGCGGCAACGCCCAGGTTTCACGGCCTGGCGTCGAGAAAGTCGTTCACCATCGGGACGATGATCGCCGTGCGCTGCATCAGCGTGACGTGCGTGGTTTCGGGCAGCACGGCCAACCTCGATGCGGAGCGCGGCCCCAGGTCGCCGTGCGTCCCGCCCCCCTTCAGCCGGAACATCTCCGCGACGTGTTCAAGCCGCACACCGTCGGCATCGCCGAAGATGAAGAACATCGGCGCCGCGGTGGCCTTGAGCTCGTCAGCGCCGATGTCTTGCCCCTTGTTGGCCGCGGCGAGCATCCGCTTGACGAACTTCGGAAAGTCGTCCGGCGTCGGGCTCAGCTTCTTGTACTCGACCTCGATGGGCGAGCCTTTGAAGACGTCTGCGTTGAGGTTCGACAGCGCGACCAACCCTTCCTTGACCATGCCGTCGCGGCGGAACACAGACGAGATGACAACCACCTTCCGTACCTTGTCCGGATGGCGGACCGCACATCGCATCGCCGCGCTGCCGCCCATGCTGTAGCCGATGAGGTCCGCCCTGGGAATCTTGAGGTACTCGAGCAGCGCCGCCACGTCGTCGGCGAGGTTTTCCTGGCTGATGTCGCGTTCGATGTCCGCCGTCCGCCCGTGGCCCTGCATTTCGACGGCAATCACCTTCCGCGTTTTGGAGAGCGCGTCAATCCAGCCGGTCCAGTTGTTGGTGATGGTCATGAACGCGCCATGGAGCAGCACCACAGGTTCGCCGCTGCCGTGGACCTCGTAATACACTTTGAGTCCGTGAACAGGCGCGTAGCCCGTCGTTGGCTCCTGCTGTGCCGATACGACCGCCGGCACGAGCATCGTCAGGAGAAATGCAGTTGTCTTCATGTTTCCCATCCCCGGATTCCGGTTAGGACGAAAGGCGGAATTCTCGCGAATCCAGCTCCAACAGAGTCAACGGCGCAGAACGCCACGCGTCTCAGCGTTCACATTTCTCCCAGCGCTGCGTCGAGCTGCTTGTAGCTCATCTCCATCCCGTCGGTCATGCCCGTTGCGAGCGCCTCGTCGCGGTCCGCCTTCGAGGCGTATTTGATCGTGGTCGACACGTTTGTGATGCCGCTAATCTCCTGGAAGGTGACGGTGATGATCGACGGCTCGCTCCCCATGCAACCGCCCAGGGTTCCAGCATCGTAGATTTGCGTATGCACAATCTTCGCGTGCGGAATGACCTCCAGAACCTCTCCAGTGAATCCGAACTCCTGGCCTTGCTCCTCGTTGCGCCAGCGCCAGCGATACTTGCCGCCGACGCGCATCTCCATCTCGCAGACAGGCATCGACCAACCGGGGAGGCCACCGCACCAACGACGCATCAGGTCCGGTTCCACGTAGGCCCGCCACACCAGCTTGACGGGTGCATCGAAGCTGCGCTTAACCTGCACTTCGGTATCCGACGGCAGACTTGCTTCCGCGGGTTTCATGGCTTTCACTCCTGTTTCTCGGCTTGCTTCAACTCAGCCAGTAATGCATCGAGCCGCTTGTAGTTGCCCTCCCAGATCTCCTGCACCTGTTCCAGCCAGTCGGTCACCGACTTCAGTCGCTCCGGCACCAGCTTGCAGGGCCGCAACTGCGCGACCTTGCGGCGCGAGATCAGCCCCGCGGATTCCAGCACCTTCAAGTGCGAAGAGATCGTGGGTTGCGTCAGCGAGAAATGGCCCACCAGGTCAGACACCGATGCCTCACCGCGGGCCAGAAGCAAGACGATTCCGCGCCGGGTGGGATCCGCAAGAGCAGCAAAGGCCTGGTCAAGTTGTTTCATTTCAATAGAGTACCGTCTATATAGATCACTGTCAATATACTGGCGGCCCTTTTTCGTCACGGCTGAGAAGCGATCACAGATTGGGGTTAACGGCACAGTCGCCGAGTCGAGCGCAGACCTCGCGACGAATGAATGCAGTCGAGCGGGTTGTGAACGGAACGTCGAAACGGGGGACGGGATCTGAACCGCGGAAAGCCCTACAGCGAAAACGATTGTGTCGACTCGCGTGAAAGCCTGAAGCAAAATGCGAGGTTCGTTGAACTCGATGATCGAGTCGCAAATCTCAGCTTGATGGAGAGAAAGCCCTTCGATGTCCTCGTCGAAGGGCGGTTACTAAAAACAAGCGGAGAGGACAGGGCGGCAATTGAGCTTTTGATCGCCGGAGTTCAGGGTTGGGACACCGGACTGCGGCATGTCCTAGCTGCTTCGGCGTCTGAGAAATGATCGTATCGTATGAACGACCCAACTCACCGGCCCGGCAGGCGCGGAGAGCGATGCATCTTGGAACTGCTGCATGCCCGGTGGGTCCGGCGCAGCGTGAGGTTCGGCGTCTCGCCCCGGCCCACCAGGACCGCCAAACATGAACTCTACAAACCTCCGCGGGGACATACCCGACGGCAGCTCTGGGAATACGATGCTGAAGTCGTCCACCAGCACGTCGCCGTTGTACACACAGAGCGTCGAGCCGGACCACCCGTACACGGCCACTGACCCGTCGGCCGAGACGACCTCCATTCGGCCAGGCTGCGGGCTCCGGCCGATCACTCGGAACGATTCGCCCGGCTGGAGAACGTGGGGCATACCCCACGGCTCGAACCACACTTGGAGCGGCCCGGGGCCGGGGTTGGCGACGACCTGCGTGTCCTCAAACACCTCGGCCACCTCGAAGCCCTCCGCCAGAAGTGAAATTCTCCGCCGCCTAACGACCGAGTTCAGCGGCCCGCCGCAGGCCGGTCCGCTGGATCGCCATGGTGGCCGCCAGCAGCGTCCCCACTATCTCGCGGGATCGAATTGAGGATGTCTGCAAGGCAGTCGAAAAGCCATTGATGCGCCTCGCTGATCGAGTACAGCTCATCATCGCTTATATCGAGATCTTCTGGCTTCTTTGGGTGGGTAATCCTATGGCGAATTTCCAGAGAGACCTGCATCTCCTTCCACCCGTTGTCCGAGAAGAGCGTGGACGGGTCAGAGTCCCAACATTCAGCCGCAGTCCTAAGGACGAATGCACATAAGTTTAGAAACGAGATACGATTAGGCTCTGACTCAATTTTCCCCTGGCGGTTCGGCCTGTAAGAGTCATCCGAGAGCAGAAGGATCTTAGCAATCTCGCTATTACCCGTATCGCAACTCTTTTCCAGGAGCCATTGAGTCACCTTTCCCTTTAACCAATAGACATAGCCCTCATTGAAGGCGAAGGCGGCACGAACAAGCGCGCGGCGAGCGAACTGAGTATCCGAGCGTTCGAGTAGCTCCTCACACTCGACCACATCTTCGAATAGGGGGCTAAGCAACGGTATTGAGACCGACTCTCCGCTGCGCGTGAATCTGGAGCGTTTCGGTTTCAATGGAATATCAGCGGGTTTACCAGGGTCGCACCGCTCGGGGCAGCGATCCCATTGCATCGAGCCGTGCCTCGATGAAGCTCAGACACCGCAGGATCGAATTGGGTTCGACTGGATAACGCCCCACAGCAGCGACCCGCGGGAGGTGGGCCGCTGCATCGCCATGTCGAGCGCATGCTCCCTTCCTCAGTAGATTCGGAAGCTGCCCGCCCGGCAGTACTTGATGAACTCCCGGATGTACGCGATCTCCTCCGGGCCATACTTTCGCATGGCGACGCGGCCTTGCCTCGGCACCTTCCGATTCGACAGCTTCGCCTCGAGGTAATCAGTTGGCCCGGCAGCACGGGTCCGCACCGGGGATCGTCCCTCGGAGATCGGCGCGATGGACTGCTCAAGGGCATCGGCCAGCGCCCGGGCGTCTCGGGCATAGAACCGCTGCCCATCATTGCCGAAGTAAGATCCCCCTGGCCAATCCGCCTTGAGGACTCCACGAGGTGGCCCAGGGCCCATCGGCACCCAACCGAACGCCTCGCCGAGGGCGAGGACGTCACCCCAACCGGCGTTGGTCCAATGGAAGTAGCCGCCGGCACCCTTGAGGTCCATACCCACGGCTGATCCTCCGCGTGCTAACGCCGAAATTCAGCGGCCCGCCGCAGGCGGGTCCGCTGCAATGCTTCGTTAGACGGGCTCGCCGAAAACGCGAATGGCGCCCGTCGTTACGAAGAGATTGTACCGCTCGATGGCCAACTCGTCAGGCTCGTCGTGCTCGGCGATGACGATCTTGAAGTCCTCGGTCTTGGGGAGTTCGGTGAGGGAGCCCTCCGCTTCGATCTGTCGTATCGCCTCACACGCCACGCGGAGCAAGCCGCGAAACTTCTCGTCCCGTTCGTCGTCGGTGAGGTCGTCGAGGTGATCGTGGAACCAGTCGTCCCACCGGCCCCAGGAGGCGGCGAAGGCCCCGGCGTGATCCTCGCTCGGGTCCCAGTCCGTCGAGATTGGCCAATCGCCGATGTTGTTGGCGGCCGTGGGGCTGAGCGTCCGCGCGACCGCCTCGGGTAGCAGATAGAGCCCGGCCGAGCCGTAGTAGGCATCGATATGCAGCCCAAGTCCGGCGATCCGCTGGCCCTTAGCCCTGCGGACCTGGAGCGGCAACGCGGCGCGGATGGCTGCCGTCAGCGACTGGCGGACTTCCGACCACGGGGGCAACGCCATCGGAACTCCGCAGTCTAACTCCTGATTCTCTAACAAAACGACCCTAAAAATACTTGGGAGTGGCAGCTCCGTCAATCACCACACTTGCAATTCTGCAAAGGGTTACGGAGAATCTGGCCGCGCGCACGAACCGACCGAATCTTGCGCAACGCACTCTGCGACGTGACGCTTCTCGATCACGACAAAGCCGTAACACGGTTGGGAAGCCCCCGCCAGGTCAACCCTGGCGATTCACCAGGCCGCTGATTAGCCCGGCGATCATCCGCGAAATCTCTTCGAGGGCTTCTTCGAGCACATGGTGGTCCGTCGAAGAAATGAAGCCACGGCGAGACGCGATTTCCAGTAACGGCAAGCACTCCCGGACAGACCTCGCGCGATCTTGAAAAAGTTCCTGAGATCGGGCTTTGTGGAGCGCTCATCGCCTTCGGCCAGGTTGGTGGCAATCGAGAGGGCAGCGCGGTTCAGTTGGTCGACGAACTCGTAGTCGCCGCGAGGGAAGGACTCGGTCCGCGTGGCGATTCGGTCCGCGAAATCGCTGATTCTTGGTGGGCCTGAAGGTTCTCGAACATGAAGGCCATAAAGAGAGGCCCTAAGAAGAACAGGAGAGCAGTGGAACAGGAGACCGCAGTCGAGCACGACGTCTTTTCGACTGATCTACTGTTCGACTGCTCTGCTTTTTCGCCCTCTTGGGCGAAAAAGCGGAGAGGACGGGACGGCAATTGAACTTTTCATCGCAGGAGTCCATCGCTGGGGATCTGGATTGCGGAGAATCCACGATGCTTCGGAGGATGGGGAATGACTCGCTAACGACGCAAGATCAGCGGCCCGCGCAGCGGGTCCGCTGCATCGCATTGTTAGGCGTCGCCCTCGCCGAATGCTCGATTGAGCCACTCGTTGAAGTGCGCCCGCCCGCGAGCGCCGCCTTGGAACGGCAAATCATTTGGGAAATCGGAGCATATTGAGCAGCGGCCCGCCTCGTGACCCCGATAATGCGCGAAGCGAGTCACGGTGACCATGAGCATATCCTTAAGGCTCGAGGCGGGCGAGCCATTCGGATCGCCCAGGTGTTGCAGGTGCCAGCAATAGTGCCGGACCTCCATCGCGACGGGACGGCCTGCGGATCGAAGCTCGGCGAACAGTGCACAGCCGAGCGAGCGGATGCGGGACAGTTTCTCGGCTGGCGCCGCTGGGAGGTCGATGAGTTTCTCAAGGATGGGCTCGAAAGGCTCTACGGCATGCCAAGGGTCGATGGTGTTTGCAAGGATCGCCTCGCGTGCGGCGTCCAACTGCCGGGCGAACTTGTCCGGTGGTTGCTGCCAGTCCATCGACGTGCCTTGCAAACGCCTAACTTGCCGGGGCCGCTGCAACAACCACACGCCACGCGAAACCAGCATGCGGCACCGGTCAAGTTGAGCGACCGGTTAGCGGCGAACCCCCGCCCTCACGCTGCCCCCACGGCGGCGTAGACTTTGCCCTTCTGGCTCAGCCAGGACACGTCCCCTCGCTCGGCGTGCTCCTTGACCGCTTTAAGAAGCTGAACCGTTTCCGATTCGTAGCACGGTTCGCTCGGGTCATCGACCGGGATGACCATTTCGACCTCGACGGCAACGACAAGTTTCTCGGTCTGAATGAACCGTGTCCTCTTGATTCGCTCTCCAGGAATGCGCATGGTTCTAGCCTCGATCCAAGAAGTGGACGGTTACCAGTTTGGCGACGCCACTCTGACGCAAATGAGACCAAACGGCCTTGAACTCGGTGCCGTCTGGCAAGGACTCGCGGACCTCCACGGCTGGGTTGGGCGTCGCTTCCGGACGTTCGGCGATCAATTCGCCGTCGTCCAGTCCGGCGACCACCTGCCACTCCATGATACCACGCTCCTCCAGGCGATCGGAAGCGTGATCGCCGACGATGTACTTATCCTCGGCGACGAGTTGCCGAATCATGTCAAACAGTTGCGCCATCGGCATCCTCTTGGGTCGGCTACGCTCGAGGTTTGTATGCCCATAGGCCATCGATCTTGTTGCGCTCGAACGCCCGCTCCCAATCGGATTCGCCGACGGTGATGCGTTGACTGAACCACGAGACCATGTTGCTGGCCAGCCATTCGAGCGACTGTTGCTGTTGTTGCTGTTCGCGCGCTGCCTCGACCAGGTTGCGACCCTCGGAGTCCAGCAGCAACCGCGCGGCAATCTCTTGCGCGGTGATGAATCGCTGGTGCTCTCGATACGCGTGCTCGATGACGCGCGCAATGATCGGGTTGGCGTCCGCATGTTTCCAAGACGGATCCATAGCTGTCACCCAAGCCGCTAACTTGTGATTCTCTGAATCGAATAATTTGAGAATATCGGACGGCCTCCGCATGTCAATCTCCCCAAGGCCATCGGGATGCGCCGAATCGACCGCGCGAATTGACCCGGCAATTCTTGCGCGGCATGCCAATGCGCATGAAGCTCCTCGATCAGTACGAAGCCGCCTGAAAAGTGCGGCTACCGCACGTCATGGCAAAACCGGGCGTGAGCGTCCGCAGTCCACTCGACGGATCAATGCAACGGAACGGCTGGTCAACCGAATGCCGAAACAGAGGACGGGATTTGCACTTCGGAACGTCGGACCGCGAAACGAATTGCGTCAACTCATGCAGAATCGTGAAACATCCCGCGCAATCATTGAACCCAATGGTCACGCCACAAATCTCGGCATGACAACAAGAAACCCCTGCGACGTCCTCATCGAAGGACGGTTTCTAAAACAAGCGGAGAGGACGGGACGGCAATTGAACTTTTCGTCGCTGGCGTCCGAAGTTGGCAAGCTGATTTGTGTCGCCAATTCGAGAACGTAAGCCGAAAACAAAAGTCGAGGTGGTAGAATAACAGCCCGGAGGGTTGCCGATGCCGCTGCGCGATCACTTTCGTCCACCGATCTCACGAACCTTCGGGTGGGAAGGATTTCATGGCACCTGGCCCAGCATGTTGGTCGGGCGAGTCCGCCGTTTGCTCCCCCCGGGATATATTGCCGAACCTCGGGCGCGCATGGGCCAGTACTTTGAGTTGGACATCGGTGCTTTCGAGCATCAAAACCGTTCCGCCGACGTCAACGACGCGGATAGTGGCAAGGCAACGGTGGCCCCGACTATCGCGGAACCCACGGTATCAGCGGACATTGATATCGGCGATCAACATGAGTACGAAGTCCTGATCTACGATGTGGAACGTGAAAAAACGTTGGTGGCGGCCGTGGAGTTTGTCAGCCTGGGGAACAAGGATCGGGCGGAGCATCGCCTGGCGTTCGTGGCGAAGTGCTCCGCGCTGCTTCAGCGGAACGTGAGCGTGGCCATCGTGGATGTCGTCACGAATCGCAGTGGAAACCTGTATGCGGAGCTGCTTGGCGAACTCGGTGTGACTGATTCGACGGTAGGCGTGGAACCGCCGTCGCTTTATGCGGCGAGTTGTCGAACGCGTACGAACAAGCATCGCAACCGTTTCGACGCCTGGGCTTATCCCGTGGTATTGGGTCAACCCCTTCCAGCGCTGCCGCTATGGTATGCGCCGGATCGGGCGGTGACGCTTGATCTCGAAGGCAGTTACGAAGACACCTGCCAGCTTCTCGGCATCGAATAAGCGGAGAGGACAGGACGGCAATTGAACTTTTTATCGCTGGGGTGAGGGGCTGGGAAACCGATCTGCGGCGGCGGTTGGATGAGAGCAAGCCAAAACCGGAGTAAGAGTTATTTTGCAGCCCCATTCGCTGCAAGGACAAGCAGGTCCAAACGAAGTGGCTGGCATATCCGTGACGCCCAAGAATGTTCCGATCTACTGCTGTCGGTAGAGTTCCTACGTCTGGTGCTGGAATTGGTTGCCGAAGCATAACGTCGCTCACTCGGTGGCCTCAATTTCAATTGTCGTTTGCGTTGGCACCGCCGTCTTGACCGTCGCTTCGACGGGCGTGTAGAGATCGACTTCCGTCGGCGTGAATAAACTCACCGCCACAGGCACTGGATTCGTGCGGATTGTAACCACGAGAGCATAGCGGGCTTCTTTCGACCAGTCGTTGCCTTTCGATTCACGCCACCAACCGCTGACGGGATAGACCGCGATTAGGCCACAGTTGGCGAGGTCGGCGGCGATCCCGGTCCACCAATCGGAGTGAATTGAGCCGCGCGTGCGAAGTTGTGGCCCGAGTTCCCAGCCGGCAGTGTCTCCGACGGCCTTGAAATCTTCCTCTTCGTCGCGAGCCGCCTGGCTGACGCGCTTGCGAAGCTGCTCCTCCGTCTCCGTGGGCCGCTTGACCTCGAACCGCAAGCCGTGGGACAGGTAGCGATGCCGGTGCTTGACGAAGCCCTCGCGGCGGCCGGGCTTCGGCTCAATGAAGTAGGAAAGCGTCACCCGCATTGTGACGGTTTGCGAACCGAGTTCTGAGAGTTGCGCCTTCGGCCAGGGCAGCGAATGGATGCCCATGTCCTTGGTCTTGATCGTGCCGCCTTCCTTGGTGAAGGGCTGGAGTTTCTGTTGGACGACCAGTGTCAGCGAACTCTTGGCTGAGTAGAGTGCCCGCTCCAGGTTGGGGATGCCGTAGCCGTATCGACGCAGGCGGGATATGTGATCGCGTTTCTTGTCGCCGAAGACTTGGCACATCGGCTCGGTCCATTCCGCCGAGTGGATCAACAAGGCTCGGACCGTTTCGGGCCAGAGTTTCGGGTACTGTGCCTGGAGGATGGCTCCCATTCGGGCGGCCTGGGCCGTGGCCGCGCTCGTGTCGCGGAAGCCAACGAGCAACCGGCCACTTGTCGCATGGGCCGTCGTGAGCAAGCCCATGTCGTCGGGCTCCATGACGTTGTTCGTCCCCTTGACGACGATCTGGTTGCCGCCTTCCAAGACGATGTCGGGCTTGTAGGGCCACGATTTATCCCAGGGCAACGAGGTCGTGCTGCAGGGGCTTAAGTCGCCGACAGGCGCGATCGGCTCGTAGCCCGGAAACCGGGACTGATCGAAGAGCGCGCGACTCGTACAGGCACCGACCGTGATGGCGTTCCAGGCTTGGGCCGGATCTTGGACGCTGTCGGTATCGTTTGAGTCGGGATACTGATGTCGCTGATTCGGATCGGAATTGCCGGCCGAGATGAAGAAGAGACGGGGGTTGTTGTCCATCACGCCGCCGCAAATCTGGTCGATCACGCCTGACCACGACGAAGGTTTCCCACGGTCTTTCCCATCCGTGGTTACAGCCATGCAGAAGTTGCGATTGCGCTGCGGTTGGGCGATCTCCACCCGGCTGATGGTCTGGGAGGTGATCGCGCCGAAGAGCCGGCGCTCATTCTCGCGGGGCCGGGGTGGTAGAATTCGGGCCGATTCCAATCGGTGGCTCAAGCGAAGACCAGCGTTGGCCTGAAGGAGTTCAGCCAGTTCGGAGCCGAACAGAATGACCCCGGCCATTTCTGTTCCGTGTTCGTCGGGGAGTTGGACGGGGCGTTCCGGCGAATCCGCCTTCGGCCAATCTGGGTCGTAGCAGTGCGCGTCGTCGGTCGAGAAGGCTGGGCCAATCAAAGGATTCGTGATGATCCCGCCATCGAGCAAGCAAACGGCCGGCGCGTCGCTCGGCGGCGGCTCGATCTTGGGCAAGAAGTTGTTTACCCACTCGGCCTGATCCTGCGGCGTCATTGCAATGAAGTCCGCGGGATTCTCTTTCGCCCGTCGAACTTCGCCGATCATGTCGAGAAGTTCGGTGGACGTCATCAACTGCTCGGCCGTGCCGAAGACGAGGCCAACGACGCGATCTGGAAACTCGATGGTATCCATGCCGACGGTGAGACCGACACTCGCAGATTCGGCTGAGAGCCGAAAAGCATTCCAAATGTTCTGGCCGCCCAGCTTTCGTACCCACACTTCCCACCATATTGGTTCAGTCTGGGCGGGGAAAGCAGAGTCGTCGGTCCATAAATGCTCGATAGTGGCCAATCGTATCCGAGCTATGCTATCGATCAGTTTCTGGTTCTTTGGACTGCCATTCCTGGTTTGTCGAGTTTCGTATTCCTCGATGCGCTTGCGGAAATGAAGCAACTTTCCTGGCGGAACATGAACAACAGCGATATGAACACCGTTCTCCACTTTCGCCGAGACGACCTCGATCCCTGCGCTCTGTAGGTCTAAACTTTCAATGCTAAGGAAGTGGTCAGGACCGCTTTCAACGACAAGTTGTATCGGCGATTCCTCAGCATCGCTTACATTCGATCGCCGTGCCGCATTGTCTTCAGATGCTGTAGCGAGCTCAGTACGGAGTTTTTCGGAATGTGACGAATCACGAGCTGGCAACGCGAACTCAGGCCCACGTCGTGGAGTGGCGGTGTACTTCTCAGTGGTGAAGAAACCTTCCACGATGAGGTGGGGAAGGCGATCCGTGGCCATCGTGGTTCTCAGTCCGTGTTGGTTGTCGAGGTGATGCTCGACCTTTCCTTGAGCGCACTCACCAATAGATCAGTCGAGATGTCCGTCAAATCCCGGAGCACCGCGGTTTTTGCGGCTTCGCTGCATGCGCGAGCGACCTCGGCGTAACTCAACCCCGTCGCGACGTTGCGGACCTCATCCCAATGGACACGGTTAAGGCGAAACATGTTCAGGCGAATCTTTGCCAACCGTTCAATGTGATCCGCCTCCGGCAAGCCGTAGCGAATGACATCATCGAAACGGCGAAACAGCGCGGGGTCGAGAATCTCATGGTGGTTGGTCGCCGCGAGGATCAGGGAATTGGAGTCGTCTGCTTCGAGAAATTGCAAGAACGAGTTGAGCACGCGTCGCATCTCGCCCACGTCGTTCGGCCGGCCTCGATCGCCTCCAATCGCGTCGAACTCGTCGAACAGATAAACGCCTCGCGTCGGTATCATCGCGTCGAATACAAGGCGCAACTTCGAGGCTGTCTCGCCCATGAACTTGGTGATGAGGCCGTCGAGCCGGACACCGAGCAGCGGCAGCTTCAGCTCGCCGGCGAGTGCCGCCGCCGTCATGGTCTTCCCGGAGCCGGGTGGACCGACGAGGAGCAGTTTCCGCCGCGCCGACATACCGTGCGACCGTAGCTTCTCTTGCTGTCGATACTCCATCAAGACTCGTTTCAGCGACTGCATTGCCGAATCGGCGAGGACCATATCGACCAGTTGAGTTTTGGGGTAGCTCGCCTGTATCAGATCGGCGAGTTCACCGGCGGGGCGGGCAATCGGAACGGACTTACCCACCGACGGCTGAACGGATCGGCGCTTTGCTTCGTCGATCAGCTCGCGGAGTTCCTGGGCCAGCTTCCCTTGGCCGCGCCGCGCAGCCTGGGCCGCAATCTGCATCGAGACGGTGAGGAATTGATCCCCATCTTCATCGACGTAGCTCCGAAGCAGCGCCTTGAGTTGCTCCGCCGTGGCCATGAAATCTGAAGGCCCTCTCGTGGGGGCAAGCCGCGATCACCTCGCCGGTTGGCCGAACGGCATGAGTGATGCAAGCCCCCTATTTGTGAGCGACCGTTACGACACGCGGTTCGTGTACCACCACGAAGCACCACGTTTGCCCCTTCCGACGCGGTTCGATTTGATAGCCGCGACGCCGCAACGCCGCAAGACATCTTGAGATCGTCGGTTCGGACACGCTCAGCGCGGCGGCCAACGTTCGCGTCGAGTGTTGCCCGGTCCGAATCAAGTTCACGATGGCTGCGAAACGTTGCCCAATGGCAAGCGTGCGTTCGTAGATCACCTGCGATCCTCCTCCTTTGCCAAGTCTATCACATTTTGACTGGACCGACATCTCGGCAGCTTCAATTCCTCGCATTTCGCGCTCGGAAGACGAATTCTCGCGTTGCCTCTCGCTGGCCGTACGGTCCTGCAACTTCCACTGAGTACGGACACTCACCCTTGTCATCGGAGTGCTTCGTGGAAGGGGTTCGTAACCAGTGAGGAAGGGAAAACACGAAATGAGGCATTTGAAACGCGTAAAGTCAGCAAATAAGAGGCAATTACGGCGAACGATGAAAAAAACCCTGCCGAGGACGTCAAGTTTTGAACCGCAGGCCAATCGCTGAAAAACGCACGATTTCAAGCAGAAAACCCACTACCTCTACCGGCAGCGGGTCTTTCAAGAAAAACAAGCGGAGAGGGAGGGATTCGAACCCTCGGTACGTGTTACCGTACACGGCATTTCCAGTGCCGCACAATCGACCACTCTGTCACCTCTCCGTCGTCCTGACCGATAATCTGGCTCGCCCCTGGAGTTAACCGCTTGCAGAGGACCGCGATCGGCGCGTCCGCAGGGCAACGGGGCAAAAATCGGTCAGGTCGAGTCCCAGTTTAAGGCCCCAGGGAGGTTCTCGCAATGCACCTTTCAAGGGCTGAGGGAGCTCTCATCGGCCGCGCTGGCGTCTCGATCGCGCTGGTCCTCTCACGCGGGCGGGGGACCTGGGGTTGTGGCGGCTCCGGGTCGAGTCCGCCGCCATCGAGAACCGTCCCGAGGCGATCCGACACACGCCCTGTCATGATGATTCTGCCGCAATTCCCTGGCCGAAAGCTCGAACCCGAGGTGATCCATGTCCGCCGAAGCCACCGACGCCCGGCTTAATCTTCGGCCTGCCGCCGACCCCAGGGACGTCACCGAGGAGGCCGCGGGAGACGACGACGCAATCCGCGACAAGCAGGCGCGGCTCGAGGCGCTTCAGAGCGAGGCGGGGCGCATCGGTTTTCGCGACGAATTGCAGGCCATGGCCATCCACGAAAAATGCGAAAAGCGCTGCCGCGAGCTGGGTGATCGCAAGGGATTGCAGCGAGCGCTCGAGGCGCAGGCGTTCCTGCTCTCCGACATCTGTGGTCTAGAAGCGACGGCCGAGGAAGTCGAGAGCGAACGTACG
This sequence comes from Planctomycetales bacterium, assembly GCA_027451885.1. Lineage (GTDB taxonomy): Bacteria > Planctomycetota > Planctomycetia > Isosphaerales > Isosphaeraceae > JAKBAP01. The sequence continues at coordinate 26,462 of DAIDHX010000082.1, forward strand.
CGCCTCAGGCAAGAGCTGGGCTGATCCCGGGGTCCAGGCGCGGCGGGGTGATGCGGTTAGCCGCGCTGGGCCGGCGGCGGCGGCGTTCGCGAGCCGTGTTCGCGGCAATGGCAATCGAGCGCGTGGTCGTTCACGATGCCCGTCGCCTGCATCCAGGCATAAACGATCACCGGGCCGACGAACTTGAACCCACGCTTCTTGAACGCGCGGGAGAATTCCTGGGAAAGCGGCGTCTGTGTCGGCACCGCGCCCCCTGAATTCACAATCGGCGCACCGCCTGCCAGCGTCCAGACAAAGGCGCTGAAGTCCTCGCCCGCGTCGCGCATCTTGAGATACGCCCGCGCTCCCTGGATCGTGGCCTCGATCTTGGCCCGCGACCGCACGATGCGCGCGTCCGCGACCAGGCGCTCGATGTCCGGCTCGCGGAACCGCGCGACCCGCTCGGGATCGAATCCCTCAAACGCATCGCGGAACGCGCCGCGCTTGCGCAGGATCACCAACCACGAGAGCCCGGCCTGGAAGCCGTCGAGCATGAGCTTCTCCCAGAGCGCGCGGCTGTCGTACTCCGGCACGCCCCACTCGACGTCGTGATACTCCTGGAGCAGGGGATCGCTCTCGGCCCAGTGGCAGCGTTTCGGCATGCGTCTTTCCTCTCGGATTCGCGCGTTTCCTCTCGATTGAGTGCTCAAATCGCGTTCGGCGTCGCGCTTTAGCGCGTGCCGCGGCTCACGAAAACCCCAGCACGGGGTGCGGGATGTAAGGGGCTTCGAGGCTGGCGATTTCGGCGGTGGAGAGCTCGATCTCGAGCGCGGCGAGGGCATCGTCGAGGTGCCGCGGCTTTGTGGCGCCGATGATCGGCGCGGTGACGCCTGGCTTCGCGAGCAGCCAGGCGAGCGCGATCTGGGCGCGGGATGCGCCGCGGGCGGCTGCGACCTCGCCCACGCGCTCGATCACCGCGCGGTCGGCGTCCTCGGTGCGGGCGTAGAGCGTCTTGCCGAACTCGTCGGTCGCCGCGCGCTCGGTGCCCGCGCGGTCGTCCCACGGGCGCGCCAGCCGGCCCCGCGCCAGCGGGCTCCACGGGATCACCGCCACACCCTCCGCGCGGCACAGGCCGATCATCTCGCGCTCTTCCTCGCGGTAGATGAGGTTGTAGTGGTTCTGCATCGACACGAACCGCGCCCAGCCCCTGCGCTCGGAGACCCCAAGCGCCTTGCAAAACTGCCAGGCGAACATCGACGACGCCCCCAGGTAGCGAACCTTCCCGGCCTTGACCGCGTCGTGGAGGGCCTCGAGCGTCTCCTCGATGGGCGTTTCGTAGTCCCAGCGATGGATCTGATAGAGGTCGATGTAATCGGTCCCCAGGCGCTTGAGGCTCGCGTCGAGCTCGACCAGGATCGCCTTGCGCGAGAGCCCTCGGCCGTTGGGTTCGGGGCGGGTGCGGTGGTAGACCTTGGTCGCGATCACGACCTCATCTCGCCGCGTCAGTTCGCGTACAGCGCGGCCGACGATCTCCTCGCTGGTGCCGTCGGAGTACGAATTGGCGGTGTCCAGAAAGTTGATACCCGCCTCGAGCGCCCGTTTCAGGAAGGGCCGGCTGGCTTCCTCGTCGAGGGTCCAGGGATGGGTGCCGCGGCTGGGGACGCCGTAGCTCATGCAGCCGAGCGCCAGGCGCGACACCTGGAGCCCTGTGTTTCCAAGACGAACGTATTGCATCGGACAAGACGCCTCGAGGGTTTGCGATCGGCCGGGCTGCTGGACCCGGGACGGAATCCAGGGCTCGCTTCGCACTTAAGGTTTCGCCCTGACGAGCGAAATGCTTCCAACGTCTGGCGTTGTCTGGGTGCGCCAGGCGCTTTGGAGCGATCGAGCGATCGCGGCCTTTCCGGCACTTTACCCACGGGATGGGGGGCGTTACCATGACGTCGCCAATCCCCTGGCCGGATGACCACGAGCGCCATGATCGTTCGCGGCACGCCAGTCTCACAAGCGAATTCTCATCCCAGAGCCCGGAGTCGAGAGAAGCGATGTCAACGGACCCGAAGCCATCCCCCAGCCCCGCGGCGGCCGCACCCGTCGCTCACCGTGAGACGGGCATCCGCATCTTCATGTGGCCCAAGGTGATCTTCCTCTATCCCACGGCCCTGGTGGCGCTCGTTTGCTTTATCGGCATGACGATTATTCAGGACCGGACCCACGACCCCACCCGGCCGCTCGTCGAGGCCGTTTCCAAAAAACACCTGCCACAGGGCGCGACCGGCATCGAAAAGGCTGACACCTCCATCACCAAGGTCGAACGCTTCCTCACGCCGCAAAACCTGCTCGGCACGCTGTTTGTGGGAATGCTCGCGTTCAACCTGCTGGTCATGGCGCTCGACTTTCCACGCTTCACCATTCTGGCGATGGTGCTCGGCGGGCTGTTCCTGCTCTTCTTTGTGCTCTGGATCGCGGCGATCCTGCAATACGACCTCTTGCGCCCGATCCACGCCATCTTCGGCACGATCTTCATCGTGGCGAATTCCGGGTTCTATCTGGCCGTCTTCCTGTGCCTGATGTTCGTTTTCGCGATCATCTACGCCACGCGCTGGCTGGATTACTGGGAAGTCCTGCCCAACGAGATCCTGCATCATCACGGCCCGCTTTCAGACCTGAAGCGCTATCCCACCATGAACCTCAAGTTCGACAAGGAAATTCCGGACGTGCTCGAGTGGGCGCTGCTGGGATCGGGGCGGCTCGTGCTGCATATCCCCAATGTCGAAAAGGCCATGGTGCTCGACAATGTGCTCTTCATCTCATCCAAGGAAGAGGCACTGAAGCGGGTGATGAGCCGGCTCGAGGTGCGGGTGACGAGCGACCAGGAAGTCGGCGAGACCAAGGGCTCCTGACCCCGGCTCGCCCTAGATGCTGCCGTTCGCCAGGGTGTCGTGCCGAATGGCCGCGCCCAGGCGCACGTGCGGCGCAGGCGCCGAGGATGCGGGATGCTCCGCGTGGGCGCTCAGAAGCTCCTCGAGGATGGGGCCGTTGAGCGCGTTCTCGAGATCCCTGAGCCTGCGCGCGACATAGGCCCCATCAAGCACGCGGTGGTCATAGATCAGCTTGACCACCACCCGGCCCGTGACGGGATCGATGGGGCCATACGTGAGCGTGGTCGTCAGCGGCGAAATCGGATGCATTTGCTCAGCGCCAAGCGCTCCGTAGCTCGTCAACCCGAACGTGCCGAACCGCTTGTGCCGCTTGAACCCGGAGACATTGAGCGTCATCCACCACATGAACCTGCGCAGGAACGTGGGCACCCGGCCAAACCGCAGCGCCATGCGGTAAAAGCCCACCTTCTCCAGCGGCTCGTGCTTGTACCACCCCACCGATTCCTGAATCTGAACGAGCGATTGCCGCTCAGGCGCCCGAAAGATCCCCACGAAGACGCCTTCCTCGCCCTGGTAGCTCCGCTCGATGGCGAGCGCGCAATTCATCCACGGATGCTCGTACAAATGGGGAGTGGGAAATTCGAGCAGCGACCGGCGGAGCGGCGGGTTGGCTGCGCCCACAAGAGCGAATGCCTTCATGAAGAGCGTCGCCCAGGCGGGCCGTGCGGGGTGCTGTCTGCGCGGCTCCACGAGTCGTGAGACGTCGATCGATCGGCTCACCGGCGCGGAGGGAATCTTGCTCGCAAAATGGACGAGATCGCCGATGAACTTGCGCGGGCCGGAAAGCGCAAGGGTCCGTCCTCGTGTTTCTTGCATCCGTTCACCTCAACCCGGCCAGATCCGGCCGTTGCGTCCCTGCTCGTCCTTCTCACCCGTTGCAAACGTCGCCTGAGAGGAGGGCCTAGGCGAGCGGAAGGCTACTCGAAACGCGGAATTCCGAGAAGTCGAACTGGATCGAGCGGACATACGGTACGCATGATTAGGCGACACGACCCACCCCCGCGCGGATCAGAACGCGGTTCTCGGGCGGGGAGCAGGAGGGAGCGAGGCCAGGGAAAACGAGCCCGCGATTCCCGAGTCAGGGCGGTTATGCCATAATCACGTTTCTCATGCCCCGTGGTTGAGGCGGGGCGAGGCAGCGTGGAGGCAGGATGGGCAAGAGTGGGGGAACGCCGGTCTGGGTTCATCTTGCGCCTGGGCTTTTTAAGCCATCGGCGCTGGGCGGGGGCGTGGCTGTGGTGATGGACGTGTTGCGGGCCACGACCGTGATGATCCATGCACTTGCGGCGGGTGCGCGCGCGGTGGCGCCGTGTGGCGAGATCGACGAGGCCAGGGCCTGCGCGGGCTCCTTGCCGGCGGGCTCGGCGATTCTGGCCGGCGAGCGCGGAGGGTTGCCGATCGAGGGCTTCGACCTGGGCAACTCGCCCCGCGAGTTTACCGCGGAGCGCTGCCGCGGCAAGACGCTCGTGATGACGACCACCAATGGCACCCGCGCAATCCTGGCCAGCCTGGAGGCCGAGCCGGTCTTCATCGCCGCGTTCGTGAATCTGGCCGCGACCGTGAACGCGATCGAGTCCGCGCTCGCGCTGCGGCCCGCGGAAACGCCTTTGCACCTGGTCTGCGCGGGGACCGACGGCGCCATTAGCCTGGAAGACGCGCTGCTCGCCGGCGCAGTCGCCGGCAGGCTCGCGGAACGCCAGGGAACTCAAGACATTATATGTGCAAATGACGCCGCGATTCTGGCGTCCTCGCTCTGGCGCGATGCGGCCGGCAAGCCGCTCGCCGCCTTGCTGCGCACAGGCCGCGGCGGGCGAAATGTCGTCTCCATCGGACGCGAGATTGACATCGACGACTCGGCTCAGATCGATCGGATCGATCTGGCCGCCGTGCTACGCAGGGAGCCTGTGCGGATCGAGGCTCAGGTTCGCGATTGATCGATTTGAGGTTCGGGCCGGCTGTGCAAGGGCCGCGCCCTGCTACGAGGCACGCTCATGCTGGATGACATGGACAAGCTGGTTTCGCTCTGCAAGCGGCGGGGATTTGTGTTCCCCTCGAGCGAAATCTACGGCGGCATCAACGGCTTCTGGGATTATGGCCCGCTCGGCGTTGA
>DAIDHX010000083.1 GCA_027451885.1 Planctomycetales bacterium
TATCGAACGGGTCGGGGCCGACGCGATCGAGGGTCAGATCGCCGAAGCTCAGCAGGCTGGGATCGGGAGGCGATGCGCCGCGGGCGCGGCGGGCCGCGGAATCAAACGCGTCGAGCAGGCGCAAGGTCAGGAACGACCACACGCCCCACTCGACGGGTGTGAGCTGGAGCCGAGAATCGGCCGGCGGCCGCTCGTATCCCAGCAGCCGATCGATGATCGCGTGCGCCAGCGGCGTTTCGACCCCGAAGGCAAGCCGTGTGCCCAGGCGAGACGCGGTGAACTGGGCGGTGAGCCCTGGGCGATTGAGCCCGGAGCCGCGCCAGAGGACCTCGGGCGTGCCCATCTCGATCGAGACGCCCAGCCACGCTTCCAACCAGCGCATGGGCCGCGGCGGCTTGCCCCCCGCGGACCAGGGTTCCACCGCACGCTCCATCCAGAGCTGCGCCGACGTCAGCGTGGCAAGACCCGCAAAGGGGTCTGTCTCCACCCGATCGCTTACGCTCGTGGACATGAGATCTCCCGGCGCGATCAAACGCTGGCCGCTGGCGCGGACTCACCCGGCCAGGAATGCTTGATACGATGCTCAAGATTGAGTCTGATCCAGGTCAATTTCAAGAGAGTTCTTTCGTGTTCGGCGATTCCCCTGGCCAGTTTGCGTGGAATTGCGGATCGCAGGTGTTTGGCGATGGGGTACGGCACATGCTGGAGCGCCCAGCGGAGGCGATAGGGATCATGATGCCTGAGCAAGCGAGCGAGCCCTTGCGCGCCAAGCAGGTGCGGCAAGGCGCGTGGTTTTGGGTTTTGGCGGAGGAGCTCCTTGAGGTCTGCGCGGGCCATATCGCGGAGAGACTCGGGGGCCTGCATGGTCTGGGTTGCGATCCAGGCAGCGCGAGCCGCCTGGACCTTGCGTGGGCGTCTGCGGGGTGTCAGGGCGCCTGCCAGCGCGAGCTTGGCGAATCCCCAGAGGCGGCAGAGTCGGAGCGTGCTCCGGCGAGAGAGCTCTGCGAGGGCGGCGATTTCTGGGGGATCGAGCTCGGTTTCGGCGCGGCCGCCGACGAGCCGTTCGGTCCAGAGGGAGCGGACCCAGGCGGCGACCTCGGGCGCGGGGGGATGCAGGCGAGGCTCGGCGGCGGCGTGGCCGGCGAGCGCCCTTGCGAGCAGGCCGCGCACGCGCTCCGGGCTGAAATCGACCGCGGTTCGTGCCACGGCCGCGGATTCTTCCCGCAACCCGCGCACCAGCCAGCTCGGGTCGATCCGCGCTGGATCGAGCCGGGACGCCTGCGCATGCAACGCGCGCAGCCGGTTCAGGGCCGCCTGGGCGCTCGCCTGACCACGTTCGGTTTCATACGCCCAGATCGCACTCGCACGCTTGAGCCAACCCGCCTCGATCCAGCTCCAGATTTTGATCTCAAAATCGCGCTGCGCTTCACCCAGTGTGGGCAACCCGCCATGATCAGGCCATTCCGGCCAGGCCAGGCACGCCAGCACGAACGCACGTTCGTCGTCCGTCACGTCGCCGGCAGGAAGGCTCGAAGGCGATCCCGCGGGCTCGCCTGGCAGCTCAACCATGGCCAGGTCCTTCCTCGGGCTGCACCGCACGGCCCGCGTCCGACCGGCCGCTCCGTTCGTTCGCAAGCGCCCGTTCGAGCGCGGCGAAGATCTGGTCAGGCAGGTACGGCTTGGGAATAAAGTCGTCC
>DAIDHX010000084.1 GCA_027451885.1 Planctomycetales bacterium
ATGTACTCGCTGAACCTGATGAAGATCGCGCTCGAGCTCGCGCTTCATAATCCCGTGTACCAGGACGTTGCGACCAAGTTCTTTGAGCATTTTCTGGGCATTGCCGAGGCGATGGCGAACATGGGCGATGCCCATAGCGGCATCGGCCTCTGGGACGATGACGACAAGTTTTACTACGACGAGCTCAACCTGCCTGACGGCAGGATGATCAAGCTCAAGGTGCGGTCGCTGGTGGGTTTGATCCCGCTTTTCGCCGTCGAGACGATTGAGCCCGAAACGCTCGAGGCCCTGCCGGAATTCGCCGAGCGCGTGAACTGGTATCTGACCAATCGGCCGCAGGCCGCCCAGCTCGTCTCGCGCTGGCATGAGCCAGGCCGGGGCGATCGGCGGCTGCTCTCGCTTCTGCGCGGGCATCGCATGAAGCGCCTCCTGGCGCGCATGCTGGATGAGAACGAGTTTCTTTCCCCCCATGGCATTCGCGCGCTTTCCAGAGTGCATGAACGTGCGCCTTATGTCTTCACTCTCGATGGTCAAAGCCGGGTGGTGAGCTACCAGCCCGGCGAGTCGGACTCGCGGCTCTTTGGCGGGAATTCCAACTGGCGCGGACCGATCTGGTTCCCGGTGAATTACCTGATCGTCGAGTCGATGCAAAAGTTTCACCACTACTACGGCGAGGACTTCAAGATCGAGTGTCCGACTGGCTCGGGGCGGCTGATGACGATCGACGAGGCCGCGGAAGAAGTCACGCGGCGGATCTGCCAGATTTTTCTCCGCGGCGCGGACGGCCGCAGGGCGGTGTTTGGCAACGAGGAGAAGCTCCAGGCTGATCCTCACTTCCGTGATCACATTCTCTTTTTCGAATATTTTCACGGTGACACGGGACGCGGCGTGGGCGCGTCGCACCAGACGGGGTGGACAGGGCTTATCGCCAAGTTGCTTCATCCGCGGCGGCATCAGGGTGATTTCGGCCATCCGACGGCTGCGTTGGCCGCGGAGGCCGACTCCGCCGGCCCCGGCGTTCTCGCACAGGCCCAGGGATCGTGAGCGGCGCTGCGCGGGATCGCACGACCAGCACGAGACGCTACGGGCGCTTGCTCAAGCCCGCGGCCGCGATCGCGCTTGCCGCCGCGCTTGCGCTTGCCGCGCCCGACGTCGCGCTCGCGCTCGTGCCGCGATCGACCCGGACGCACGCGCTCATTGCCTTCATGCTCGCGGTCGAGGCGGGTTACGTCTGGTTTCTGCTCGCGCTTCCGTTCACTCTCGCGGGCGTGTTGTTGCTGCTCGTGCTGAGCAAGCGAGGCGCAAAGGTGCGCGCCTTCGCCGCGCGCGGAGCAGCGGCCTCCTTCGCACTCGCGCTTGGCGTCTTGCTCTCCGAGGCCGTTGCTGGGGCGCGGCTCGAACGCGTCCGCGTTCCCTTCCCGGTGCTTGGTACAGCCTTTCTCGACCCGCCCGGAGACTCCACCGTCGACATCCTCGTCATTGGCGAATCGAGCGCAAAGGGCGTGCCGTATCACGACTGGCTCTCCGTGGGAGAAATCGTCGCCTGGAAGCTGCGCGAAGCGCTCCCCGCGCGAACCTTCGCCGTGCAGAGCCAGGCCAGGGAAGGGCTGAAGCTTGACCAGATGCATATCTTGCTTCAGTCGCTGTCGCGCAGGCCCGATCTCGCGATCCTGTATGCAGGGCATAACGAATTCCAGATGCGCTACGACTGGGGTCATGGAGCGCGGCATTATCTCGATCTTACGCCGCCGCCCAGGCCCACCTGGACGAGCGCGGCACGCGCCGGTTCCCGCGTCTGCGGACTGATCGAGGAGACCGTCGGGCTGCTCCGCCGGTCCATGCCCCCCACGCATACAAGCGACCGCCGGCTCGTCGATGTGCCTGTCTATACCGAGGCGGAATACGCCCAGCGCCTGCATGACTTTCGCGTGCGACTGGAAGCAATGACGGCATACCTGGAGGGTCTTGGCGCGGTTGTGGTGCTGGTGATCCCGCCCGGCAACGATGCCGACTTCGAGCCCAATCGCTCGTTCCTGCCCGCCGCCGCCTCGCCCTCCGAGCGCGCCCGCGTCGCGCGTGAGTTTACCGCCGCCCAGGCGCGTGAGGCCAACGATCCCACCGGGGCGCTTGCGGCTTACGAGTCGATCACGCGTGAATTCCCGCGCTTCGCCGAAGCGCACTATCGGATGGCGCGGCTGCTCGAGCAGGCGGGTGATCCGCGCGCAGCCGCTGCGCACTATACCTCGGCGCGTGACTGCGACGGCCTCCCCATGCGCTGTATGTCCCAGTTCCAGGATGCCTATCGGGAGGTCGCCCTTCGCCATCCCCACGCGATTCTGATCGACGGCCCAACGCTGTTTCGCTCGATCGGGCCACGGTATCAGGCGGGCGATGCCTTCTTCAGCGATGGGTTCCACCCCTCCCTCATCGGCTACGCCACCCTCGCGCAGGCGATCCTGCAAAAGCTCCACCAGGCGCACGCCTTCGGCTGGAGCGAGACTCATACCCTCGAGCCGGCCACGCCCGAAGCCTGCGCCACCCACTTCGAGATCAATTCCACACGCTGGGCGCAGGTCTGCGACTATTCCGCCTGGTTCTATCATCAAACCGCCCTCGTACGCTTTGATCCCGCCGCTCGGCTCGCCAAGAAGGAACTCTATCACGCCGCTAGCTTGCGGCTGCGCAGCGGTACTCCCGTGAGCGAAATCGGCATCCCGGGCGTGGGGACAGCCATTCCCCCGCGGCAGCCAAAACCCAAAGCCGCGGGGTCGAATGCTTGCGGTCAGTCGCCCAGCGACTCAGAATCAAGACTCGTTCGTTCCCAGCCTCAAAAACCCAGGGATGCCCGCCATGAGAACATTGCTGGCCGTGACGTTGATTGGAATCGCCGCCTCTTGCCACGCGGCTGAAGACGCGCAGAGCGCCCTGCCGCGCAGTACGCCCGAAGAGCAGGGCGTGTCGTCCGCCGCGATTCTGGACTTCGTCCTCGCGGCTGACAAGTCGGTCAATTCAATGCATAGTTTTATGCTCGTGCGGCACGGCAAGGTGGTGTCGGCGGGATGGTGGACGCCCTACGCGCCCGAAACCAGGCATCAGCTCTACTCGCTGTCCAAGAGCTTTACCTCGACCGCGGTGGGGCTGGCGATCGCCGAGAAGAAGCTCAGCCTGAACGACGAGGTGCTCAAGTTCTTTCCCGATGATGCGCCCAGTAACCCGAGCGCGAATCTGAAGTCGATGCGCGTGCGCGACCTGTTGCGGATGAACACCGGCCAGCAAACCGAGCCGGCACGCACGGACAAGGAGCCCTGGACGAAGTCGTTCCTTGCGCATCCCGTGCCGTTCAAGCCGGGCACGCACTTCCTGTACAACACAACTGGGACATACATGCTTTCTGCGATTGTGCAGAAGGCGACGGGGCAGACCGTGCTTGACTACCTGCGCCCGCGGCTGTTCGAGCCGCTCGGCATCGAGGATCCAACGTGGGAAATGAGCCCGCAGGGAATCGCCACGGGGGGCTACGGCCTGAGCGTGCGCACCGAGGATATCGCGAAGTTCGGCCAGCTTTATCTCTCCCAGGGCAAGTGGGGCGGCAAGCAGCTTGTCCCGGCCGGGTGGGTTCGTGAAGCGACGGCGCGGCAGACATCGAACGGCAGTAATCCCAAAAGCGACTGGGACCAGGGTTACGGCTACCAGTTTTGGCGCTGCCGCCACGGCGCCTATCGGGGCGACGGCGCCTTTGGCCAGTACTGCATTGTGCTGCCGCGTCAGGACGCGGTGCTGGCGATCACGAGCGGTACCGGGGACATGCAGCGCGTGCTCAATCTCGTCTGGGACAAGCTTCTGCCCGGGATCAAGCCGCGGGCGCTCGCGGCCGACGACGAGGCACGCAAGAAGCTCGCAGCCACGCTCGAGCACCTCACGCTGCCGCCGCAAGAAGGCTCGGGCGCACCCGCGGCCGGCGCGCTCGGCAAGAAGTTCGTTTTCCCGGATAACCCCCGCAAGCTCGAGTCGATCACGCTCGCCGCGGCCAATGGTGGCGAGGCGACGACGATCACCGCCCGCGTCGCGGGCGCGGAGTACAAGATCACGTGCCCGCGAGGGGCATGGGCCAAGGGGCGATACGTCTCGACCATGACGCATGCCGAACAGCCGGTCGCGGCCTCGGGCGCATGGACCGACGCCGACACCTTCACGGCGAAAATCTGCTACGTCGAGACGCCGTTCACAGTTACGTTTGAACTTAAAATGAAGGATGGATCGCTGCATGCGAGCGGCCGCTCCAATGTGGGATTCGGCGGGAATCGGCTGCCGGAGCTCGTGGGCAAGCCCGAATAGGCCTGGCCTGATCGGCGCCTGGCTAAAGCTCTGCGTGCCTGAGGCGTAGGGCGTTGGTGATGACAGAGACGGAGCTGAATGTCATGGCCGCGCTTGCGATCATGGGGCTCAGGAGGAGCCCCGTGATCGGGTAGAGCACGCCGGCGGCGATCGGCACGCCGAGGAGGTTGTAGAGGAAAGCGAAGGCCAGATTTTGGCGGATGTTCCGCATGGTGGCGTGCGAGAGCACGCGGGCGCGAACGATACCGCCCAGGTCTCCCTTCACGAGCGTGATCCCCGCGCTCTTCATGGCGACGTCGGTCCCTGCGCCCATGGCGATGCCAACATCGGCACGCGCGAGCGCGGGGGCGTCGTTCACGCCATCACCGGCCATCGCCACCACTCGGCCCTCGCCTTGAATTGCCCGCACGGCTGCCTCTTTCTCCTCTGGCAGGGTCTCCGCCCGCACCTCTGTGATCCCCAGCCGCAACGCAACCGCTCGGGCCGCGGCCTCGCTATCGCCCGTGATCATCACGATGCGCAGACCGTCACGCTTGAGACGCTCGATCGCGGCGGGCGCGGAGCTCTTCACGGGATCAATCACGCCCAGAATCCCAGCCAACGTTCCGTCCACAATGACACCGACGACTGTTTGACCCTCGGCACGCAAGGCGTTCACCCGCGTCTCACGATCGCCGAGCGGATGTCCAAGAACCTCGAGAAATCGGGGATTACCGATCGCGATCGATCGCCCTTCGACCACGCCCTGGAGCCCCAGCCCCGGCTTCGCCTGGAACTGTTCCGCGGCGGTGATCACGAGCCCGCGCCCGCGTGCGTGCGTGACTATCGCCGCAGCCAGCGGATGCTCGCTCGCCTGCTCAAGCCCCGCGGCAAGTCGCAGCAATTCGTCACTCGAATAATCCCCGGCCGGCTCGATCGTCTCGAGCCTGGCCTTGCCCTCGGTGAGCGTACCCGTCTTGTCGACCACGAGCGTGTCGACCTTTTCCATGCGCTCGAGTGCAACGGCGTTCTGGATCAGCACGCCGGCCTTTGCGCCCCGCCCCGCCCCCACCATGATCGACATCGGCGTCGCCAGCCCAAGCGCGCAAGGGCAGGCGATGATGAGCACCGACGTCGCGCAGTAGAGCCCGCCGGCGAGCCGGGGCTCAGGACCCACAAAAGCCCAGACCAGGAACGTGAACACCGCAACCGCGATCACAAACGGCGTGAAGTAGCTCGCAACCACGTCCGCCACACGCTGAATGGGCGCACGCGTGCGCTGGGCTTCGCTGACAAGCGCGACGATCCGGGCCAGCATCGTTTCGCTGCCCACACGCTCTGCGCGCATCACAAAGCCCCCCGCGCCGTTGATCGTGCCCCCCACGACCGAATCGCCCGCGTTCTTCTCGACGGCGATTGGCTCGCCGGTCACCATCGACTCATCAACCGAGCTCGATCCTTGAACCACCACGCCGTCGACCGGCACTCGCTCGCCCGGGCGCACGCGCAGGCGATCGCCAGCAGCGACATGCTCAATCGGCACGTCGTCCTCCGCGCCCGATTCCGCGATTCTGCGCGCGGTCTTGGGGGCAAGCCCGATCAACTCCCTGAGCGCAGCACGAGTGCGGCCGCGGGCGCGAAGCTCGAGCACCTGGCCCAGAAGCACAAGCGTCATGATGGCCGCCGCGGCCTCAAAGTAAACCGGCGGAGACTCCCCGTGCTGGTGAAACGA
>DAIDHX010000085.1 GCA_027451885.1 Planctomycetales bacterium
GCGCGGCGGCCTCGCGCTGGGCGAAACCGATCCGGAAGGCCAGAAAGACCCTGCTCGGCCCGTTTCGATCGAGGACGTGCACGCCACGGTGCTCAGGGGCCTGGGCATCGACCCCGGCAAGGAGAACCTCGCCCCCGTGACCGGCCGGCCGATCAAGCTCTGCCAGGGCAAGCCCATCCCCGAGCTGCTGGCCTGAATCGCGCCCATTGCCGCTGCAATCGGTTCGAAGCGTGTGGTTATAATACGGGCGTCGCCTCAATGGGGCTTCCGCTCGGCTGGGCGCCCTCGAGGTTCAGGCTTCTGAGTGGAAAGGCGCTGGGCGTGACGTCCATCGGTTCGAACACGGACTCCGAAACGGCTGACGGTCCACAAAACGGCAAATCGGATTGGCGTGAGGCCACCGGGCAGTCCCACCCAGGCGCCAGGGCGAAGCCAGGTCTTGAAGCCCGCACCCGGGAAATTGGCTTTGAGCTCCTCAATCGCATCGGCCACGGACCAGGGCCGTGGCAGCGCGCGTGGTGGGAGTCGCGCTTCATTGCCTCAACGCTGGCCGATCCGCTGGTGCGCGTGCAGCTCTTTCGCTTCATCGACGCGCTTCCGACCTTGAAAAGCACCGAGTCGGTGCGCAGGCATCTCGCCGAATACCTGGCGGAAGCGGGACCGGCCACGCCCGCGTGGCTGGCGCTTGCGGTCGCCCAGGCGCCCCCGGGCAGCACGCGCAGCGAGTGGCTGGCCGCGGCGGCACGGTTCGCCGCCGGGCTCATGGCCAGCCGCTTCATCGCAGGCGCAACCCCCGCCGAGGCCGCCAAAACCGTGCTCGCCCTCCGCGCCAGGAAACTCGCCTTCACCGCGGATCTGCTCGGCGAGGCCGTCATCAGCGAGGCCGAGGCCGACGTCTACGCCGAAACCTGCCTCAACCTGCTCGCCGGCCTCTCAAACACGCTCGCCCCCCTGCCCGAGATCCCGCTCATCGACCGCGACTCGCACGGGCCCATCCCGCGCGTGAACCTGTCGCTCAAGCTCTCAAGCCTCGCAGCGCACTTCGAGCCCATCCACGCCGAGGCCAGCTTCGAGCACGTCGTCAGCCGGCTGCGGCCAATCCTGGCGAAAGCACGCGATCGTGGATCATATGTTCACTTCGATATGGAGCAATATACCTGCCGGGCGCTCACGTATGACATCTTCATGCGCGTGCTCGCCGAGCCGGAATTCCGTGACTGGGCCGACGTGGGCATCGTGGTGCAGGCGTATCAGCCCGAGGCCGAGGCCGAGCTCGCCGCCCTGCTCGACTGGGTGCGAAAACGCGGGGCGCCGATCACGATCCGGCTCGTGAAGGGGGCGTACTGGGATTATGAAGTCGCCACGTCCAGGCGAATCGGCTGGCCCGTGCCCGTCTACACCCAGAAGTGGCAGTCGGATCATGCCTACGAGCGCTGTACACGCTTCCTGATCGATCACCACGAGCACCTGCGCCCGGCCTTTGGCAGCCACAACATCCGCAGCCTCGCGCACGCGATCGCCGCGGCCGAGGCGCGCGGGCTCGATCCCTCGGCCTACGAGATCCAGACGCTGCACGGCATGGGTGACGTGATCCAGCACGCGCTCGTGGCGCGGGGCGAGCGGGTGCGGGTTTATACCCCCTATGGCGCAGTGCTGCCGGGGATGGCTTACCTTGTGCGCAGGCTGCTTGAGAACACGTCGAACGATTCGTTCCTGAAGGCAAGCTTCACTGCGCGCGGCTCGGTCGAGGAGCTGCTGCGCGATCCCGAGGAGACCGGCATGATTCTGGCACGCACCCGCCGCGTGGCGAGCGCACCGACCATCGCGGACGGTCAGGCCGCGCCCGGCCCGTTCCGCAACGAGCCGCCGACCGATTTCGCGCGTGCGGAAAACCGCCAGGCGATGCTGCGGGCGCTCGAGACGGTGCGCGGTCAGCTTGGCATGGAATACCGGCCGTGGATCGGCGGGCGGTACGTCGAGGGAGAACTTGCCCGGCTCGATTCGCTTGATCCCAGCCAGTCGTCGCGGATCGTCGGCCGGGTGCGGCTCGCGGCCATTGAGCATGCGCACGCCGCGGTCGCGACGGCCCGAGGCGCGTTCCCCGCCTGGTCCGCCACGCCCCCGCACGACCGCGCGGCGGTGCTGTTCCGCGCGGCGGAAATCATGCGCGGTAGACGCTTCGAGCTCATGGCGTGGGAAGTCTACGACTGCGGCAAGCCCTGGGCCGAGGCCGACGGCGACATCGCCGAGGCGATCGACTTCTGCGAATTCTACGGCCGCGAGATGATTCGCCTGGCCGAGCCCGCCCAGCGCGACGCGCCGGGCGAAACCAACACGATCACGCGCATCCCGCGCGGGGTGGCCGTGATCATCCCGCCGTGGAACTTTCCGCTCGCCATCCCCTGCGGCATGACCACCGCCGCGCTCGTCGCCGGCAACACCGTGATCCTGAAGCCCGCCGAGCAGTCGACCGTGATCGCCTGGCGGCTCGTGGAGATCCTGAAGGAAGCGGGCCTGCCCGAAGGCGTGCTCAGCTTCGTGCCCGGCATCGGCGAGGAGGTCGGCCAGGCGCTCGTCGACGAGCCCGGCGTCGACATCATCTCGTTCACCGGCTCGCGCGCTGTCGGCCTTGCCATCAATCGCCAGGCCGCGGAGGTCAAGCCGGGGCAGGACCACGTCAAGCGCGTCATCGCCGAGATGGGGGGCAAGAACGCGATCATCGTGGACGACGACGCCGATCTCGACGAGGCCGTCGTGGGCGTGATCCAAAGCGCCTTTGGCTATTCCGGCCAGAAGTGCTCGGCGTGCTCGCGGGTGATTGTGCTGGAGGATCTTCACGACGCGTTCCTGGCACGGCTGGTGGAGGCAGCGCGGTCGTGCAAGATCGGCCCGGCGGAGGACCCGCAAACGCTCGTCTGCCCGGTGATCGACGCCGAGGCCCGGGCCCGCGTGCTCGCATATCAGCGCCTGGCTGCGCGCGAGGGCCGCATCGTCTTCCAGGGCGATGTGAGCGCCATCGCCGATCGCGGGTTCTACGTCGGCCCCACGATCGTCGCCGACGTGGACCCCCAGGCTCGACTCGCCCAGGAAGAAATCTTCGGCCCCGTGCTCGCCGTGCTCAGGGCCCGCGACTTGGACCATGCGCTCGAAATCGCCGGCTGCACGCCCTACGCCCTCACGGGCGGGCTCTACTCGCGCAGTCCCGCCAACATCGCCCGCGTTACCCGCGACTTCCGCGTGGGCAACCTCTACATCAACCGCGGCATCACAGGCGCCCTCGTGGACCGCCAGCCGTTCGGCGGCTTCAAGCTCTCGGGCATGGGCAGCAAGGCCGGCGGGTCGGATTACCTGGGCGAGTTCCTCTTCACCCGCTCGGTCGCCGAGAACACCATGCGCCGCGGGTTCGCACCCGACGAGGAAACGGGCTGAGCCGGTTCACAATCCTGCGCGGCGGCGTCAGCGAGGGCGAGCCTTCCGACGAGCCGGACGTTCCGAATGCCCGCACTCCAGGTGGCGCGACGACTAGTCGACATCAAGCCTGCGCCACACTCGCGCCGAACATTAGAAACCTGCGCTTCGCCTGGCCCGCCGCGCTGCGAGCAGCCGCAAGCCAAGGTCGAGGGCCACAAATCCTGTCGCGAGGACCGCAACCAGCGTCGGCCACCAGATTTCAAAAGCCGACCGGGAGGGATTGCGGATCACAAAGGGCTGCGAAAGTTTGTGATCATACGTGCCTCCATAAGTGACGATCGAGTCGTCCCAACCGTATTCAATCGTCGCTTCCTCCATGTCGTATTCCGCCTCTCGAGCGGGCGGTGCAACCCCAGTCTGTTTTGAACCGAGGGGAGGACTTTGAGAATATCGGCCTCGAGGAAGCCGATTTAGTAATGACTCGGGTTCACACCTGACCTCGCAGGCCCGCGAGACGGTTGTTCGACCGTCGACGCGGATCGTGATGGTCCGGGGTTTCCCTCCGAAGAGCGTCTGAAAGGAGGGAGGCCAATCTCTCGCGATTTGTGGCCCTCGATTCAGCATGATTTCCGAGTCCCTGACGGGCGGCCGATACGCCAGTGATGCCAGGAATAAGGCGATCAGAGGGGGCATCCTGGTCAGGCAATACCGCGTCAGCGAGAACGAGCGCCATCCTGGCTCGGTTTCCGGCGTTCCGAGGAGATACGCGGCAAAACCGGGATTCGCCGGAGGGTTTCCGCGTGACAATACCACCAGCACGCTCAGGGATAGACTGATGACAAGGGGCGAAAAGCACTGGATCAGGCCAGGCGCCTGATGGCGCTTAAGCCCATGGAACTCTTCGATCAAAGGGTCTGACCGCAACCGGCTCTGCTCCCCTGGGCTATAGACCCAATCCAGGCCATGGGAGCCGCGGAGCAACGATCCGGGAGCGTGAGGCATGGTCCAAGGAACGCCAGTCGTGGGGCTCCCGGACGACAGCCACTCGCTTACTGTGACGGATGCAGATACGTTGATCCACAGTAATAAGACTGTGATCGCTGCATCCAGGGGAGCCGACTGCCTCGTGAGAATCCGACCTTGTTCTTTTGCCATGGATATCAGGGCCCCTTCTGAGGCGGCACGGTTCCAAATGCTGCCGTCGTGTTCACCCAGGTCGGGAACGCCTGGGCTCCAGACGGGATGGTTGGACCGGAGGGTGCAGGCTGGCTTAGGGGGCTGTTGAAATAATAAGAAAAGCTTGAGCCGCCTTGCCAACCATACGAATCGATGGCCCCGGCTTGAGATTGGTAGGGGGTTAACGCGATGATATTCATGACCGTGCCGACCGCGACCGGGGTCTCGATGACGTATTGGCCAGGCGAAGGATTCGTCATCGGAAAGGAGCTCGTGATTTGCAGGATTGGCGGCAAATCGGGCGTGTTGCCTCCCCCTCCTGGCCCGCCCGCCTGCGGGTGAGCGACAACCGGTTCGTGAGCGCCGGAGATAGGGCCGCTCCCAGCCGACCTCGAGAGGCCAGATTGCAACGCTCCGGCAATAACGGAGTTCGCAACTGCATTTCCCAGAACCGCGGCACCGAGGGCGACCTGGGCGCTCTCAGCGTTTCGGGCCTTAAGAATCCTTCCCGATCCCGATTGGGACGCGACGACGCCCGGTTTTGGCGCCGGCACGATCGCCCCGTCACTCAAGGGAGCGGAGACCGCGCGGAGCAATGGGTTTGAATTACCCCTGAAAAACGGCTTGGTCGGATTCCAGGACGATCCCGATCCTCTCAACGAGGGTAAGTCCTGCGAGCCATGATCGCCAAGAGCGATCGAGGAGGTTGCCTGCGCGCGAGGCTTTTGAGCGTCGTCCTCCACCTCGGGCGTCCTCGAATCGCGGGGAAGATCTCGCCTCAAGCGGGCGTTCAGCGTGGAGGGTCGCACGCCCGTCACGACACGTCCAACCACCTCCACCGCCGCCGGACCGCCATCATCGCTCCCGCGGAAATCCCGCGCCTGGGAAAGCCCTAGCGTCCCCCCCCGCGATGGGCCAGGCGAAATCCACGAGACTCGATGCCGGCGCCCGCGGCTCGAGAGCTTCAATCGTTGGGCAACCAAGAGTGCGAGACCTTCTCGTGGAGAAGTTACGCATGTTGCCGCTTTCATGCTCTGAAAAGGCAGATTTGGGCACTTATGGGCACGCACGGATGTCTGAACCTAAATTCATCAGTAACATCGGGAATGTCCCGAGTCAACAAGAAAAACTCTCCAAGGCTCAATTCGGCGCGGCCCCTGAGTCGCCCGGAGTGGCGCATGTGTGCGCCTAGCCCGTGGGTGCAATAAGGCCGGCGGGTCGGATTACCTGGGCGAGTTCCTCTTCACCCGCTCGGTCGCCGAGAACACCATGCGCCGCGGGTTCGCACCCGAGGAAGAGACCGGCTGAACGCCAGTGCTCAGGCCGCGGCCTCGCGTGCCAGGGCGGATCTTCTGCGCCCATATCCGAAGTAAATCACCAGCCCGATCACGAGCCAGACCAGGAGCCGGAGCCAGTTCTCGGGCCCGAGCGAGAACATCATGCCGCCGTTCACGAGGATGCCCATCGTGGCCACGAACGGCACCCAGGGAGCGCGGAACGGGCGCGGGGCTTCGGGGTTTGTGATCCGCAGGATCCACACCGCGGCCGACACGATCACGAAGGCGAAGAGCGTGCCCATGCTCACGAGGTCGGCGAGGAAATTGAGCGGGGCGAGCGCGGCGGCGAGCGCGACGCCCAGGCCGACCAGGATCGTCGATTTCCACGGCGTTTTGAACCGCGGATGGATCGCGGCGAAAAGGCCGGGGGGTAGTAGTCCGTCGCGCGACATGGCGAGCAGGATCCGCGGCTGGCTCAGGTTGCCCACCAGCAGCGAGCTCGTCATGCCGGCCAGGATGCCCAGCGTGATCAACCCCCCCGCGAACCGCAGACCCTTGCTCGCAAGCGCGCTCGACAGAGGGGCGTCGACGTCGATCAGGCCGTAGGGAACCATCCCCGTGAGCACCGCGGCCACGGCCACGTAGAGGATCGTGCAGATCAAAAGCGCTGCCATGATGCCGATCGCAAGGTCGCGCTGGGGATGCCTGGCTTCCTCGGCATGGGTCGAAATGGAGTCAAAGCCAATATAGGCGAAGAAGATCCGCCCCGCCCCCTCCGTCACCCCGCGAACGCCCTTGGACTCGTGAAAAAACGGCTGCCAGTTGGACGAGTCAACATAAGTGCTGCCGATCATGACCACGGTCACGATCACGCCGATATTGAGGAGCACCATCGCGGCGTTGAACCCTGCGCTTTCCCGAATGCCCACCACGAGAATGATGGTCACGAGCGCGACGATGATCACGGCGGGGAGGTCGAACCAGGCCATGCCCGTGCCGCCGCCGGGCAGGTTCACGATCTTCTGCGTGAACGAGGCGGTGGCCATGTGATAATCCCAGGGCGCGGAGCGCAGGCGCGGGTCGAGCTCGATGTGGAACACCCCGCGCAGGAATGCCTCGAAGTAATTCGACCAGCCCGAGGCGACCACGCTCGAGCCGATCGCGTATTCGAGGATCAGGTCCCAGCCGATGATCCAGGCCAGAAGCTCGCCGAGCGTGGCGTAGGCGTAGGTGTAGGCGCTGCCGGCCACGGGGACCATGCTTGCCAGCTCGGAATAGCAAAGCGCAGCGAACCCGCACCCGATGGCCGCGATCAGAAACGAAAGGATCAGCGACGGCCCAGCGAACTCGTGCGCCACGAAGCCCGTCTGAACGTAAAGCCCCGTGCCAATCGTCGCACCCACGCCAAGGCTTGTGAGCGCAACGGGGCCCAGCTTGCGATGCAGCCGCTCGCCTCCGTCCATTTCTCCCAGAAGGCGCGTGATGTCCTTGCGGCGAAAGAGACTGGCGATCCGAAAACCCATCCGGCGATCCCTCGAGCGCGTCGTCATGCCTGGCCAGGCTGGAATCGCGCTAGACTACGATACCCAGCCCTCGCTTGCAAACGTGCACGCGGAACGGATGCCGTTTGCCGCGGCGGACCGGGCGCTCGATCCGCGGGCGCGCCCCCTGGCGGTGCGCGTGCCCGGGCGTCAAAATGTGATTCCAGCCAGGCTCAACCCCCCGCCGTATCGAGGAGCTTCACCCCATGCATCCCGCCCGCGCCAGGATTCTGCCCAGAACAGGGTGGCTTGCAGCCGTCTTTCTCGTGAGCGCCACAGGCGCATCGCCCGCGATCGCCGCGGCCGCGCAGGCTGGGAAGCTCGAGGTGCGAGTCTCGTTCGGCAAGGACCAAAGCACGACACCGATCGACGGCCGCTTGCTCGTGATCCTCTCCACCGACTCCGTGGGAGAGCCGCGCTTCCAGGTGCGCGACAACCCGAAAACCCAGCAGATCTTCGGCGTGAACGTCGAGGGCATGAAGCCCGGCGCGGAGGTTGTTCTCGACGCCAGGGCCGACGGCTTCCCGCTCGCCAGCCTCGACCTCGTGCCCGCGGGGACCTATCACGTCCAGGCCGTGCTCCACCGGTACGAGACGTTCCACCGCGCGGACGGGCACACCGTGAAACTGCCGATGGATCGCGGCGAGGGCCAGCAATGGAACCGCGCGCCCGGCAACCTGATCTCAAAACCCGCCCCCATGACCATCACACGCGCAGAGGGCGCAACCGCCACGCTCAAAATCACGCTCGACCAGGTCATCCCGCCCATCCCCGACCCCCCCACCACCCGCTACATCAAGCACGAAAAAATCCAGAGCAAGCTGCTCACGAAGTTCTGGGGCCGGCCGATGTTCCTGGGGGCGCACGTGCTCATTCCCGAGGGCTTCGATTCGCACCCGAGCGCGCGCTATCCGCTCGCGATCTTCCACGGGCACTTTCCCCAGACCTTCGGCGGCTTCCGCGAGGAACCGCCCGATCCCAACCTCAAGCCCGACCATAACGAGCGGTTCCACCTCGAAGGCTACAATCGAATTACTCAAGAATATGCTTACCAGTTTTATCGCGAATGGACCGGGCCCAACTACCCCCGCATGGTGATCATCGAGATCCAGCACGCGAACCCGTATTACGACGATTCCTACGCGGTGAATTCGCAAAACCTGGGCCCCTACGGCGACGCGAGCACCTACGAGCTCATCCCCTACCTCGAGAAAAAATACCGCTGCCTGGGCTCGGGCTGGGCCCGGTTCGTGTATGGCGGCTCGACCGGCGGCTGGGAAGCGCTCGCCGTGCAGGTGCTCTATCCCCGGGAATACAACGGCTGCTTCGCCGCCTGCCCGGACCCGATCGACTTCCGCGCCTACACGGTGTTCGACATCTACAAGGACCAGAACGCGTACTACGAAGGCGGGCCGTGGCACAAGGTCAAGCGCCCGGGCACGCGGAATTACCTGGGGCAAATTGCCGCGACGGTCGAGGACGCCAACCGGCTCGAGCTCGTGCTGGGCGATAAAAGCCGCTCCGGCGGCCAGTGGGATATCTGGGAAGCGGTCTATTCCCCGGTTGGACCCGACGGCTATCCCAGGCGCATCTTCGACAAGCGCACCGGCGCGATCGACCACAAGGTCGCCGAGTACTGGCGCGAACATTACGACCTCAGGGCCATCATGGAGCGCGACTGGGGCAAGATCGGCCCCGATCTCGCCGGCAAGATCAACATCTACGTCGGCGACATGGACAGCTTCTATCTCAACAACGCCGTCTACCTGACGGAGATCTTTCTGAAGGGGACCCGCAATCCCCCCTACGGCGGCGAGGTGCTCTACGGCGACCGCGCGGAGCACTGCTGGAACGGCGATCCCACACGCCCGAACGCGCTTTCACGCCTGAGATACCATCAGATGTATGCGCAGAAGATTGTGGATCGTTTGCTGAAAACCGCACCCGCGGGCGCGGATGTGACAAGCTGGCGTTACTGAGGCAGGAGGTTGGGATGAAGCGCATCGTGCTCGTGGGCGTGGCGTGGGGATGGCTGGGTGCGTTCGGGGCGCAGGCAGCGCTCGGGGCCGAGGGGGCGGAGACCACGCCGGTGGGAGTGGCGCGGGTCGACGTCACGCCGTCGTACCCCGTGCGCATGGTGGGGTATGAGAGCCGCCGCGCGGAGTCCGAGGGGGTGGCGAGCCGGCTCGAGGCGGAGGCGCTTGCGATCGGCGGCGACGACGGGCCCGGGCCGGCCGTGCTCGTGGCCGTCGACAACTGCGGCGTGGGCCGGGAGGTGGTCGAAGACGTGGCGGCCAGGCTCGAGAAGAAAGCGGGGCTCAAGCGCGCGCGGTTCGTGGTCTGCTCAACCCACACGCACTGCGCGCCCGGGCTCTCAGGAACGCTGGAATTCATCTTCGGCGGCGGCATCACCGCGGCGGAGCGCGCGCACCTTGCGCGCTATACAACGGAACTCGCGAACGCGATCGAGAAGGTGGCGCTCGACGCCCTGGCCGCCCGCGCGCCCGCCACACTCGCCTGGGGCAAGGGACAGGCGCACTTCACCGCCAATCGCCGCGTGCTCAAGAACGGCAAGTGGACCGGCTTCGGCGTCAATCCCAGCGGGCCCACCGACCCCAGCGTGCCCGTGCTCGTCGCCCGCGACCCCCAGGGGCGACCCCGGGCCATCCTGGCGAATTACGCCTGCCACTGCACCACGCTCGGCGGCGAGTTCAACCAGATCTGCGCGGAGTGGGCCGGCTTCGCCCGCGCCGAGATCGCAAAGCTCTACCCGGGCGCAACCGCGATCGTCACCATCGGCTGTGGCGCGGATGCCAACCCCGAGCCCAGGCGAAATCTCGAGGACGCCCGCGCCCACGGCCAGGCGCTCGCCCACGCGGTCGACCAGGTCGCGCGGTCGGGAAGCCTCATCCCCTTGCCCGCAAAGCTCGAAACGGGGCTCGCGCGACTCGAGCTCCCACTCGAAAAAGCTCCCAGCCGCGACACGCTCAAGGTCCTGGCAACCAAACCAGGCGCGCAAGGGGCCTTCGCGAAATCCTTGCTGGCGAAGCTCGACCGCGGCGAAACCTTGCCCCAGGCGGTCCCCTACACCATCTCAACCTGGCGCTTTGGCGACCAGCTCGCCATGGTGTTCCTCGCCGGCGAGGTCGTCGTTGACTACGCCCTCCGGCTCAAGTGGGAAATCGGCCAGGACCGGCTCTGGATCACCGCCTACGCGCATGACGTGCCGTGCTACATCCCCTCGCGCAGGGTCCTGAGCGAGGGGGGCTACGAGGCGGATTTCTCCATGGTCTATTACGGCCGGCCCGCGCGGTTCGCCCCCGAGGTCGAGGACCGCATCGTCGAGTCCGTGCACACGCTCCTGCCCCCGCCCTTCGATGGCCCCAGCCAGAAATCGCCGTGATGCGCAGCCCCATCAAACGAAACGGGAGAGGCCCCACGCGCGGACCTCTCCCAGCTTGATCGAACCGCGTGATCGGCGCGTTACTTCGATTTCTTGCCCCAGACCTCGGCCAGGTCCTCGGATGCCTGCTGGCGAATCCCGTTGTCGGAGAGGATGTCGTCCGTCGCCTTCACCGCTTCCTGGTGGTTGAAGACGATCGTCTCCGACATCTGGTCGTTGAAGCTGATGCGGGTGAACTTTTCCTTCGAGTCGCGCAGGAGCTCGACCATGTGGCGGATGTTCTTCACGGGCACGCCGTTGATCGACTTGACGACCTTGGTAAATGGGTTGTCGTAACCCTTGCCGAGCCGGTGCGGGAACATCGAGGACGAGACGACCACAAGCTGCTCACCCGGGAACTTGACCATGTCCCCGCGGCGGGTGGCAAGCGGGCTCTCCATGAGCGCAAGGGCTGAATAAAACCGCCCGGTGCGGTCGAACGCGGCCGTGAACTCCGTCGTCACCGTCGAGAACACGAGCGGGCCGTAGATGAAGTACGAAGGGTATTTCCCCTTCAGCGACTGGATCAGGAACGGCCGGCTGGGCTTGACCGGCACCTGGACGTTCATGGTCTTGCCCTGGCGGACGATCTCGAGCGGCGTCTTGCCGTCCTTCGTCACCTTTTGCACGAAGTAGTTGAAATTCACGCGCAGGTTGTCGTTGATTTTGACGAGCCCGACGTTGTCGATCTCGTGACCGCCGATCCTGGAGACCAGGTCGAAGGGTTTGAGCGGGGTGTTGGGCTCGCTGGGATCGGGGGTGTGCACGACCATGCCCTGGGCCTTCTTGTCGAGCCCGAGATAGGCGCGAAGGGCTTCGTTTTCCAGGGTCTGGAGCGCGTCGTGGAGCGCGGGTTTGCCGTCGTAGTTGCCGTCGGCGGCGTCCTTGAGAAAGAGGTCGATCTCCTCGGCTGGGATGATGTAGCCGATGTTGTCGGCCTGGGTCAGCTTGCTGAAGATGAGCCCGACCATCTTGCCGTCGATGAGCGCGGGCCCGCCGCTGTTGCCCGGGTTGATGGCGGCGTCGACCTGGATCCGCAGGCCGGAAGTTCCCTCGCCATAGCCGGTGAACTCGATACGCGACACGATGCCCTTGGTCACCGACAGGGTTGCACCCCCGGTCGGATAGCCATAAACGAGCACGGAATCCTTGATCTGGGGCAGGTCGTGGCTGCGTACGATGGGGGGCCGCTTGTTGAAGAACGACTCGTCGTCGAGCTTGATCACAGCCAGGTCGATCCCGGGCGCGACGGCTTCAACGGTGGCCGGGATCTTGTCGCTCGATTCCTGGCTTTCCACGAAGAGCTGGCTGGCGTAAAGCACCACGTGGGCGTTGGTGAGGATGCGTTTGCCGTCGATGACCACGCCCGTGCCGCTGGCTTCCTGGGGGTTTTGCTTGGTCCAGGGGTGTGTGAGGTCGGGAAAGCGCATGGTGGCCGAGATTTTCACGACTGAGTCGCGGATTTTGGCTTCCTGCGCATCCTGTGGGGCGGAGGCGGCGGCTGCCCAGGCGCCTGTGAACGCGAGCAGGCAAGCGCAGGCGCCCGCGGCCGATTGAGTGATCCATCGCATATTCATCGCCGTGTGTCGCTCCTCGTCGTCGAATGAATCCAGGCTGCGGTCGATTTGCAACTGCGTCGAGGGACCGTCATCCGATCCCTCGCGCCAGCCATCTTCAAGGAATTGCCCATCGTAGCCTGGCGCGCGCGCCTTGGAAAGACGCCCCTGCGACAGATGCTTGACGCGGGCGCGCGCGCTGGTTCACTCGGAAAGTGCCAGCGAAAGCCTGCGCTGAAAGTCGGCGAGCAGCTCGGATTCCGGGTGCAGGAGCTGGAAGACCGCGACCATGGTCTTGCGCGCGTCGTCGCGCACTTTACCCTTGCTGGTTTCGACGAGATCAAGGGCGATGGCGAGAGCCTCGGCGTGCTCACCGTTGGCGGCGAGCGCATCGGCGAGTGCGAGCCGGAGCGCTGGATCGCCAGGTTTGGCCTCGAGGGCGTCGCGGGCGGCGGCGGCGCCAGGCGCGCCCGCGGCCATGCGCTTGAGCGTGAGCTCGGCCTTCAAGCGTTCTTCCTCGGGCTCGAGAAACCCGCGCCGCTCCCACGCCGCAACCCGCCCCGCCGCCTCGTCGAGAGCCCCCCGCGCAAGCGCGATCCGCGCCAGCCCGTGCTCGGCCGCCGCCAGATCCGCCTGCATCTCCAGCGCCAGGCGATACCGCGCGGCCGCGGCGTCCAGGTCGCTGGACTCGAGCCCCTTCGCCTCGGCCGCAATGACCTCCGCGGGCGACGGCATCAGCCGGTCCAGCCAGCCCCGGATCGTCTGCTCCGGCAACACGCCCACGAAGCCGTCCACCACCACCCCGCCGTGGAAACCGTAGACCGCGGGAATCGAGCGCACCCCAAACGCCGCCGCCAGTTCCGAGGCCCGCTCCGTGTCCACCTTCGCCAGCACAAACCGGCCGCCATATTCCGCCGCCAGCTTCTCGAGCACAGGCCCCAGCATCCGGCATGGACCACACCACGCCGCCCAGAAATCCACGACGACCGGAACCTCCTTCGAACGCTCAATCACGTCACGCTCAAAGTTTTCTTCCGTCACGTCGATCACAAGCGGTTGCGACCGCTCGGCATTCTCATCCGCCATGTCTTTCGTCCCCACGGAAATCACGCCGCGAACCCGCGCTGCGCGATCGGGACTGGTCCCGGACGCCGCGAATTCGTATCTTAAAGTCTTTGCCACCACGCGCCCGGACGTCCAGTGCCCGGGCCGATTTTCTCCCCAGCTCGTGAGACCGACGCATGATGACCTCTCCAAGCCGAATGCTGCTCGCCGCGGCGGTCCTGTTCCTGGGCGCGATCGATCGCTCCGCCGACGCCGCGTCCCCATTCCCTGACAAAAATCTCGAGTCCGCGGTCCGCCTCGCGCTCAAGGTCGACCCCAAAACCGAACTCAGCGACGAGAAACTGCTCGACCTGTACTTTCTCGAGGCCCCCGCGAAGGGCATCAAGGATCTCACCGGTCTGGAAAAGTGCAAAAACCTCTCGCTCATCAAGCTCGACCGCAACGAAATCTCAGACCTCAAGCCGCTCAAGGATCTGCCCAGCCTGGAATCGCTCGACCTGGCGCAAAACAAGATCAAGGACCTTGCCCCGCTCGCGAGCGACAGGGGACTCCAGTATCTGGTGATCTCGGGTAATCAGGTCGAGAGCCTGGATCCGCTCAAGGGGCTGGACGCACTCGCCGCGCTTGAAGCCAACGGCAACGCGATCAAGGATCTTGCCCCCCTGGCCGGGCTTGTGAAGCTGGCTTCGCTCTCGCTCGAAAAGAACCAGATCAAGGATCTGGGGCCGCTCGCCCGGGTCACGCGCCTGGGGGTGCTCAACCTGCGTGACAACAAGATTGAAGACCTCACTCCGCTGGCGAAGCAAACGGAGCTGCGGATCCTGATGATCGAACGGAACCAGATCAAGGAGCTAGGCGCGTTTGCCGAGGCCGCGAAGGCCGACGCCGCGGGATCGAAGCGGTTCGCGCCTTACCTGCGGGTCTACCTGGCGGGGAATCCGCTGTCAGACACGGCGAAGAAGACGCAGCTTGAGGTCTTGAAGGCGGCGGGTGCGCGGATCGAGGGCTAGCATGGCGCTCGGGAACGGCCGTCATCTTCCGGAAGCGAGCGGCAGCCGGCGGCTGAGACGCGATCCCCGGGCCGAGATCGGCTCGGGGGCGCGGACCTTGCGGGGCGGAATATCCGGCCGTCGGTTTGTGGTCGCGGGTGCGGTCGCCACGCTGGTGGTTGCCGCGATTCTGCTCTACTTTTTCGATCGCTGGAAGGCGCAGTACCGCGTGCGCAGGGCGATCGGCATGACGCGCGTGGTGCCCGCGCTCGACCCGCTCCTGAGCCTGAACCCGCCCGGGGTCGATCCCGCGCAATGGAAAGACGCCGTCGCCGCGACCCATGGCGCGCTTGAGACCATCGTGAAGGCCGGGATTCTCGACGAGGATCGCATGACCGCGCTTGCCGTCGAGGTCGAGGACATGACGGCAAGAAGCGTGCGCGCGCCCTCGTGCGCGGTCGAGGAGCTCTCCGGGCTGTGGGATCGGCTGGGCGAGCGCGCGCTGTTCTTGCTCGACGAGCGCGCGCGGAACGGCAAGCTCAGGCATCCGCGGCCCGCGCTCTTGCACCCGCGCAAGCCGGCTCAATCGCCGTCGTCCTCGGCTTCCAGCAGAGCGCCGGCGTCCTCCGCTTCCACCAGAGCGCCGGCGCCAGATTCGGCGGGGGCGCTCGCCGCGAGCCGCGGCTCCGCCTTGAGCGCCTGGGCAAGATCCGCGAACTCCTCGGCATCAAGCGCTTCCGGCCGAAGCTGACCCGCAAGCCCCCGCCCCTCCAGCCAGGCGTCGACCTCACGCTTGGTCCAGCGGTCGCTCCACATCCCCTGCAAAACCAGCCGAATCGCCTTGCGGCGGTGCAAAAACATCCTGCGCACAATCGAATGAAACCATGCAACGTCGCCGATGCGAGCACGCCTGGCGGCGTCCGGGCGCACCACCACGACCGCCGAGTCCACCTTGGGCCTGGGCCAGAAGACCGAAGGCGGAAGCGCCCGCGCAATCGACACTTCCGCAAGCGCGCTTGCGACCACCGACACCGCCCCATAGGCCCGCGACCCAGGCCCCGCGCACAGCCGGTCCGCAACCTCGCGCTGAATCGTCACAACCATGAGCGACGGGCAAAGCTCCGGATGCACCAGCAGATTGCTGATGATCGGCGTGGCCACCTGGTACGGCAAATTCGCCACCAGCTTGAAGCTCCGGGCATGCGCGGTCGCAACCGCGGACCGCACGGCCTCGAGCACCTCAGGGTTGAGCGTGTTCTTGTTCTTGAGCGCATCGGCCTCGATCACCCGCGCGTTCGGGTAGTCGGCCACCGCCTCGGTCGCAAGCTGGACCATCGCGCGATCGATCTCCACGGCGATCACCGTCGCCCCGCGCGACGCCATGAGCGCAGTGAGAGCGCCTGTCCCCGGGCCGATCTCCAGGATCACATCCCCCTGCGCAACCTCCGCCGTCTTCACGATCGCGTCGTGAATATTGAGATCGACCAGAAAGTTCTGGCCGAGCGACCGCCGGGGGGCGATGCCACGCGCTTCGAACAGGCTGCGCAGGTAGTTTTGCGTCTGCCGGGCGGCCATGGTCACGACCTCCCGAGCAGGCGCTCGACATGCTTGGCCAGAACGTCGAGCTCCACATTCACGCGGCAGCCGGCCGCTGCCTCGCCCAGGGTGGTCGCGGCCAGCGTGTGCGGGATCAGCATGATGGAAAAGCGATCCGCGGCGACATCCACCAGCGTGAGACTCACACCGTCGATGGCGATCGACCCCTTGGGCACGAGCAGGCGCGTGTGCCGCGGGTGGATCGAGAAGGCCAGGAATTCCCACTCCCCCTCGGTCCTGCGCTCGATGAGCGTGGCCGTGTCGTCGACATGCCCCTGCACGAAGTGGCCCCCCAGCCGGTCCCCCACGCGCAAGGCACGTTCCAGGTTGACGGCGTCGCCGATCACACGCGCGCCCAGGTTCGTGCGCAGCAGCGTCTCGGGGCCGGCCTCGACGTCGAACGTCTCTCGGTCGATCGCCACCACCGTGAGGCAGCAGCCGCTCACCGCGATGCTTTCGCCGAGCGCAAGCGGATCCTCGACGGGGAGCGTCCCGCGGGCGATCGTAAATCGCCGGCCTCCCGGACTCTCCGCCACGCTCACGATCCGTCCCATCCCCGCCACCAGGCCTGTGAACACCCTGAAACGCCTCCGACCGACAATTATTCCAATCTCGCGCGGCCCGCGAGACGATTATGGTATCACGCGGCCGGGCGAGTTAGAATTCGAGGGTTCCGGCAGGCCGTATCCCCGGATTCGTTTTGCGTCATCGCAGCGCGGGTGTGCGAGTTCCGTGCCCCCGCGCTCCAGAGCCCAGGAGATCTCGATCATGACGCCTCTCCTTTCCCGTCGCGAGCTGATCGGCACCGCGGCCGCTGCCTCCGCCGCGCTTGCGGTCGCGGGCGGCACGAACGCAGGAACGCTTCGCGCCCGACGCCCGCTCCCCAAGTCCCCCTCCGAAAAGGTCGCACTGGGCAAGACCGGCATCCAGGTCTCGCTCGTGGGCATGGGGACCGGCTCGATCGGGTCCGGCCAGGCCAGCAATCAGACCCGGCTCGGACTCAAGGAATTCACCCGCGTCGTACGCCACGCCTTCGACCACGGCGTGCGACTCTTCGACGTCGCCGACCAGTACGGCTCCCACGTCTACCTCCGCGAGGCCCTGAAAGGCATCCCCCGCGACGAATACGTCATCCAGACCAAAACCCACGCCACCAACTTCGCCGACGCCCGCAGCCACATCGAACGCTACCGGCTCGAGCTCGGCGTCGATTACATCGACATCCTGCTCCTGCACTGCATGCAGAAAAACGGCTGGCCCGCCGATCACACAGGCGCAATGGAATGCCTGATGAAATCCAAGGAAGAGAAGCTCATCCGCGCCCACGGCACAAGCTGCCACGGCATGGATCCGCTCCATACCTCCGCCAGGAACCCCTTCGTCGAAGTCGACCTGGCACGCATCAACCCCGAAGGCCTCATCATGGATTCTCAGAAGCCTGACGAGGTCGCGTCCGTGCTCGAGGAAATGCACAACGCCGGCAAGGGCGTGATCGGCATGAAGATCCTGGGCGAAGGACGCATCAAAACCCCCGAGCGCAAGGACGCCTCGCTCCGCTTCGTCCTGGGGCTCGGCACCGTGAACGCCTTCATCATCGGCTTCGAATCGACCGGCCAGGTCGATGACATCCTCGAACGCACCCAGAAGGCGATCGACTCGCTCAAGGCCTGACCCCGGGCCCGCAATCGCCGCCGGCAAGCGCGCACAGCGATCGCCCATCGCCGCGCTTGCCGGTCCATGCGCGTTTCCAGATTTCAGTCCAGGCGGACAGACAAAGGCAGGCAGTTCACCCAATCCAGGGGGCGGGCATCGCTCTCTCTAACGAACCGCCGCGGGAGGCAGACCGCGGTAATTCAGCACGACCTGTTTGGAGGCTTTCAGGCCGTCTCGCACGTCTTGCTCAGACGCCATGAACCGGGCAAGCCGCGGAGTGAAGTAAACCACGCCCGCAACCACCACGATTAAACCAAGCCAGACGAGAGTGTCTCCAAGCTGCCGCATGACCATGCGCCTCCCATACCGTGAGGGCGCGACCTTCAACCGAGTCCGCCGGCCAGGCCGACCACTCGTTCGCCAGATCACGCCGGTTTGCGTTTAATCATTCCGCTCCATCTGCATCGCAGTCTTGATCTCGATACGTCGAGCAAAACCGACCAATGTTGCATCAGGGGAACCATAGGTGATTTTGGGAAATCTGTCTTGGCCAATTCTGCCCATATGATCTAACCGCGAACTTGGAGAACCGTGACGCTCGGTCCTACTCTTTTCGACGTTGGACGACCTTGCTTTGTTCGCGTCGCGGTTCTGGATCCTGGTGAAAAGGAGCGTGCATGGGAGCCGTCGGGAAGCTCGAGGTGGGGGACGAAGCCCCGGATTTTTGCCTGCGGACGAGCTCGGGTGAGGAGGTTCGGCTGTCGCGGTTCCGCGGTCACAAGGAGGTGGTGGTCTACTTTTATCCCCGGGACGGCACGCCGGGCTGCACGGTGGAAGCCTGCGCCTTCCGGGATGAGTACGAGCGCTTTCGCGACGCCGGGGCCGAGGTCATCGGCATCAGTGGCGACACGGCCGAGTCCCACGCCCGCTTCTCGGGCCGGCACCGGCTGCCGTTCATTTTGCTCTCCGATCCCGGCGGCGCGGTCGCCAGCCGCTTCGGCGTGGGCAAGACGCTCGGAATCTTGCCCGGTCGCGCGACGTTTCTCGTGGATCGGCAAGGCATTGTGCGGCACGTCTACCGCTCCCAGCTTCTCCCCGCGCAGCACATTACGCAGATGCTCAGGGTTCTCGCCGAAATCCAATCAAAGCCTGCCGCGGGTTGACTCGCCCCGCGGCTGTCGCATAGAACGGGGCCAGTCGATCAAGCGACCCTGTCGCTCTCGCGTCCCCGTTTCACCCGCCCCGAGATCCCTCCCATGAATCGACTGAAACTCGCTCCCCCACGCTGGATCCTGGCCTCGCTCGCGAGCCTTGCAAGCGTTTGCGCATACGCTCAGGCGGGAGAATTCAAGATTGGCGAGCGGACGTTCCACCTGGCGGATGGTTTTGTCATCGAGCGGATCGCGGGACCGCCGATCGTCGACCGCCCCATCACCGCCGCGCTCGATGAAACAGGCGCGCTCTACGTGGCGGACTCCTCCGGATCAAACGACAACGTCAAGAAGCAGCTCGCCGACAAGCCGCACCGGATCGTGCGCCTGATCGACACGAATGGCGACGGGATCTACGACAGGCAGACGGTTTTCGCCGATCGCATGATGTTCCCCGAAGGCACGATGTGGCTGGCGGGGTCGCTTTATGTCTCCGCGCCGCCAAGCATCTGGAAGCTGACGGACAGGGACGGCGACGGCGTGGCCGAGGACCGGGTGGAATGGTACCAGGGCAAGACGCTCACCGGTTGCGCCAATGACCTGCATGGTCCGTATGCCGGGCCCGACGGCTGGATTTACTGGTGCAAGGGGGCATTCGCCGAGCAGACGCACGAGCGTCCCGGCCGGGCGCCCCTGGTGTCGCGTGCCGCCCACATTTTCCGCTCCAGGCGCGATGGCAGCGGCATCGAGCCGGTCATGACCGGCGGCATGGACAACCCGGTCGACGTGGTGTTCACCCCGGGCGGCGAACGCCTTTTCACCACCACGTTTCTGGTCCGCCCCGGCGGCGGCCAGCGCGATGGTTTGATCCACGCGATTTACGGCGGTGTCTACGGCAAGATTCACGACTCCATCTTCGACCGCGTCCATCCCTGGACGGGGCCGGAGGTCATGCCGGTGCTCCTGCACATGGGCCCCGCCGCGCCTTGCGGCTTTACACGCTACGAATCGAGCGTTTTCGGCGACGCCTATCGCGACAACCTCTTCGCCTGCTATTTCAACCTGCACAAGGTGAGCCGGCACGTGCTCCGGCCGCGGGGCGCCTCGTTCGTCACCCAGGACGAGGATTTTCTCAAGAGCCCCGACGTCGACTTCCACCCCACCGACGTCTTCGAGGACGGCACGGGGGGCCTGATCGTGGTCGACACCGGCGGCTGGTACAAGCTCTGCTGCCCCACCTCCCAGCTCCACAAGCCCGATATCCTGGGCGCTGTGTATCGCATCACCCGCGTGGGAGCCGCCAGGCCAAAACCCGTGCCGGCTGACTTCAAGCCCACGCTCGACGATCTCGACGAACCGCGGCCCCCCGCGCGCAGGCGCGCCATCGAGCTTCTGGCCGCAGCGCCGGGCATCGTACCCAGGCTCACCCTCGACCAGGCGGGCAATCGTTCCCCGCTCTGGCGCACAGGCGCGGTGTGGACGCTCTGCCGCATCGAAGGCGAACCCGCCCGCGCGGCGGTGCGCGGCTACCTCGGCGATCGTGACGAAACCGTTCGCCAGACGGCGATTCACGCGGTGTCGCTCTGGCGCGACAAGGCCGCCGTCTCCGCCCTGGTTGCGATGCTCGAGGGCCGCTCCGCCCAGAACGCGCGGGCCGCCGCCGAAGCGCTCGGGCGCATCGGCGACTCCTCGGCCGTGCCCGCGCTCCTTGACGCCTGCGGCAAAACGAACGAGCGGATTCTCGAGCACTCACTGACCTACGCCTTGATCGAAATCGGCGACGCCCAGGCGGTGACGCGCGGGCTGGCCGCCGCCAACCCCAGCATCGTCCGCGCGGCGATGGTCGCCCTCGATAACATCCCCGGCAGCGGTCTCGAGCCCCGGTTCGTGGCTGGGCTTCTGACATCTCCCGACCCCGCGCTGAAGGCCGCGGCAAGCTGGATCGTCGGCCGCCGGCCCGAATGGGGGACAGCGCTCGCGGGCGTCCTGGGCGAACGCATTGATCGCGCGGACCTCCCCGCGTCTGAACGCAAGGAGCTCGAAACCCAGCTCGGCCGGCTCGCCCACGCCCCCGCGATCCAGGAACTGCTGGCCGCGCGCCTGAGCCAGAAAACCACCCCCGCCGCCGTCCAGGCAAGCGCGCTCCACGCCATGGCCCAGGCCCGCTTCAAGGAGCAGGAAACGCCCCCGCGCTGGATCGAATCACTCGCCGAAGCGCTACGCCCAGAGCGCCGCGCCAGCCTGGCGGACGACATCGTGGCCACCTGCCGCTCGCTCCCCATCCCACGCGACAAGGGCCAGATCCTCGTCGCCCCGCTCCAATCCCTGGCCGATGAATCAAACGAATCCCCAGCTCTCCGCGCCTCCGCCCTCGCGGCCGTTCCCGGCGGGCTGGACAGTCCCCGCACCAGCCTGTTCTCCTTCCTCCTCTCCGCCCTCAACCCCGAACAGCCAACCGCCGTCCGCAGCACCGCCGCCGACGTACTCGCTCGCGCCAGACTCTCCACCGCCCAGCTCGCCAAACTCTCCGACTCCCTCGAGAACGCCGGCCCGCTCGAGCTCGACCGCCTCCTCTTCGCCTACGAACAGGCAAGCGATGACCCCACCGGCCTCACGCTCGTCGCCAGGCTCACGGGCGCAAAAGCCTTCGGCAGCCTGCGCGCGGATGCACTCAGGACCCATCTGGCCAAGTACGGCCCCAGGGTGCAAGAGGCCATGAAACCCCTGGTCGCCCGCCTCAACGTCGACGCCGATAAGCAACGCGCCCGCCTGGATCAGCTCGCCGCGAACCTGGCACAGGGCGATATTCGCCGCGGCCAGCGCGTCTTCATGGGCGACAAGGCCTCCTGCTACGCCTGCCACGCCATCGGCTACCGCGGCGGCGACGTCGGCCCTGACCTCACCCGCATCGGCAAGGTCCGCACCGACCGTGACCTGCTCGAGGCCATCCTCTACCCAAGCGCAAGCTTTGTGCGCAGCTTCGAGCCCGTCGTCATCGCCACCAGCGACGGCAAGTCCGTCAACGGCCTCATCCGAGGCGAAAGCGCTGACGAAATCATTCTGGCCACCGGCGTGAACCAGACCGTGCACCTTCCGCGCAAGGACATCGAGGACATGACCCCCAGCAAGGTCTCGGTCATGCCCGCGGGGCTCGACCAGCAGCTCTCACCGCAAGAACTTGCCGACCTGGTCGCGTTCCTTCGCGCCTGCCGCTAAAACGACCGCGGCCAGCCAGGCTAATCGCGTTCCTTCACGCCCGCGCCGCTCGACTGCGCATCGCCCAGGGCTTCGCGGTCAGGCGGTTGACTGCGGAACCGCGACACCCGCTTGCCCTGGATGTCTCCCAGATACACGTTGCCGTCCCTGTCCACGGCCATGCCATGAACCCACTCGAGCTGGCCGTTCCCCTTGCCCACGGGGAACGTCCAGAGCCGCTCCATCCTGCCCGAGGTGTTGAAAACCATCAGCACCTGGTCCTTCGGAGGCACACCCAGCGGCAACCCCAGCAGCTTGATCTTCGACCACCGCACCGGCGACGAACCGCAGACATAAACCTTGTCGTCCGCCGTGATCACAATGTGCCACGGAATGACCAGGTCCACCCATTCGTCGAGGAACTTGCCGTCCTCGTCAAAGATCTGCACCCGCGCGTTGTTGCGGTCCGCCACGTAAAGCCGGGCCCTGGAGTCAATGGCGATCGCATGCGGCAAGCTGAGCTGCCCCCGCTTCGACCCCAGACCGCCCCACTCCCCCTTGTACTTGCCGCTCGCATCAAAGCGCACGACCCGATTGTTGCCGTAGCCGTCGGCGATATACAGGTCCCCCCTGGGCCCGATGGCAAGATCGGTGGGCCGATTGAAATGCGTGCGATCCTGCCCGGGCGCACCCTGCGTTCCAAGCGTCATCTTGAGCTCCCCCGCCGGGCTAAACTTGCGCACCACGTGCAGCCCGCTATCCGCCAGCCACACGTCCCCGCTCGGGTCGAAACGCACCTGATGCGGCTCGAGGAACAGGCCCTCGCCCCAGCCCCGCTCGAACGTGCCGTCGGGCTTGAAAATCTGCACGGGCGTCTTGCCCCGGTGAAACACCCAGACCCGCCCTTCACCGTCAAGCCCCAGCCCCGAAACGCCTCCCCACCCGCGTTTCTGCGTCGCGAGCGCCCACCCCGCGTCGAGCTCGTATCCCGACGCCCGATTGATCCGGGGATACCACGTCCGCACCGGGTGCGAACCCGCCGTGATCGGCTGCTGGCCGCGGACATCGCTCGGCTGCTGGCCGCAGACATCGCTCGGCTGCTGGCCGCGGACATCGCCCCCCACAACCACCAACCCCACCAGGGCCAACACCACCAATCCTGTTCGCTCTCGCATCGCTTGACTCCCGCTCGATCCACGTCGCCCAGGGTCGTCCTTCCGATCCTCCTCCCTGAATCACATCGCGCAGGCATATTCTTCCTGCTTGTTTCAATTTATCTATTCTACCCGTTTTGACATCGAAGGCAAGGCACCGATTCGCCCCCGAGGCGCATGGGCAGGAGTGGACGGTACGAGCACACCCATACGCCCCCGACCCATACGAGCACGACCAATACGAGCACGACGCGTCCGCTCGTGTGCCCCAACCCAGACGCCGCGTCCGCCCTCGCGACCTCCGCGCGTGACCACGACCAATACGACCACGACCAATACGAGCCCGAAGCGCGAGCGAGTGTGTCTGATTTAGCGTGGCGGATTGCAGGTGAGAGGCGGATCGGCGCGGCCAGGCGGGCAAGACCCGCGAGGGGACCCTTCGTGCCCGTATTCGCCCTGGCAACACGATGGCGCCGAGGGCGGACTCGGCACGAATCCGCTCTCTCGCTGGCGCTTCGGGCTCGTATTGGCACTGGTAACTACGAGCACGAAGCGCGAGCGAGTGTGTCTGATTTAGGGCGGCGGATTGCAGGTGAGCGGCGGATCGGGACGGCCAGGTGGGCAAGACCCGCGAGGGGACCCTTCGTGCCCGCATTCGCCCTGGCAACGCGATGGCGTCGAGGGTGGAACAGGCGCGAATTCGCGGACGAGCGGACGCTTCGTGCGTCTATTCGGGCCTGAAACGCGAAGGTACTAACCACGTGAGCAGACAAAACGACAAACTCGCTCGTCCTCGTATTCATCCTGGGCGTGCGAAGGCGTTGACGAAATGCCGGGCAAAACAACAAACTCGCCTGCACTTTGTGCTCGCACCGGGAAGATCCGCCGGAGCGCACGCGAGTGTGTTCCAATTCGCGCGCCCCGAACCGCGGGCGTCTCGCAAAACGAGGTTCAACCAATGAAAATGCCCTCTCCATTCAACTCCGGAGAGCCTGTGGCCTATTTTCTGACCTGGACCACGTACGGCACGTGGCTGCCCGGGGACGAACGCGGCTGGAATCGCAAAGGTGAGCCCGAGCCACTGCCGCCCACCCCGCTATTTGTCGAGATGGCTCGCTCGGAAATGAAGGACACTCCCTTTTTTCTATCAGTCGAGGCGCGTCTGCTGGTTGAGCAAACCATCCGCCAGCATTGCGTCTTTCGCGGTTGGGCACTTCATGCAGTCAACGCGCGTTCGAACCATGTGCACGTTGTTGTCAGCGCGAAGCGCCATTCACCTGAGACGATGTGTAAGCAATTCAAGGCATGGTGTACGCGTCGCTTGAAGGACTCTCAGCCTGACCGCACCAGGTTTTGGACAGAGGGTGGAAGCTGTCGTTGGATCAATCAGGATGATGAACTCGCATCGCTTATGATCTATGTGCTCGAAGCACAGGATCGCAAGGGAACCTCGCCTTGACGTGGGGGACCTAGGCGCGAGAGGTTCGGGGATGTACTCCTGCGAGAGGAGCGTTGGCAAAGAGCCACGGCAAAGGGCCAGGTACAGCAACACACCCCGTGATACAACAAGATCCCGAGAGCAACACGCTCACGTGTGCTTCGTGTTCGTTTTCGGAACGATAACGCGAAGGCATTGAGGGCGGACCGGGCACGAATTCACGGACGGGCGTGCGCTTCCAGGGCGATTGCGCGATCCTGGGGAATCTGGCATGATTGGGGAAACATCTTCTCGACTCTCGCCGCGGTTGCAGGCGGGTCGTGAGAGGAAGACTCATCCCCATCCCAGGAGTCCATGCCATGCCTCGGCCCGGGTCCGT
>DAIDHX010000086.1 GCA_027451885.1 Planctomycetales bacterium
GATCACGGTCCGGTGGGCGATGGCGAGGAAGTTCGTGAGCTGCCCTGTTCCGCAACCGATCTCGACGACGCGTGAGTCATACGGGATCTGTTCATTGAGAAGGCGGGCGAAAAGCCCTTTGCGCGATTTTTCGATGAGTGCGCGTGGGCTGTCCATGTCGTCATAATTCGGGAAGGGCACGGCCTCGTAGAATGCCTTCACACGCTCGGTGACCTGCTCGCGCTGGCCTCCCGCCGAATCGGCTGGTACAAGGAGCCGGGGAATTCCCTCCGCGATGGGATAGCATGTCCCGGTGGCGGGATTGTCGAGGCAATGAGCCCGGGCCGCGAGCGGAGCGCCTGTCAACGGGTCGGCCCATGGGCTTTCGGTCAGCGCCCGCGCTGGGTCACTGATCACGCCGGTGACAAATCCGCAGGGTTGAGCCGCCTTGTGGAGGATGCAATTATCAAGGACAAGCATGTCCATCTGAGACTGCATGAAGGTGTGGTAAGCCTCCGAGGGTGTGAGCACGATCGGTTCCCAGGAGAGGTTGAAGCTGGTGTTCACAAGGATTGGGCATCCCGTTCTGGCATGGAACGTCTCGAGCAGGCGATGGAACCGGCCATGCCGCTCGTCGACGGTCTGGACGCGTGCGCTCTGGTCGACGTGCGTGATTGCGGGAACCGAGCTCCGGACGATTCCCACGCGCGCTGCGAGGTCGGGGGCGTGGAGGAGCGTTGCCTGATCGGCGGCGGTGAGCGGGACGCGGTGCCGCTCGAGTACGGGAGCGACGAGCAACATGTAGGGTGCATCCTCGCCGGGGCGCATTGCGAACCATTCGTCGACGTGCGCGCGGAGCACGCAGGGGGCGAATGGGCGGAAGCTCTCGCGGTACTTGATCTTGACGTTGAGGTCGTGCTGGGTGCGGGGATTGCGGGCATCGGCCAGGATACTGCGAGCTCCCAGTGCCCGGGGACCGAACTCCGCACGCCCATGGAACCATCCCACGACCTTGCCGGCGGCGAGCGCGCTTGCGACCTCGTCCAGCAGCGGTTGTTCGTCTGGGAATTCTCGGTAGCGGGCGTGAACCTGGTCGAGAAAGCGGCGTATCTCGGACTGGGAGGAGCTGGGTCCGAGCAGCGAGGCCTTCTGGATATCCTGGGTTCGGCACTCCCGGGGCTCTTCGAGGAGTTGGTGCCGGACGAAGAGGGCAGCGCCCAGGGCGCCTCCGGAGTCTCCCGCGGCCGGTTGGATCCAGACGTGCTCGAACGGTCCTTCGCGGAGCAAACGCCCGTTGGCCACGCAATTGAGGGCAACGCCCCCTGCCATGACGAGCGCACGGGGTCGGCCCGTCCGTTCCCAGGCATGACGAGCGCACAGGAGCACCACGTCCTCGGTGACCTTCTGGATGCTGGCAGCCAGATCCATGTGGCGCTCTTCGATGCGTGATTCGGGCTGCCGCGGCGGCCCCCCGAAGAGGTCGTGGAACCTGGGCGACGTCATTGTCAGACCGGTGCAGTACCGAAAATACGACAGGTCCAGGCGGTAACTACCATCGGGCCTGATTTCGATCAGGTGTTTTCGGATCAGGTCGGCCTGGCGGGGCTGACCGTAGGGGGCAAGTCCCATCAACTTGTATTCACCACTGTTGACCTTGAAGCCGCAATAATAGGTGAAGGCGCTGTAGAGCATCCCAAGCGAATGGGGAAACGGGATCTGTTCCAGGAGCGAGAATTGGTTGCCGCGCCCCAGGCCGACCGTGGTGGTCGCCCATTCTCCGACGGCGTCCATGGTCAGGATGGCTGCTTCCTCGAACGGGGACGGAAAGAAGGCCGAGGCGGCGTGGGACTGGTGGTGCGATGGGAAGAGAATCTTACCGCGAAAGCGGCCCTGGAGGCCGCGGCGGATTTCGCGGGGGAGGTGGAGTTTCTGCCGCACCCACACCGGCAACGCCCTTTGAAAGTTGGAGAATCCGGCGGGTGCGTACTCGAGGTACGTCTCGATCAGGCGTTCGAACTTGGTGTAAGGTTGTTCGTAGAATGCGACGAAGTCGAGGTCTTCCGGACCGATGCCGCACTCGTTCAGGCAGTATCGGATGGCCTGGGTTGGAAACCGGGGGTCGTACTTCTCTCGACTGAACCGCTCTTCCTGGACCGCCGCGATGATCTCGCCGTCGCGCAACAGGGCCGCGGCCGAATCATGATAGAACGCGCTTAAGCCCAGGATGTAGGTCATGTTCCTGTCCTGGTCGGCCAGGCCCGAGGAGGAGGGTGATCAGTCAGGGTTGCGCGGGGCGGCGAGATGTGCGCTCGGCCTGGCTGTCGAGCGGGGTTGGCTCTGGCCCACGCGGGGCGGAGCCGAAGAACCGGTTCGC
>DAIDHX010000087.1 GCA_027451885.1 Planctomycetales bacterium
ACGGACCCGGGCCGAGGCATGGCATGGACTCCTGGGATGGGGATGAGTCTTCCTCTCACGACCCGCCTGCAACCGCGGCGAGAGTCGAGAAGATGTTCCCCCAATCATGCCAGATTCCCCAGGATCGCGCAATCGCCCTGACCGCGGAACCGAGCGCATGGCGTCGAGAAACATGCTCGTGCGCCTGGCCCCATGATCTCGTCCTTACCAGGCTCAAGCCCAACTCAATCGTACGATCTTTGATGTTCAAGAGTCTCACAAGCCTGGTGACT
This sequence comes from Planctomycetales bacterium, assembly GCA_027451885.1. Lineage (GTDB taxonomy): Bacteria > Planctomycetota > Planctomycetia > Isosphaerales > Isosphaeraceae > JAKBAP01. The sequence goes on from DAIDHX010000087.1 coordinate 273, forward strand.
GCGGCTCGAGCCGCGTGCAAGAAATCCGCTTCTCACGCAGGCTGCCCCGTTTGTGGTGAATCGCAGGCGCACAGGGCGAGGTCGATACCTGCTGGCCGATCCCGATCCAGAGAAATCCCAGCGCGTGATGCAGGCGATGCCTGGGATGAAGAAAGATGACATCTTCGAACTCGAGTGAGCAAAAGGCAGCCTGTAAGAAACCAATGTCATGACTTCCGCACACGATCACCGGGCGCATCGCATCGAGGCGAGTCTGCTTTCTTGCGCTGGCTTTACAATCGGTCTTGCACTCTTGCCGTCCCGGCGTATGATCGGGCGGTCGACCGTGTTCGACCTCATTGTGGAACGGAGTCTTCACACTCAAGACGAGCGCCAGCCGGACTTTCACCTCGTCGCGAACGCAGCCGCGTTCACCGCTTCGCACTGGAGCGGAAGGATCGCACGCGCCCGCGGTTCGTGTGCCCAGGTGCTCGTTTTTCTCGCTGGGTAAACCACTCATGAAGATGTATCACACGCGTCGCCGGTCACGGGTTCCCATGATGGAGTCGCTTGAGCATCGCGCGCTTTTGAACTCCGCGCCTGCGATGTCGGCCGCGGCTGAGCTCGGCCGCCGGCCCGAGGCTGCGCTCGTGGAGCACGCGCGCGCCGCCACAACGAGGACCTTCCTGCGTGTGCACGCTGGTGCGCTTGGGCAGGGTGTCACGTTCACGGCTTTCGTTCGCGCGGCGGCCTCGCAAGGCGCACCCCAGGGGACCGTTTCGATCGTGGACCACGGCTCCGTGATCCAGACGCTGACACTCACGCCCGCTTCATCGCCGAGCGCGCGCTTCGCCATGAGCACGGCGACATTCACAATTCCCGCGGGTGCGGGGGGACCGGCCTATTATTTCGGACCGCACGCCGTCTCCGCGGTCTATACCAGCAGCGACGGCTTGCGATCAAGCCACGCCAATGCCCACTTCCGCGTGGCAACACCCCATTTCACACGCCTTTCCAACGGCCTCAAGATCGCCACGGTCGAATCGGGCAGCGGCCCTGGCATCACGGCGGGCCAGACAGCATACATGCTCTACACCGGCTACCTTGTCCGCGGCGGTAAGATCTTCGACGATTCCGCCATCCACGGCGGTGCGCCCTTTGGTTTCACGGTCGAAGCTTCGCCCGAGCAGGTGATTCCTGGCTTCGACATCGGGACCGTGGGCATGCAGCTCGGCGAGACTCGCGTGCTGGAGATCCCAGCGAAACTCGGCTACGGGCGGACGGGGGCGCCTCCGACCATCCCACCCAACGCAAACCTGGTCTTCCTGATTACACTCGTCGGGATCGCGTGAACACGGCCACTCACGGGGAAACATCGTGGTACGCCGCGAGACCGAGCGTCTTGCCCAGGGGCGATGCCACGATGTTCCACTCCGCCGCGGCTGGGTTGGCGCAACGAACCCGTTCAGGCGGCCATGCCAGCGACCTCAGACAGGCATTGTCATTTTCATATCACAATACGAACATCTTTACACGAACGGTCGCCGAATCCAGCTCTGGAATCAAACAGCATCATCAGGAACGGATCCGCTCCTGTGCAGCCAGCAGCCATATCACCACTCGAGCGAGCGTATCTCCCGTTCAAGACTGGCAGGAATCTCCAACTCGGCGACGGCAAGCGCGCCGGTGCCTTGCCGCGACCTCTCACCGTGGCTAAAACCGCAACCGAGCGGATGAACCAGCACGCCTGAGCGCAATCAGCCTGTCGCAATCCCAAGCGAACCGCTCCCGCGGTTACAGCAACCTTGTCCTCAGGGAAGCAGCGTTTTCTCTTGCCGGGTCACGATGGGGACGTAGCCGACTTCCAGCCCTCGGGGGGGTGTGACGATCAGCGCGGGGTCAAGCTCCGCCAGCGTGCCGATTTTGGGAGGCGGTAGATACTCATGGTCCTTCTTCCAGGTCCTGTGGATTTTCTCGACGCGTTTCTGGATCGCTTCGCGCTCGGCGTCGGTGAGGTCGGCGTTGAGCAAGGCGGGCTGATCGGCGAACCGGTACCAGTAATAAGTCACCGAGCTGCCGTCACCCAGATGGGCCTGGAACGGCCCGGCGGCCGGCCCGGGCTTTTTCCAGCAGCTCGCGGGCTCTTCCGGCGTGACGTAGGGCTCGGGATGTTCCTCGAGGCGTGGCTTGAACTGGTGCCCCGTGAGCCCCGTCTCGGCCGGCACTTGAGCCGGGCTCACGACGACCCACTCGGGGTTGTTGTGAGCGTTCTTCGTGAGATGAAAATATTGCGGGAGCAGGGCAAGCTGGCCTTCCTTCGAATTCGCTTGCGCGACCAGTTGCTTGTTCCAGCGGTAACCATACGTATCTTTGTTGATGGCAATCGGAGAGGCGAAGGAGCTCCAGGCGAGGGATGTTTTCTGGGCGTCGGGTGCGTTCTCGGGGTAGATCTTCCAGGTCGAGCCGCCGCCGCCCCGGAAGATGTGCGTCTGCGACGCGGCAGGATCGATCGTGCCGCTCGCCGGCCTACCGCCATCGAACCAGGCTTTCACCGAATCCCAGAGCGCTCGCCTGTGATAGGCCGTCACGCGATGGACCAGGACCGATTCTCCCCTGGCGTTGCGGGGAAACCTCGTGGGCGCGATGCGAGCGTACGTCTCCCCCTTCGAGTCGGTGGCGAGGACGCAGGGAATGTACTGAGTCTCCATCTGGATCGCCCTGTTCGGCTTCGACGGACGCGAGTCGAGAAACATGCCCGCGTACTGGGGATTCAGGGCCGATTCTCGCGAGAAGAAATGAGGCGTGAAGAACGCGACGGGCCCCTTGAAATTGCTCGTGTTCAAGAAGAGCGTCCAGCTCTGGTCTCCGGTCGGCACATTCTTACCGTCGGTTTTGGCCTTGGCCTGGGTGAGCGGCAAGGGCAAATAGCCATAACCAACGAGCTCGCCGCAGGTGCCTTGCTTGAGATTCAGGCCGTCCGGCGGCCAGAGCACCCAGGGACTGAGCTGAGCGACGCCGTACTTGCCCATCGGTTTGTTCCAGTCGCGTCCTTTACCCGCCCCCGGACCGTTCGCCCATTCGCTGAAGTTGAGCGCAACGCCCCCCATGATGAACTTGGGCGTCCTGGTGGCGAAGCGCGTATCGCGCCACCAGCCCAGCCCTCCCTCGACGTCGGAATACATGTGCCTGGGCTCAGGACCATCGTGCTGCGCGAACATCCACGTCCCAAAAAGCCCGGTCTGAAACCGGTTGCCCGGGTACTCCGCGAGCAACGGCCAGGCCGCCACATACATGGAAAAGCCGGCGTTGTAGCTCTCAGGGACCTTCTCGTGCGGGACGATCAAGTAGCCCGCCATCTCGCCCTCCTTGATCGAATCGCCGCCGGCGGCCCGCAAGGCGGGCGCCGCGACGAGAGCCGAGAGAAGGATGGCAAGCTGGATCACGCACTTCTTACACATCATATGTTTGTCTCATATATATGTTGTGCTCAGAACTTTCGAGCCGGAGCGGCCCAGCGAGGGTTGCATTGTAAACGTCCCAGCCTCGCATGGGAGGGATCGAAACCCATCCAGCGCCGGCCATCCGCGAAGTCCGACAAACGGCCAACCAACCATTTACGGCAGGCGCGCGCCCGCAGCAGAATAGCAAAACGGCCGCGACAAATCGCGCTCCCTGTGGGAATTCACCATGGACGTTCGACCCGCGCTCCAGTCACAATACCATGCCGCGTTCGCCACCTTGAAGGCAAGCATCGAGCAATGTCCCGAGGCTTTCTGGGACGGGTTGCCCGAAGGGGGGGCCGGGATTCTGGCGCGTCGCGTATCATACGCTCTATTATTGCCACCTGTACCTGGAGCAGCAGGAGGCCGATTTCGTCCCCTGGGCGATGCACCGCGAGGAGGCGAACGAGATCGGCCCCATTTCCTCGCAGAACAACCGTGCGCCGAAGCCGTGCAAGCCATAGACACGCAAGGATATCATCGAGTACTGGGCGATCTGCGGCGGCAGGGTCGATCGCCGAATCGACGCTCTGGATCTCGAGGCTCCCCAGTGCGGAGTCTTCTGGTACAGGATGTCTAGCTCCGAGCATCAGCTTTTGAACATACGCTACATTCAGCACCACGCCGCCGCGCTTGCAACCCGGCTACGTCTTGCGGGAGGCCTCGAGATCGAGTGGGTCGGCGCGGGGTGATCGTGCTTGCCGGCAGCCTGTTTCGACGAGCGCGAGGCTCTCTTCCGAAAGCGCATCATGCACAGATTTGTTGGCTGGATCAGCGCGATTCTCGCAACCTCCCTGGGGCTGGCTGGTCCCTCGCGATTCGGGGACGTTGTTCTCGCGCACTTTGCCGCCTGGGATCTCAATCACGACGGCAGGATTGAAAGCCAGGAGATCGACCAGCTCATGAATCGGCGGTCGATTCGCGGCGAGGGTGCGGCTGCGCTCGCGGTGCTCAAGCTGCGAGAACGACACACGCCCGTTTCGGCACGACCGCGTTTCGCGGTCTCCAGGCGCGATGTTGAACACCTTGAGGAGTTCGAAGCGACGCCCATCGCGCTGGCTCAGCCCGAGGGCAAGCCCAGCGTATTCCGGGCCGAGGGGCACTTCAAGACATATGTCAAGATGCTCGGAACAATGGCACCCGAGCTCTATGCGCGCGGCAGGCCAGACTTCAAAGCGATGCGGCAAGGACCAATCGGCGACTGCTATTTCTTTTCGCTGACGGGGTTCCTGGCGGCGAGGCACCCGGACCGGATCCGGGAGATGATCACCCGCGATTCCAGGGGCAACTATGTGGTCCGGTTCTTCGACGGAGAGACCTACCCTGTGCCAAACCCGACGGAAGCCGAGATGCTGGTGAACAATTCCTCGAGCAGCCTGACCGACGGCCACTGGATCTGCGTGCTCGAGAAGGCCATTGGCGAGCGGATGCGCAAGACCACGAAGGTCGAGTCCAAACGCACGGCCGAAGCCACCGATGCCATGGCCTCCGGGGGCAGCACCGCGATGGTCATTGCGCTCTATTCCGGCCACAAGGCGAAGTCCATCACGCTTCGCTCCCCTGCGCATGCCATCGCGCGACTCGAGGAGCTCAGGCGTGAGATCCCGGCGGCGCTCCACCAGGGACGGCTGGCGAGCGTGGAGATGGACAGGCTCGCGGCGGGGCGCTCGAAGGTGCCCGGCCTTGGCTACCACCACGCCTATGCGATCCTGGGTTTCGACGCCAGGACCGACACGGTGACGGTTTGGAACCCCTGGGGCCAGCACTTCCAGCCGAAGGGACCAGAGGGGCCAGCGCACGGATTTGTGACCGAGCACGGCGTTTTTCACGTGCCGCTCAGGACGCTGTACGAGGTCTTCTCGAACGTCCATCTCGAAACGCTCGAGCCAGCCAGGCCCCCGCGATCCCCTCCACGTCAAGCTCACACAGGGCGCTAAGATCCCGTCCACACCGCTGCTTGCTGGATCGCCGCGACATGAGCCGCATCGTCGGCAGGATCGCCGCGAGGGCGAACGAAGTCATCGGTTTCTGCCTGGATCTCGTTTCGGCGGCGGCTCGAGTGCGGCGGGCGCTCAAGCATCCACGACCACGCCATCCAGGCAGCGCGCCTGGCAGCTCAGGATCACGCCTCGCGTCCGTTCGCGCGCGGTGAGCGCGTCCGTGACCTCCATGGCCACGTTTCCAGCCAGCAGCCGGACTCTGCACGTGCCGCAAATCCCCGATCGGCAGTCGTAGCCGATCTTGATCCCGAGGCTCTCCGCGGCCTCGAGAACGGTCTCGGTTTCGCCCATGAGCTTATGCTGACCACTGCGTGCGAAGGTGATCGACGGGGCGGCCTCGCCGTTGAGAGTCGCGGCCGGGGCTGGGGCGGGCGCAGGCTCGACCTCCTCAACCGGCTCGCGCTGGCCGGGAGCGAGAAACGACTCGGTCGCGATCCTGGCCTCGGGCACGCCGAGCGCGTG
>DAIDHX010000088.1 GCA_027451885.1 Planctomycetales bacterium
GCTGGTGGATGAGGGCGAATATCGCCATGGCGATATCGCGCTTTTCTGCCGCATGTCCGCGCTCACGCGCCCGATCGAGCAGGCGTTTCGACTGCGGGGCATTCCCTACCAGGTGGTGGGGGGCCTGGCGTTCTACGAGCGGATGGAAATCAAGGATGTGCTCGCCTACGTCACGCTGCTCGTGAATCCGCGTGATGACGCGGCCTTCCTGCGGGCGGTGAACACGCCGCCGCGGGGCATCGGCGAGCGTTCGCTGGAGATTCTGCGGGAGGCGGCCCAGACGCGTGGGAAGTCGCTTCTGGCCACAGCGCGAGACGCGGATTTAAGCCTGTTGCTCAAGGGCCGGGCGCTGGCCGCGCTCAAGGAATTCACGATGCTTGTCGACGCGCTTGCGCCGCTGCCGGGCACGAGGGCGGAGGCCGTGATCGGCAACGTGATCGAACGCGTAAAGTATCGCGAATATATCAAAACATCGTCGCGTGAAAATGCTGACGACCGGCTGGCGAACCTCGACGAGCTGGTGGCCGCCGCGGCGGAATTCGGCGAGACGCGTGAGGACCCAAGCATCGTCGAGTTCCTGGCGGAGGTGACGCTCTCGTCTCCGGTCGATCGCTGGGATTCCGACGGCGGCTCGGTAACGCTCATGACCATGCACGCCGCCAAGGGGCTCGAGTTTCCCGTGGTGTTTATTACTGCGCTTGAGAACGGGATCCTGCCGCATTCGCGGTCGCGTGAACGTGATGAAGAGCTCGAGGAAGAACGGCGTCTGCTGTTCGTGGGGGTGACGCGGGCGAAGCGTGAGCTCAAGCTTTCACGGTGCATGACCCGGAGCTTCCGCGGCCAGACGCAGAGTGCGATGCCCTCTCCGTTTTTGCTTGAGCTGCCCGCGGATCGGGTGCGGGTGCGCGACCATACGTCGGGGCTTCATCGCGAGTCGTACGCCAGCCGGGCGTCGAGCCAGTTTGGCGGCCGATCGAGCTTCGCGCAGCCGCAATCCTGGCAGCGCCCAACCGCGCCTCCGCTCACAACGGCGGCCGGGCTTCTGGGCGGCTCGCCGTTCGGCTCGAGACCCTCGGCCTCGGACATCGATTCGATTGGCGTCGGCACCTCGATCCTGCATCCGGAATACGGCCTGGGCGTGGTCAAGGATGTTTCGGGAGAGGGTTCCGGCCGGCGGGGGACGGTGGAATTTGCGTTCGGCCCGCGGCGAACCTTTATCCTCGCGAAGGCACAATTACAGATCCTGGGCCGCGCGGGGGCAAGCCGAGGCGATACGGGCGACCCCAGGCGCGGGTCCTGAATCAACGCAACTGGCAATCACGATCTTGAGCCGGCAAGGGCAACAGCCGATGCTTCGTTTAGGCGTCAATATTGATCACGTCGCCACCCTTCGCCAGGCGCGAGGCGGGCGCGAGCCGGACCCTGTTTGGGCCGCCGCCGCAGCCGAGCTCGCGGGCGCAAGCGGCATCACCATTCATCTCCGTGAGGATCGCCGCCATATCCAGGATCGCGACCTGCGCGTGCTCCGCGAGACGGTTCGGACCCGGCTGAATCTTGAGCTCGCGCTCGACCCCGGCATTGTCGCGCTCGCCGCCCAGGTTCAACCCGACCAGGCCACGTTTGTTCCGGAACGGCGTGAGGAGCTCACCACCGAGGGGGGGCTCGACGCGGTTGCGAACGCCGATCGGCTCGCGGAGGCGATCGCCCAGTGCAAGGCGGCCGGAATCGAGGTCGCGCTTTTCATCGATCCCGAGCTCGCCCAGGTCGACGCGGCCGTCAAGCTCAAGGCCGATGCTGTGGAGTTCCACACAGGGCGCTATGCCGACGCCCAGGGCAAGCACGCCGTCGAGCGCGAGCTCAAGGCGTTGATTGAAGCCTCAAGAGCCGCCGTCGCGGCCGGGCTCGAGCTTCACGCGGGGCATGGGCTCAACTATCAAAACGTGGGCCCAATCGCCGCCATCCCGCACATGGAGGAACTCAACATCGGCCACGCGATCGTGAGCCGGGCCGTCTTCGTGGGCATCGGTCAGGCCGTTCGCGAAATGCTTGAAGCCATGCAGGCCGCTGTTCGCTAACGCGGTCTCACTGCTTCCCTTTCGGCCGATCGCCCGCTACGATTCCTGTTTGAGCCAGCGCCCGCTTGAGGGGCTGGGGTGCTTCGGACTGAGTTGCTCGCTATTGAGGTTGAGATCGGGATGCCTACCAAGGGACGAATGTTCGCCGGTTGCACGGTCGCTCTTGTGACTCCGTTTGACGGACCCAAGGTCGATGAGCCGGCTCTGAAACGCCTGGTGGAATGGCAGCTCGCGCAAGGAACTCCGATCCTGAGCCCCGTTGGCACCACCGGCGAAGCGCCCACGCTTTCGCACGATGAGCACGAGCGTGTGATTGCCACGGTGATCGAGACCGCCGCGGGCAAGGCCAGGGTCATGCCCGGGACCGGCTCGAACTCCACGAGCGAGGCGATTCGGCTAACGAAGTTCGCGGCCCGGGCAGGCGCGACCGGGGCGCTCCTGGTTGCTCCCTATTACAACCGCCCCAACCAGGAGGGACTCTATCGCCACTTCGCGGCCATCGCGGAAGCGGTCGACATCCCGCTCGTGCTCTACAACATCCCCGGACGCACAGGCCGAAACGTCGAGCCCGAAACCATGGAACGGCTCTGCAAGATCGGTCCAATCGTGGCCGTGAAGGAAGCCGCGGGATCGCTCGACCAGGTCAGCGAAATCCTCGAGCGCACCGACCTGACCGTGCTCTCAGGCGATGACAGCCTCACCCTCCCCATGCTCTCCGTGGGCGCAGAGGGCGTGGTCTCCGTCGCTGCCAACCTCGTCCCCCGCGAGGTCATGGGCATGATCGAAGCGTATCAAGCCGGCCGCGTCCAGCAAGCCACGGACTTCCATCGACGCCTCTTCCCTCTCTGCCGAGACCTGCTCTCGCTCGCGCCTAACCCCATCCCGCTCAAGACCGCCATGGCCTTGCTCGGGCGCGGAAATGGCGAGCTCAGACTCCCCCTTTGCCCACTCGACGAACCCGCCCGCGAAACACTCCGTCGCAGGCTTGTTCATTTCGGACTCTTGACGACTTCTCGATAATGCCTACACAAGCCAGAGACTGAAATTCCTCGTAACAACGAGTGATTGTTCGTCGACTGCAGGCAGCGCACACCTGAGCAGACCAGCATCCGCCTCGACGCACTCCGCTTCGAGACATGGGCTTGCGGTTTGTCCACTCCATCCCGGGTGCAGTTGCCTGCTTTGCCGTGGACCCACTGGCTACCCAGCCTGCCCATCCTGCCTTCAGTGACAGGATGCTGCCAATCCTCGCTCGGGCTGTTTGTCCATTAAAACTTCAATGTCGTCATACAGGATCGAGATTTCCCATGGCACGAAAAAGCACCAGGATTGCCGAGCGAAATGGTCACTCCGACACGGATGGAACCGAGGTCTCTGACCAGTCGGTTCGAGATCTGGCTCGCGTATTCAAGCTTCTCAGTGATGAAACACGTTTGCGCATCCTGTTTTATCTCGCGCTTTCGCCGCGCGGGCAGTTGCATGTGACCGACCTCTGCCAGCGTCTGGGACAGAGCCAGCCTGCCGTGAGCCACCATCTGGCCCTGCTGCGTGTTTCCGGGCTAATCGAGCCGCGCAGAGAGGGGAAGCACAATTTTTACAGCGTTCGAACCGAGCACTTTGGCGAGCTGCTCATGAGCCTGTTCTCAGCCGCCGGCGAAGTTCCCCGAAACACCAAGTATCGCTTTCACGACTTCGTGCTCACATATACTGGTGACTGAGGCTCCGGCCGCCAGGACAATTCCGCACCCGCGAATCGACTCACGGCGAGCGCCTGTCTCGCCCTGGGTCGTTCTGTTTAGGCATTCCATTCTCGCCCCAACCGGTTGGAGCGTGCGGGGAATCGAGGAGTCAAAGAGGTAAGGAATCGGGATTTCCTCATCCGGACTTGACCATTTTTTTCGATCGGGGCAAGATCCGCGAGATTCCAGGCTTTGGTTCGAGGTTGACGAGCCGCCAGCGTCGATGGGTGCGGAAGGTCTGACCCTCCAGACCGGTCTGGTCGAATTCGATCGCGTGAGAACGCAGGTGAAAAGGAGTTTGCCGATGATCGTTTCGTCGCGTGGAATCCTCGCGGCCGGGCTGGGGTTCATTGGATGCATGTGCCTGGTGAGTCCGCTGCTCGGTCAGCAGGAGTCGGCCAAGAAGGCGTCCGGACCGCCGAAACCGACCGCGCCTGTGATTGGCACAGTCGATGTCGACCAGGTCTTCAAACAGTACGAAAAGACCAAGGTGATCACGCAACAGTTCAGCGCTGACATGCTTGCGCGGAAGAACGAAGTGATGCGGATCATGTCCGAGGCGCAGTCTGAGTCAGAGATGCTGGCGAAGCTGACGCCGGGCACGGAGGACTACAAGCTCCGCGAGAACAAGGTGATGGAGCTGAAGGCGAAGGCGGAGGCGAAGCGTGCGCAGGCCCAGCGTGATTTTGAGCAGCGTGAGGCGGAATCGCTGGCGACGATCTACAAGGAAATCCAGGCGATGGTCGCCAAGGTCGCTGAGTGGCGGCAAATGAATTACGTGGTGAAGGTGTCGAATCAGCCGATCACGGGGACGGATCCGAACTCGGTGATGAGTGCGATTTCGAGCACGGTGGTGTACTCGGATCCGCACAACGACATCACAAACGACGTGATCCACAATCTCAACCGCTTTTACAAGGCGGCGGGGGGCCGTCCTGCGGCGAAGGCGGCCGAGACGAGTGCAGCCCAGGCCCAACCCACCGCACCAACCAGCATCCGCGGCGGCGAACGCTAGTGCGGAAGCTGGCCGTCCGGCGTCGATAACGATTAGGATGGACGTTGAAGCGAACCATGGCACGGAGGGTTTCGGCCGTGGGATCGCGCGAGCTTGGGGATGGCATGAAAAATCATGGGAGCGTGCGTGCGTCACGTGCACAGCGCACGCTGGCTGGATCGGCTGAGGTCAGGGGGGCGGGTTATTTCCACGGAGCGGATGTAACGCTCACGTTCCGGCCAGCCAAGGCGGACACGGGCGTTGTGTTCCAGCGGATGGACCTGCCCGATCGCCCCACGATCCCCGCACGGATCGAAAACGTGGTGCCGAGCCCAAGGCGGACAACCATCCGCAAGGGGCAGGCAAGCGTCGAGATGATCGAGCACGTCATGGCGGCACTGGCCGGGCTGCGGGTAGACAACTGCCTGGTTGAGATCGACGCCGGCGAATGCCCGGGCTGCGACGGGTCGAGCCGTGCTTTCGTGGATGCCATCGAAGGGGCGGGCGTTGTCGAGCTGGATCGGCAGCGTCTCTGCCTCGTGGTCGAGCAATCGATCAAGGTACAAGAGGGGGATGCGCAGCTCGCCGTGCACCCTGGTCCTCCTGGGCGTACGTCGATTTCGTATCACCTGGATTATGGCAAGGGCTCGCCCATCCGGGCTCAGAGCTTTGCGGTCGACACCGATCCGGAATCGTTCCGGGATCAGATTGCGGATAGCCGTACGTTTGTGCTTGAGAGTGAGGCGCAAGCGCTCCGGGCCGCGGGGCTTGGCAATCGGCTGACGCCGGCGGACATTTTGATCTTTGGCGCCCAGGGGGTGATTGGCAACTCGCTTCGCCACCCTGAGGAATGCGCCCGGCACAAAATCCTCGACCTGGTTGGCGACCTTGCCTTGCTGGGGATGGATCTGCAAGGCAGTGTGATCGCCCATCGGTCTGGGCATCAGACCACGGCGGCACTCGTGAAAAAACTGCGAGAATGCGCGGACGCGCCTGTGGGCACGATTCCGCTTACGCCCGCGCTCAAGGAAGATGGAACCCTTGACATCGAAGGGATCATGGGGCTGTTGCCGCATCGTTATCCCTTCCTGCTTGTGGACCGCGTGATCGAATTTGAGCCCTCGTTGCGGGTGGCCGCGATCAAGAACGTGAGCGTGAACGAGCCATTTTTCCAGGGTCACTGGCCCGGCCTGCCGATCATGCCCGGGGTTTTGATTGTGGAGGCGCTCGCGCAGGCGGCGGGTATTTTGATCGCGCTTAGCCTTGAGCGCACGGATCGCGTTGCGCTCATCGCGGCCATTGACGATGTCAAGCTGCGCAGGCCCGTGACGCCCGGCGACCAGCTTCGGCTTGAGGTCGAGGCCAGGCGCATCAAGTTGAGCTCGGCTTCGGTGCACGGCGTGGCCAGGGTTGGCGGTCAGGTGGCCGCCTCAGCGAGCATCCGATTCATCATGATCGACCCCGATCGCGCTGCTCGGTCAGCCGACGGTGTCATGGTCAATCGACCGTCCCGCGAACGAATCGTCTAGGGCGGTCCCGCAGAAGTTCTACGGCGGTCGAAGTCTTTTCAAGGAGGAAGGGGCGATCGGTCATGGCCACCATGGTTGCAGACACGGCGAGTATCGATCCCCGCGCGGAGATCGCCGACGACGTGGAAATTGGGCCGTATTGCGTGATCGGGCCTGATGTACGCATCGGGCGCGGTACCCGCCTGATCGCCCACGTGTGCATCTACGGGCACACCACGATCGGCGAACGCAATGTCATTCATCCCTACGCGGCGATTGGCGGCGAGCCCCAGGATTACAGCTACAGGGGTACGGACACGCGGGTCGAAGTCGGCGACGACAACATCATCCGCGAACACGTCACCATCCACCGCGCCAGCGAGAAGGAACAGGGGCTCACGAAGCTGGGCTCGAACAACCTGCTCATGGTCAACGTGCATGTCGCCCACGACTGCCTGCTCGGCGACCGGGTGGTGATCGCCAATAACACAATCCTGGCCGGGCACTGCCATATTCATTCGTCGGTGATTATCTCCGGCGGCGTGGCCATGCACCCGTTCGTGACGGTCGGATCCTTCAGCTATACAGGCGGAATGTCTCGGATTTACCACGACGTGCCGCCGTTCATGATCATCGACGGCAATCCCAGCAAGGTACGCTGCCTGAACGTGGTCGGGCTGCGGCGGAATGGCCTCAGCACCGAGGCGATCGCCGGCTTGCACGAAGCTCACAGGCTGATTTATCGCAACCGCATGGGCGCTACCCAGGCCGCGGAAATACTCGAGAAGGGCGGCCATTCCTGCGCTGAGGTCAAGAACCTGCTCGCGTTCATCGAGAATCAGAACCTGGGTAAACACGGCCGCGCCCGCGAGCGCTGGAGGGGAACAAAGTGAGTCGCCTGAAAGCAGCGGTTGTGGGTGTCGGCCACCTGGGTCAACACCACGCCCGGATTCTGGCCGCGATGCCTGATGTCGAGCTCGTGGCGGTGGTCGATCCCCGGCCCGCACAAGCGGAGCTCATCGCCGGCCGCTGCGGCACCCAGGCCGTGGCGGACTACCACGCGATCGTGGACAAGGTTGACGCCGTGGTGGTTGCCGTTCCCACGGTTCTCCACCGCGAGGTTGCAACGCCGTTCCTGGAACGCGGCGTGGCCACGCTGATTGAAAAGCCAATGGCGCCCAGTGTCGCTCAGGCCGAGGAGCTGGTGCGGCTGGCGCGATCGTCGGGCGCGGTCTTGCAGGTCGGGCACATCGAGCGTTTCAATCCCGCGCTTGCCGCGCTCAAGGAGTTCGGCATCCGCCCGCGGTTCATCGCGGCGGAGCGGCTCTCGATGTACACGTTCCGGTCGACCGACGTGGGCGTGGTGCTCGACCTGATGATTCACGACATTGATGTGATCCTGTCGCTGATTCCGGCGGCGGTGCGTTCGACGCAGGCGGTGGGCGTGTGCCTGTTCGGCGAGCACGAGGACGTGGCCAACGCGCGGATCGAATTTGAGGACGGGGGCGTGGCGCAGATTACGGCGAGCCGCGCGAGCTACAACGCCCAGCGTAAGATGCGGGTGTGGGGCGCGGAGGGGTATGCGTCGCTGGACTTCGCGGCGCGGGAGTCCACTCTGGTGCGGCCGACGGAGCAGCTTTCCCGTGGCAAGATCGACCTGGAAGGCGTTGATCTCTCAAACGCCGCGGCCGTGAAGGAGCACCTTTTTACCAAGGTATTCCGGGTCGATCGCGAGAAGCCGGAAGCGCGTGAGCCGCTGGCGCTCGAGCTCGAGGACTTCATCCGGGCCGCCCGCGGGATCGCGCCTCCCCTGGTGACTGGCGAGGACGCCCTGCGCGCGATTCGCGTGGCCGAGCAGATTCTCGCGGCCCTGGGCGCGCACCGCTGGGAGAGCACGCAGCCGAGCCTGCCCGAGCCCACGTCGGTTCTGCGCGGGCCGCACGCCTGGCGGCTCAAGGAGCTCCGCGCCCGAGCGAGCGAAACGCCTCGCGTCTGAGCGGGCGTAACCGCTCTCAAAGCCGCTCCCGCAGGCGCAGGCTAACCTCCCAGCCAGGGGGCTGTCCCCGGCTGGACTGTTGCCGCGAACCGTTCCGCCGATTCTCCTGGGTCCGCCCAGCCCTGGCTCCGTGTGCGCGAAGACGGCGTCTCTTTCAGCAGCGGCTTTACGCCGGAGCCCGACTTCGATTACTATTTCCGATTCGGTAACTGTCCCACGACGAACGAGAGCAAGGTTTCAGCGATGGCGAAGCAAGAGGCCGAGAAGGCCAAGTCAGGCGGCGCGGAGAGCAAGCCAAAGGCCCCCAAGGCAAAGCCGGAGGCTGATGCCGCGGTGAAGGACAAGGCCAAGGCGAAGGACGCGGGCAAGGAAAAAGCCGCGCCGGAGGCTGAAAAAGCCCCCGCGCCGCCACGCCCCCCCGCCGATCCCCGGCTCAAGGTGTTCAAGAAATTCCACGGCAAGTTCCTGCCCAAGGGCCCGCTTCGCGACCGCCACACCGCGCTCATGAAGCGCTGGAATTCTGACGAGGCGCACGGCGGCGTGACGGTGGAAGAGCTCAAATCGCTGCTCGAAGACTGGCGCAAGTCGCGCGAGAAGCCAGTTCGCGCCGGAAAGTAACGCACCCAGAGCACACCGCCAGCATTAGCGTGCAAACCGCGCCACGCTGGCGGCGAGGGTGCGGCTGGCCGCTCGGTCCGCCTCATTCGAGGCGGATTCCACGGCCTTGAGCGCAGCATCGCGCGAGGCCATGGCGTTGCCCGCATCCTGCTCCAGAACCGCGAGCGCGTATTGCGCCTCGAAAAGCCCTGGCTCGGCCGCGATTGCTTTGTTCAGGGATTCGCGAGCGCGGTCGAAGTCTCCCAGCACGAACGACGCCAGGCCGATCCTGGCTTCGCGCAAGCCTGGGGAAGGCGGGTCGCTGGCGCGTTCCCAGAGAGTTCGAGCGGTGGCCGGGTCGCCGAGATGCAGGCGAAGCATCGCCGCGGAATCCAGCGGCGCCCAGGCACGGCCCTCGTCCAGAAGCGACGTCTCGAGCAAAGACGCACCCTCCTCGACACGCCCGGTCCTGAGCAACGCGCTGATCTGCTGATCAAGCTCGGCAAGATTGCGCCAGGGAGCAAACTCGCGAACTGGCTCGAGACGATATCTCTCGCTCGCGCGTTCTTCCCTGGCCCGCGCGATCTGTGCCTGTTGCGCTCGATTGATTGGACTGAGCCGGGCGATGCGCGCCAGGACCCTGCCCGCTTCTTCGTTCATCTGCCGCGCATCGTAAGCCATCCGCAAGAGCGTCAGTGCCAGGAAATCCTGAGGCGTTTCAGCGAGCGCGGTTTCAAGCGCAAACGTGGCACGAAGCAACGAGAGGTCGAGCACGGGGTCGTAGCGCAGGCGGAAGCGTGGGCTGAGGGCGACTGGGGGCTCGCGGAAGAGCTCGACTTCACCAAGAATCTTCCAGGCAAGCGCGGATCTGGGATCCGCCGCGAGCATGCGCCTGGCGGCATCGATCCCGAGCCAGGCAAAGGGACGTGAGAGATCTGGCCTGGCTCCGCCGAGCCCCATGGCGTAGCCGCCGAACGCCCTGGCGAGGGCGTGGAGCTCGAGGGTGGAGAGTGTGTTCGAATCGAGCTCATGCTCGAAGTGGCGGCGGCCGAAGTCGACTTCTCTGCGTTCGACGGTTTGGCGGAAGGAATCGTGCACAAATACCGCGGCCGATGGGTCGAACCACACGCAGCGCCAGGACTGGCTGCCGAGTAAATTGGCTCCTAGCCCGGAGTTATACTCGTGATCGACGAGCACGACGGGCCGGCCGATGGTATCAAGCTCGCCTTCCCAGCCGGGCTGATTTGAGACGATCCGGCCCTCGAGCCGGGTGTACTCCTGAAACAGCCGGGCGCCCGCGACCTCGAGCCGGGGGTCAGTGAAGACCTTGCGTTCGGGACCGTGGTAATACTCGAAGAGCGAGGCGTGGGCGTTATGGAACGAGATAAACCGGGCGGGCATGTCGGGCTCGCCGGCCATCCGCGCGGCCGCGTGCGGGAAGAACAGCGGCTCCTCGCCGAGTCCAATCACGCGCCCCTCACCGGTGAGCCGGAAGAAGGTCCCCATGGCCACGAAGACAACCAGGCCGGCCACGAGGCCCGCGGTGATCAGGGGAGCGCTCGCGCTGGATGCGATTTCTGGTGCACGCGCGCGCCTTCGCCGCAAGAGCTCCGCCGCCCAGGAGCTGAAATTCCAGGCTGTCACGGCTCCAACCACAGCGGCGAACTGATGTGTATTCCGCGTCGCCTGCAAGCTCAGCACCGAGAACGCGGCAAAGAGCAGGAGGCGGAAGATCGAAAGCGACCAACCAGAGGACATGCCGGCCCCCTGCCTGGTCACAAGCTTCGCGTCCCGGATCCGAGGTTTTGATTTCCCTCCTCGATTCCGCTCCGCTCGACCGGATCGCTCCTTGCGTTTGACAACCTCGCTGGCTTCAAAAAACTCCTCAGCCTTGCGCCTCGCGCGCCATTCGGAAAACACCGTGCCGATCTTCCAGACGACGGGAATCAGAAAGCTCAGGGCGCCCAGAGCCATCGTCGCCAGGTGCAATTGCAGGGGGAGGTTGTACCACCCTGCCCTGCGAATGAATTCCGGGACAGGCGTAAGCTCCGCAACGGCTTGCGAGAAGATCGGGTCGCGCATGGTTTGAGCGAGCTCGAGCGGATAAAGCGCGCCCTGAATGCCGTACGGATTCGCCAGGCAAGCCAGCAGCGTGAGCGGCACGGCAACAAGCGCTGCCAGGCGAAATCCACGCCCATCCCCCGACCAGTTACGCGGCTTGAGCACTGCCTCCACGAGCGCAAAGCCGACCAGAATCGGCCCCAGCACAAAAAGTCCCTGCGAGTTCACCCAGAACACCTGCACGATCGGCAGCAGATAAGCCAGCTTCGGGCTGCGTTCCCACCGTACAAGCACAAACAGAAAGACCGCCAGATAAAGCAGGGTGAGCGTCTCAGGCCGCACGTACATCCGGCCGCTCAGCACAAAAAGCGCAGGGAGCCACGCCAGAGCCGCGACCCAGAGCGGCCAATCGCGTCTGCCCGAAACAAGCAAGATCAGCACGGCAAGTGTGGTGATCACACATTTCGCGAGGTTAAGCGCGGGTGCTCCGCCATGGTCGTGCAGCCAGCTTGTCCCAACCTGGAAGAGCCAGTGCAGATCAATCCAGGGGGCGTCGGCGCGGGTATAGGTGAAGATATCCACGCGGGGAATCGACCCGGTCTGGCGAATGAGTTGACCGGTGCGGAGATGCCAGAAGATGTCCGCGTCCTTGAGCGGGAAGACGCCCAGCAAAAACGTGAGGACCAGGAAAATGAACACGAGCCCGGCGTCGATGAGCGAGCGTGAATCCCGCGCCGGACCGGCGTCGAGCCCGCGCGAATGAAGTGCTGTATCGGCTCTCGGTGCTGTTGCGGATTCCCGGTCGCTTCCCACGCGTCTCTTCCAGCCTCACACGCCGCGTCATCGCCTCACACGGCAGTTTCCCGCGATATCCTCATCTTGGCCGCGCACAGCCTCCGCTGCCAGTCACCTCGCGGCGATTCATCTTAATCCGCGTGGATCGGCCACACACTTTGCGTTATCGTCTCGGAACGATTGAACGTTCACGGAGGGTAGGAAAACCAGGTCGAAGCGGCAAGGAGGATTTCATCGTGTCCTTTTATTTCATCTACGACCTTCCCAACTGGCTGCTTGGGGTCGGGGTCGTCACCGTATTCCTGGCGGGGTCGCTTCTGGGACTGGTCTTCACGAGGCCGCTCGTTCGCAAATTGCTCCGAGGGTCGGGCGTCCACAACGACATTGTGAGTTTTTTCTTCGCGGGAATCGGCGTTTTTTACGGACTTGCCCTCGGCCTGATCGCCGTCGGGACGTGGGAGAACTACTCCGACGTTGACAGCGTGGTGTCAAACGAGGCCGCCGCGACCGCCGCGCTCTACCGCGATTTCGACGCCTATCCTGCCCCGGTGCGAAATCGGCTCGAAGGTCTGTTGCGGGATTACACGCGCAAGGTCATCAATGAGGAGTGGCCCGCTCATCGCCGTGGCGAGGCGAATGAGGGCGCAGACGAGGCGATCGACACGCTCGAGAACGCGATCATGGCCCATGAGCCCAGGACCGAGAGTGAGAAGATCGGCCATGCTGAGGTTCTGCGCTCGCTGGACGAGCTTCAAGATCAGCGCAGGCTACGATTGCAGTCGGTATCCACTGGTTTGCCGGCTGCGCTCTGGTCAGTGGTGATCATTGGCGCGATTTTGAATATCGCGATCACCTACCTCTTCTGGCTTGAGAATCGTTGGCTTCACGCGTTTCTAATCGCGATTCTGGCGGTGTTTATCGGGCTCCTGGTGTTTTTGACCGCGGCGATGGACAATCCGTTCCGCGGGGAATTCAGCGTGTCACCTGACGCGCTCCAGTCGGTCTTTGACAAGGTGATGAGCCGCACTTCGTGATGTGCGGCCCGGACCGGTTGATGCACGAATCTGGCCCGCGGATGCCTGGCATGGGAATGCCTGAAGCGTGGCGGCGCCTTGTGCAGCGGCTTGTGTCGAGGGGCGTGGATTTTGTGCTGTTTGTGATGCCTGATTGGCGCGGTGGGGTTTGTGCTCACGGGCACGCTGGGGCCAACCGTGCCGATCGGCGTCACGAGCGTGCTTGAGACCAGGTCGGCATAGAGGGCGGGTGCGTTCGGGGAGCCGAGGCCGGTTTCCGTGTTCGCGCCGCCGGGTGTGACGACCGAGCCGCCGAAGGAGGCCAGCAAACCGCCCTGGCCATAGAAGCCGAACGGCTCGAACCCAAATGAGAACCCTCCACTCTGCGGCAGCAACGCCGGCGAATGGAACGCGCTCGGGGGCGCGGCGTAGAGCGCGGGCAAGGTCTGGGTAGGGCCATCAAGGCTGCCCAGGCCAGCCGAGGCCCGACCCTGATCCACAAGCGCGATCAGGGCCGCCCAGGCCGGTGCGCCCAGACTCGTACCCCCAACCACCTGCCACGTCCCCACGTTGTTGATTGTCTGGAACACCATCACGCCCGTATTCGGGTCGGCGTTAAAAGCGACGTCAGGCGTACTGCGCCGGCCCGTGGACTGGACGCTGGCCTGGTAGGTCGGCTCACCCTCGTAGACGCTGTAGCCGCCGCCAGTCGCGTACCACGCCGTCTCCGAGCTATAAGCCGAGGCGCTGTTCAAGTAGAGCGAGGTGCCGCCCACCGCGACGACGTTCGGCGAGCTGGAAGGATACTCAACCGTCCCGTTGTCGCCACTCGCCGCGATGTAGGTGATTCCCTGATGGCCGGCGGGCGTCGTGAAGAACGGATCGTAGCTCCTCTCATTCGCAATCTCGCCAAATCCCCAGCTCATCGACACGACCGTAACCGCGGCGTCATTGCGCGCGGCCTGAACGGCGTTCATGAGGTCCGTCAGATTCTGCGAGGCGGCCTCGATCACCACGAGATTCGCGCCTGGCGCCAGGGCATGGGCCCATTCCACGTCGAGCGATTCTTCGCCGGCCCAGCCTGCGTTGTACTGATTACCCGCCAGGTTGGCGACTTGAAGATTCGGGTCCGGGAGATGGTAGGTAAGATCAAAATGATGGAGATCGGCAGCCAGCGTGGGGTCGTGGTAAGCCTCGATGAGTGCGATCGTCTGGCCTGTGCCTGTCGCGGTGACGGAGCCTGAGCCGCTCCCGATCTTGATCGCCGAATAGCCGTACGCGGTTGCGAGCTGCGCAGGGGTCAGCCCCGCCGAGAGCATGCAACGGTCGTCGAGCCGATCGAGAATGAGTGCGACGGAGCGGCGAGAGCGAGAAGGCTTCATGAGGTCGCTCGAGCGGGTAGAAATCAGAGCCTGGGTCGGATGACTCGCTCCTTCGCGAAGGGCAAGCGGGTCCGTCGAATCGTCGCGTGAGGCGCGGGCGCCATGGCCTGGTGGTCCGAGCCTGGGATCGAGCGTGCGGCGCTGACTCTGGCTGATTCGGCGCTCGAGCCTGCCGGGCGTGCGGCCGCCGTGGCAAGCCCCTGACCAGACGTGATCGAGACCAGGTCATAAACAATTCCTGGTCCATGCGGCGATCCACGGCCGGTGGAGGTCAGCGCCGAGGTCGTGGCCGAACCGATCGTATGATACTTGAGCGGAGGGATGGGATTGAAGTCCTGGGCAGGAAGCGCATAGAGGGCGGGCAGAAGCTGCGTCGCACCGTCGAGACTTCCCAGGCCCTTGAGCGCACGCCCCTGATCCACAATCGCCACAAGAGCGGCCCATGCCGGCGTGCCGAGGCTCGTACCGCCAACGACCGACCAGTTCCCCTGCCCGCCGCCGAGCGGCGTCTGGTAGACCTGCACCCCGGTGTTGGGGTCGCCGTCAAACGCCACGTCGGGCGTGCTCCGCCTGCCGCTGGCCTGCACGGAATACTGGTAACCTGGCTCAGGCTGACGCTTGCTGTATCCCCCGCCGCTGCTAAACCACGTCGTTTCCGAG
Organism: Planctomycetales bacterium; assembly: GCA_027451885.1. Lineage (GTDB taxonomy): Bacteria > Planctomycetota > Planctomycetia > Isosphaerales > Isosphaeraceae > JAKBAP01. The sequence goes on from DAIDHX010000088.1 coordinate 14,821, forward strand.
GCAATCCCGCCCAGGCCATTCAAGTGCAGCGAGGTGCCGCCGACCGAGACAACGTTCGGAGATGAACCAGGCCACTGCACGCCTCCCTGGGTGCCGTTGTCGCCGCTCGCCGAAAAGAACGACTCACCCACGTGATTGGCCGGCGTCGTGAAATAGGGATTGAAAGCCCGCTCGTTGCGAAATTCGGAAAAGCCCCAGCTCATCGAGACCACTGAAACCCCGGGCACCTGCCGCGCCACGTTCACTGCCGCAACCAGCGCCTGGCGGCTCTGATTCCTGGCCTCGACCACCAGAATACTGGCATAAGGCGCGATCGCATGCGCCCATTCCACATCCAGGCTCTCTTCGAGCGCCCAGCCAGGGTTCGAAACTTGCCCCCCCAGGTTCACAAGCCTGTAATTGGGGTTCGGCAGGCCGTAAGTCGCGTCGAACGTGACCAGGTCCGGGGCCAGATACGGATCGTGATACGCCTCGACGAGCGCGATCGTTTGCCCCGCGCCAGTCCCCTGCACTTTCCCCCCGCCAGGGAGGCTGAACTGGATGTTCCCAAGTCCATAGGCCGAGAGCAGCTCGCTGGGCGTCAGGCCCGAAAGCAGCGAGCGTTCCTCAAGCTGGTCCAAATGTGGACGATGCGGGCGAGTGCGACGGAGCGACATCGATGCGTCTCGAGAAGCCAAGCGCGACGACCTGAGGCGTTGCGGCAGAGCGTGAGTGCGGACAGGTCAATGACTACGTCGTAATGAGTCTACAACACACGACGCGAATTCTCGATGATTCCTTATGGTCGTTGCGTTTGCGAATCGTCCGGCAATAACAAGCGTGCTGAAAACGCGGCTGAGTCCAGCTTTCGGCCGATCTCCTCGACCCGCATGCCAAAGCCCGGCCCGCGGATCGAATCGAGCGCAAGCCGTCCCCCCGCGCGTCTGTAGAGCCCAGGATGAACCCGCGCCTCGGGTTCCGAGGCGGCCGGATAATACTGCATCCCATTCGATTCCACACCCATGATGGTCCCCGCCCGAGCGCCCAGGAGAAGATGCGGTATCTGGGCGAGCATGGGATTCGAGAGATCCTGCACCATGAGCGTCATGCCGTGGGCTCTTGCCCAGCTCATCGAAAGTAGTGCGCCCGTTTGCGTCTTGCAGGTCTTGAGCGCGACCCCGGTCCAACCAAGCTCCCGGCCCAGGCGCACCAACCGCCAGTCGTGCGCGCTTTCGTCCATGAACAGCGGCTTGCGGGCCGAGACGCTGCGGACGTCGATGGGGTTCGCCTCGAGGTCATAAGGAAACGGTTGCTCAACGTAAAGGAGCGCGCCATAGAGCCGGGGGTGATCCACCAGGAGCTGATCGAGGATCGCGGTGACATACCCCGGATCGCGTACGGTGCAGTTGAAATCCGCGGAGAGCCAGCGCACGTTTTCGGGTTCAGCCACGCGCCAGACGGACACCAGGCGGTCGAGGTCCCAGCCTGGATCGTCTCCCTTCAGCTTTACCTTCAGGCAGAAGAGTCCGTCGCGGCGGATCCAGTCCTGCAAGAGAACCGGCAGACCATCGTCCGGCTCCTCCCCCGTGAGCTCGTCCGGGGTGATGGGATCCTTGCCGCCGATCAGATGCCAGGCCGGCACCGACGGCTGCGAGGGGGCCAGGAAATCGGCTGGAAACCTCCCGTCGAAACACACACCGGCGGCCGACGGCTCAAGATAGGCCGAAAGATCATGGCTGAGGAATCGCCCATCGTATGCGTCATAACACGCAATGCCGTTCTTGACGCCGAACGCATCGTGGATCGCCAGGTCAAAGGCGGAGGCGCACACGAGCGCGGCGAGCCAGGGAACCGGTTCGCGCCCCGGGCGATGCTCGGCGTTGTAGTCGCGGAGGATCGCGGGCAGATCGTGCTCGAGAAACTGCCAGCCAAGTTCGATCGGATGCCCAGGCGGTCGCGGAGCGTCGAGCCAGCGGCCGGCGATCCGATCACACAGCGCCAGCATGGCTTGCAACCGCTCGTCGTAGCTTAGTGTTCCGGGCCAAACCCACTGCACCGAAAGCGGCGTCTCACCCCAGCCGGTCGCCACGGCCCCGCGCACATCGGCCACCGTCGCCCTGACCCGCGCACAGACGACCTCGGTTGTGATCTCCGGGCCGAACTTCAAAGGCACACGCGTCTTGATCGGAATCAGGTAGAGCTCGATCCCCACCGGACGTACGTCGCTTGGCCTGCTCATGGTGATCGACCTCTCCATGCAAGGCGGACAGAACAACTCCGACTAGACTGGCGGCTGCCACGCTTGAAGGCAAGAGGGCGCGACGATACCATCGTAACCATTCGTTCAGGAACTATCCGTGTCTGCTCTGTGTGAGCCCCTTGAAATCCACCCGGCTGATTCTTGCCAGCGCATCTCCTCGGCGGCGTTCGCTGCTTGAGGAGGCGGGCTATGAGATTGAGGTCGAGCCCTCCGGCGTCGACGAGCCGGCTCCGCCTCCCGGAACGCAGCCGCATGCGCTTGCGGCCGCGCTGGCGCTCCAGAAAGCCATGGCCGTTGCCGCCCGGCGTTCGACCGGCCTGATTCTGGCGGCGGACACGGTCTGCGCGGTCGAGGACGAGATCCTCAACAAACCGCTCGATCGCGCTGACGCCGAACGCATGATCCGCCTGCAAGAAGGCAGAGAGACCCTGGTCGTGACCGGGATTTGCCTGGTCCAGGCCCAGTCGCGCGAATTCGCGGGCGCCGTCGAGGAAAGCATCGTCTGGATGCGCTCGCTCACAAACCCGGAGCGGCAAGCACACCTGGACTCCAGGCGCTGGGAAGGTAAGGCCGGCGCGTATGGGGTCCAGGATGACGACCCCTGGGTTCGGGTCGCACGCGGCAGCTTCTCAAATGTGGTGGGATTGCCCATGGAGCGGCTCGAGCAGCTTCTTCGCGACCTGGCGGGAATGACCTCGTAAGAGACGGTGGTCTCGCGTAACATGAGGCCAGGAAGGAGCGTGCGCCATGACGACTGAGCAGGGGCCGAATCGGTCGAGAGTGCGTATGTATCTCGGGCTGGTGCTGACCCCCGTTGTGATCGCGGGGCTCGCAGCAGTTGTCGTACCGCTTTTCCCATCATCGCGTGAGGCAGAAGCGAGCGCGACCATGGCAGCAAACCCAGCGCCAGTCGATGGCGAACGCGCCTATGGCTATCTCAAGAAGCTCTGCGCGCTCGGCTCGCGACCGGCTGGCAGTGAGGCCAACACCCGCCAGCGCAAGCTTGTGGCCGAGCATTTCACCAGGCTCGGGGGGACAGTCAAGGAACAGCCGTTCCGAGGCCGGCATCCACTCACCGGCAAACGGGTTGAAATGGCCAACCTGATCGGATCCTGGAAGCCTGAAAAACGCGAACGCGTCGTCATCACCGCCCACTACGACACCCGCCCCGAGCCCGACCAGGAAATGGACCCCGTCCGCCATAAGCTCCCCTTCCTGGGCGCAAACGACGGCGGCTCCGGCGTCGCTCTCCTGATGGAACTCGCCCACCACATGAACGACCTCAAGACCCCCTGGGGTGTTGATCTCGTACTGCTCGACGGCGAGGAACTCGTCTACGGCAACGATCACCGCGCGGGCGATTACTTCCTGGGCTCGAAGGAATTCGCCCGCCGCTACGCCGATCAGCTCGAACACGGCCGCCCCAAATTCCGCTACGTGGCCGGCATCCTCTTCGACATGGTCGGAGGCGAGAAAATGAGCCTCCCCATGGAGCCGAACAGCCTCCGATTCGCCCCCGAACTCGTCCGCGAAGTCTGGGGAACCGCACGCCAGCTCGGCATCTCAACCTTCCAGTTCTCAGAAGGACGTGAGGTCCTCGACGATCATCTCGCCCTCAACGACGCCGGCATTCCCACCATCGACATCATCGATTTCGACTACCCCTACTGGCACAAGGCCGACGACCTCCCCGAGCATTGCTCCGCCAAAAGCCTAGAGGAAGTCGGGCGCGTCGTCACCGCGTGGCTCCAGATTCCACGCAAGACCAGCCGCCGGCGCTAGCCCTGCACGCAACCGCCATTTCCCCTACACAGGCGCGGAGAGAATCGCGTACAGTTCGTCCCTTCGAGTCAACAATTGCTCAAGCGTATATCCGTCGAGCACGCCCAGGAACGCCTGCTGGGCACGCATCAGTACCCGCTTCAGGTCGCACGCACGGGCGATGGGGCATGTATTCGAGGCCGGGTCAAAACACTCGACCAGGTCAAAGTGCGGCTCCGTTTGCCGTACCAGCCAGCCCACGTTGATCTTCTCAGGCGCCATCGCCAGGCGCATCCCCCCTCCACGACCGCGCTGAGCCTCAATGACACGAAGATCCACCAGAGTCCCCGCGACCTTCACCAGGTGATGCCGCGAAATCCGAAACGCACGCGCAACCTCCTCGACCGAAACCAGCCGGTCGGGATGACACGCCAGATGGAGCACCAACCGCAATCCATAGTCCGAAAACTGGGTCAGATGCATCTCAGCCTCTTGAACTCTTAGATGGGAAACCCGACCCACACCCCCCACAGGTTGACAACGCCATCCCAGCAGCTTGACAACGCCATCCCGGCTGTTAATATGGATTTTACATACATCTTACAGGCACGACCATCGCAGGGAAAAGCCGGCCTGCAGGGTTTTGAGGCGTTTCGAGCGAATCCAGGGGCGGCCGATGTTCACACTCCTGATGAGCGTCATTCGTGGCACCAGGTCCTTGCTCACGATCGCCGGCAGCGGGCTCATCCTGTTGAGCAGCAACACTGCAAACGGCCAAGACATCGAGCGTGCGCCCATCCAATATAGCGTGTCGACTCCAAAAAACGAGATCTCTCGTTTGAACGACGCGCTCGGGCGTGGGGAGATCAAGCTCCAGTACGAGCCGGAGCATGGATACCTGCGGTCGGTGCTCAAGGCGCTCCAGATACCGGAGTCGACGCAGGTCCTGGTCTTTTCGCGGACGAGTCTTCAGCGCGACCGGATTGCCCCCCAAACACCACGGGCGATCTACTTTGGCGATGAGGTTCTGGTGGGGTACTGCCAGGATGGACGAGTGATGGAGCTGTCCGCGGCTGATGAGGTGGTTGGGACGGCTTTCTACACGCTCGACCAATCCAGTGAAGGACCGCCTCGAATCACGAGACAGACGGAAGCCTGCCTGCTTTGCCACGGTTCTTCGGCAAACCTGGGATTTCCCGGGCACCTCGTGCGTTCGCTGTTCGTGGATGGGAGGGGCGAGCCGATTTTTTCAGCAGGCTCTTATCGGACTGATCAAACGAGTCCTCTCGAAGAGCGGTGGGGGGGCTGGTATGTGACCGGCAAGAGCGGCAAACAGGCACACATGGGCAACCGCGTTTGTGCAAATGGCCGTCGCCCCACGAAGGTTGATCGCAACGACCTGAACGTGCTCGACCTGAGCGATCGGTTCGACGTGCGTCGGTATCTCACGCCGCACAGCGATCTCGTTGCGCTCATGGTTCTCGAGCATGAAACGGGAATGCTGAACCGGATTGCGCGGGCCTCGCTGGAGACGCGCATGGCACTTTATGAGGAGCGCGAGCTCAACAAGGCGCTCGGCGTTTCCCGGGACGAGCCCTCGCCTTCGTCGCGGTCACGGATTCGGCACGCGGCGGGCTCTGTTGTCGAGTACATGCTCTTTCGCGAGGAAGCCAAACTCACGGAGCCGGTTCGGGGATCGTCGCGTTTCGCCGCGGAATTCACAGCGCGCGGCAAGAAAGACAGCCGCGGGCGTTCGCTCCGTGAATTCGACCTCAAAACTCGTCTCTTTCGCTATCCCTGCAGTTACCTGATCAATTCGCGGGCCTTTGCCGCGATGCCCGCCGAGCTCAGGTCTCAGGTTTTCCAACGTCTCCGGGAGATCCTGAATGGAAATGATTCCGAGCTCAGGGACATGGGCCTTCCCGCAGAGACCCGCGCAGCAATCCGGGAAATCGTGCGCGACACACAAACCGGCCTGCCGTCTGACTGGTGAAGGCAGGGGCTCTGGTGCTGGCCTCGATGTCCTAGTGGTGTCCGCCGCCGAAACCGCCACCCATGTGGCCGCCGCCGAAGCCGCCACCCATGTGGCCGCCGCCGAAGCCCCCCATGTGGCCGCCGAAGCCGCCGCCGCCCATGTGCACGCCGCCCATGGGTGCGCCTCCCATGTGCATGCCTCCGATCGGCGCGCCGCCCATGTGGTATCCCCCCTGGATTCCCCCGATTGAGGGCATGCCACGCGAAACCATGCCGCCGCCCATCCCCGCGCCCGGGTGAATGCCGCTCGCTCCGGGAGTCACACCCGCACGGCCCATGCCCGCGCCGTTGTAGCCCCCAATGCTGCGCATGGCATTGGCACCGCCCGGATGTGCCCCCATCCCCGGATGACCCACACCGGCCATCGACCCCCGAGCAAGCGATCCCGTCTGGCCAAGCGCCCCAGCCGCACGGCCATACGCATTTCCTGATCCCGCGGTGTGCGCAGCAGTCGCGGTATGCGCGGCCATCGCCGCCGTATGGCCCCCGTTGAACGACGGTCGCCAGGACCCGCCACGCGAAGCCAGGCTCGATGTCCGCTGGATCTGTGCGCCACGCCCCTGCCCAGCCGCGGTTGTGTGCGAGGCCGTGCGCGCCGCGGCATGCGTTGAGAACGGATTGGCATAAGCATGCGAAGCCGGCGGCGAATTCGCGCCGCGGTGCGCCTGGGCCAGGCTCCCCGCATGGTGAGCGGCCGCCGCGCCAGCGCGATTCGCCAGGTTGCCGCGGTTGACGTTCACATTCCGATTGACGTTCACATTCCGGTTGATATTAATATTGCGATTAATGTTGATATTATGATTAGCATATCCCCGATTCCAGCCCCAGTAGCAACGGCCGAAGCCGCCGTAGTATCCGCCCCAGAACGGGAATCCAAAGCCGAATCCCCCGAACCCAAAACCCCCGAAGCCGAAGCCGAGACCGAGGCCAAAGCCAAACGGGTAACCGAAGCCGTAACCGCCAAACGGAAAGCCGTAGCCAAAACCGGAGTAGCCGAAGCCCAGGCCCGGATAGCCGAAGCCGAAGCCCGGATAGCCATAGCCCGCGGTGATGAATGGATTCACGACCGCGCCGTAGCCGTAGGGATAGCCAAAGCCGCCAATGCCGTAGAACGGCGAGTAACCGCCGAGCCCGAAGCCGAGCGAGCAGCCCATCACTCCGCCATAGAGACCGGTGTAGCCAAGCCCGTATGCGCCGTAAGGCGCTCCAAGTCCGTAGCCGTAGGAGGACACGGGGGAGGCGTAGTAGGGATAGCCTGCGCCGCCGTAATACGGATAATCGAGGTAGCCGTAATAACCGTTCAAATAGCCGTATGAAGCATAGCCGTAGTATCGGCCTGAATCGTCGTAATAGACGCCGGGATAGCCGTCGTAATTGGAATTGGGCCGACCGAAGGCGCCGTTGAGCTGGCCGTAGAGATCGGGAGTGACCTGGGTGTAAGGCTGGTAGACGGTGTCATTCGACTGCCGGACCGCGGCGGGAACATCGGCGGGTGCGAAGAGCGTGCCGCGGTCATCGAGGGTGCGATCCCAGAAACCTTCCTGGTAGACCCAGCCGTCCGGCTGGCGAATCCACTGTGCCGGGGTCCAGGCCCAGCCTGGCTGAGCCTTGGTCCAGAAGCCTTTCTTCCAGACAACGCCATCGCCGTCGGGCGCGTAGTGGCCTGGAACATAGAAACAGCCCTCGCTGGGCGGCTCGCCGGGCTCCTCGGCGGGCGTGTCCTGAGGGGGGCCATTCTTGCGATAATCGATGCGATCGGTCTGCCGCGTGCTCCAGAAGCCTGGCACGCGGTACCATCCCTCCTGATCACGCTTCCAGTAGCCGTTCACCCAGAACCGCCCTGGGGGCGGCACGCGCCAGGCGCCGGTGACCCAGATGAAGTCGCGCTTGCCGGCGTTCCAGTCCCAGTAGCCCTCGACCCACACAGCATCCGGCGAGGGGGGATCCACACCAGGGCGCTCAGACAGCGGCGAGGGGGGCGCCTTGTCGACGTGGACGGGCAGCCGATCTTTCCGCGGCGACAGAAAAGCCTCGTTGAGCGGACCCTCGAGCAGCGGCTTGATGCCCGTCTCCGCCCGCGGCGGTTGTTCCGCGCTCGCCAGCGCCGATGCATCCTGAGCCAGAGCTCGGCCGCTCGTCGCACCCGCAATCAAGAGACCGACACCAAGCCGCAACAGGCTTTTCATCGGAAGCACTCCGCCTTGAGGCGCCGCATCGGAAAAGGGTCCACCCTGTTCCTATTCATTACGCCCGCCGAGACCCCTCAGTACAAAAAAAATCCCACAAAGCGAGGCTGGTTCAAACGTCTCGCCACCCCATCCCGCACGGCTCGAATTGCCTCTACGACCGGGCTGGCGTTCCAGGCTGGTTGTCGCACTGGAAGCGTATTTCCGCAAATTATAAGACATCCGCCTCCAGCCGTTCCATGGATGCACGATTCTGGCAGCGGGCCCGCGCTTTGGCGCATGGCGGCGAAATGGCGGTTCGAGTGCAACCGCGTGAGGAGGAATCACAGAGCGGCTTGTGAGGAAACGTACGGCATCTATAATTCGAACAGTCCGAACGGTGATCGATCGAGCCCAGCCCCTGAGACGCGTGACCCAACATGAAAGCCGAGCTCGTGCCCGAGAATGGCGACCCCCCGATTCCCATCGAGCGCGATCTCACGGTGATCGGGCGTCATCCCGATTGCGATATCGTGATCAACCAGCATGGCATGTCGAAGCGGCATTGCGTGCTGGTGCGAACGGACGGCCTGCTGGTGATTCGCGACCTGGCCACGACCAACGGCACCAAGGTCAAGGGTCAGCGCATCCGCTGGGCAGCGCTTTTGCCGGATGACCGCATCAGCCTGTGCGGTTACAAGATGCGTGTTTACCTGGGCTCGGATGAGATGCCCTCACCGCTCGACTACTTCAAGGCGCGCGGCCATGGAGCGGCGGCCGCCGGACCGATGCCGGATCCGCCGAAACCCAGGCCCACGCGGGTCGTTCCCACCGGCAATCGACCTCTGGGAGGCGGCTTTCCACTCCCCTCGGCCATTGATATCCCATCGTCCGAATCCCACCACGATGCGCCACACCAGGAAGACCAGGGCTTCAACTTCCAGATCGTGGACGACGACGAGGACGAGATCGTCGACCTGTCGTAGCGCCAGCACAGCGAGGCCAGCGCAAGTAGCTGGCATCAAACACGAAGCTCCGCGAAGCCGGGGAAATTCCCCAGCCGCGGAGCCCATGCCTTCGATCGTGTTGTGGCTCGGAACGCTTGCGATCAACCCTGCGCCGGAATCGCTCCCGGATCAGTCATCCGCTCGCGGCCGACGAAGCTCGCGGCGAACCGGCTGACCTATTCGATCAATCTGACGCGCGTCGTGCGGATCTAATCGGCTTGCCTGGCGATTCTCACGTTGAATCGCCTCGTAAACCTCCTGCCTGTGCACGGAGATCTCGATCGGCGCTGCGATCCCGAGACGTACCTTGTCACCGCGAATATCGACGACAGTGATGACGATGTCGTCACCAATAATGATACTCTCGTCGCGGTGTCGGGACAGGACTAGCATCGTTTTCGGCTCCTTCCTCCTGCCAGCGAGGCCCGCGACCGTCACTGATCCCAAAGTGAGCGTTTGGCGACAATGGCGGAGCTGGGGTGGTGAGGCAACATTACGAGTGTATCACACGAGCGGAGGCGAGTTACGCCGTGGCTCGTAAAGCGGACGGCCCGGCGAGCAGGACGGGGGAAACCGACGTCGAGCTCATGTCGAGCGGGAACCGCACCGGATAGCGGCTGGATGTAAGCACCAACTGCCGGCCGAGGCGTCGGACTGGGTTGATCACAATCGGGCCCTGGAGATTGACCGACAGGCCGCCCCCCTCTGCTCGATTGAGTATGACATACACAAGTGCGGAGCGCTCGTCATCGAGCTCAAGTGCGGATCGGTCACCGGGGCGCAGCTCGATGCGATATTCGCATACCGCGAGCGGAGGCGCAACGAGACCAAACGCAAGCTCTGGAGCAGTCGTACTTTGCAGCCAGGATAGTCCCCGCGAGACCGGATCGGCGATGTGAACGTAATGGTTGTAGGCGCGAAAGCCAACCAATCCCTCGGGGATGAGGATGACGTCCGATTCGGACGCCTGGATCAGGCCGAAGCGTGTCGTGAGGATATTCACGTCCTGGTTACCTCCTTGAACGGCGAGCGAGCAAATCGTGTCGGTCGGGCCAAGCAGGCCGCGATCCCAATGCCTTCGGAAGTCGGGGCGAACCGCAGGCCGCCCGACCCCAGACGCGGTGGGATCTCGGACCGGGCGCCAAAGCCGCGGGTCCCCGCGATTCAAGCGCCTGTGACTCGTGCAAGCCAGGCCGACAATTCGGCTCTGGCGAGCCTCGAGCTCGCTCATCCCGCCCATCCGATCGTGCGAGGGAGCGACTGGAACGCGGGTATTATCGTCCCCGATTGTGATCCAGGCTCAGTCGCCTAACGGGAGAAATCCTGGCGAGTTGCGCCTCGCGATGCCTGCGCCAATCGCGCCGGTCGCGCCGGTCGGTCATGCTCCTCGCACGCTCGTTTCAACCCGCACGAGCTTATGTCCGGTAGTTCTCTTCAAGCCCCCAAAGCCGCTGCAATTGCCGGTCCCGCTTGCCCGGCTCATAGCGGTAAATGGCGATCTCTTCGAGAACCTCGCCCGGAGATGGGGGATAATCGAGCCGCCTCTGCTCCGACTCGCGAAACACCGACTCCAGGTGATCCGAGCAAGAGAAACCGTAGGTCTTCAGCTCCGACGCGCGGCCGTCGCTCCAGCGCGCGGCGACCTTGTACGCCGCGGGCTCGCGGCAGTCCACATGCGAACAGGTAACAACCATTTTGCCCACTACGTAGGCCCCCGCGGACGTGCTCCCTCGCTTATTTTAACGATCGCGCGATTCAGGGACGAGGGGCAACCTTCAAGCCGAGGATAGCCGGCGATACCCGCCGCCCCGGCCTGACGATTCCGCAGCAGCCAAGCGCTGCCCCTTACCGATCGCAACGGGAATTGTTATACCGAAAGAAGCTGCGCGGGGAACCCGCGCGGGGCGACGACGCAATCAGGACGCACCGGTTCGGCAAGAGAGAAAAGACCATGACGCAGCTTGAGATCGCGCGGCGGGGTGAGATTTCGGAGGCCATGCTCCACGTTGCCAAGCGTGAGAACCTGGACCCCGAGACTGTCCGCGCGGAGGTCGCCCGCGGACGCATGATCATCCCCGCGAACACGGAGCATCTGGCCAGGGGGCTCGAGCCCATGGCCATCGGCAAGATGGCCAGGTGCAAGATCAACGCCAACATCGGCAATTCGGCGGTAACCTCGAATATCGACAACGAGCTGGCCAAGCTGCGGATGGCGGTTTCGCTGGGCGCGGACACGGTGATGGACCTCTCCACCGGCGGCAACATCGACCAGATTCGCCAGGCGATCATCGCCGCCAGCCCCGTTCCCGTGGGCACGGTGCCGATCTACCAGGCGATCCAGAAGGTGAAGCATGTCGAGGAGCTCACCGCACGCGACATGATCGAGATGGTCGAGCACCAGGCGAAACAGGGTGTCGACTACATGACGATCCACGCGGGCATCAAGCGCGACTACATTCCGCTCACGGCGAGGCGCGTGACGGGGATCGTGTCCCGCGGCGGTGCGCTCATGGCCCAGTGGATGGCAGCGCGGGGCGCGGAGAACCCGTTTTACACGCACTTCGACGAGCTCTGCGACGTGATGCGGGCGTATGACGTCTCATTCAGCCTGGGGGACAGCCTGCGTCCGGGCTCTATCGCCGATGCGTCCGACGCCGCCCAGTTCGCGGAGCTCAAGACGCTGGGCGAGCTCACGCTCCGCGCCCGCGAGCGGGGCTGCCAGGTCATGGTCGAGGGTCCGGGCCACGTGCCCATGGACCAGATCGCCATGAACATGGAAAAGCAGGCGATCCTGTGCGACGAGGCTCCCTTTTATGTGCTCGGCCCGCTTGTGACCGACATTGCGCCAGGGTACGACCACATCACTTCCGCCATCGGCGCGGCACTCGCCGGCTGGCATGGCGCGAGCATGCTCTGCTATGTCACCCCCAAGGAACACCTGGGACTGCCCGAAGTCGAGGACGTGCGCCAGGGCGTGATCGCCTACAAAATCGCCGCCCACGCCGCCGACCTGGCGCGGCACCGGCCAGGAGCGCGCGACCGCGATGACGCGCTTTCACGCGCCCGTTACGAATTCAACTGGGAAGAGCAATTCCGCCTGTCGCTCGATCCCGAGACCGCCAGACGCATGCACGACGAAACCTTGCCGCAAGACGCCTTCAAGTCGGCGGCCTTCTGCAGCATGTGCGGCCCACGCTTCTGCTCGATGCGGATCAACGAGGACGTGCGCAAGCTCGCGCTGGCGACGACCTCGCTCGTGGAGCTGAACCCAGCCGGGGCCTGATCACACCCGGCGTGACCCAAAAGAGCGGGGTTAACGCGACGCGCCGCCGTCCCTGGCGGCTGTGACCTTCCATGGCCAGCGTCGCGATTCCCCTTTTTTCTAGCCGACCTTCGCCAGCGACGGTGTGCTTCGCTTGCCCGCGGCCTCGACAAACGCCTCGACAAGCTGCATGTCGAGCGAGATGTGCCCTTCATTCTCGGGGTGCCACTGCACACCCGTCACCCACCACGAATGATCCTTGCCCTCGAACGCCTCGATCAGACCGTCGGGCGCATGAGCAGCCGCACGGAAGACCGGCGCCAGCTTGCGAATGCCCTGATGATGATAGCTGTTCACCCGGACCTCGCCTGGGCCGTAGATTTGCTCGAGCCGGCTGCCCGGCTCCATGTTCACGATATGCCGGTGCGGACCCCCCTGGGGATCGCGGTGCGGAATGCACTTGGGCAGATCCTCCGGCAGATGAAGATAAAGCCCGCCGCCGGCGACGACGTTGAGCTACTGCATGCCGAGGCCAATGCCCAGCGTCGGCATCCTGCGCTGCTGGACCAGCTTGCAAATCAAGCGGTCCGAAAGCTCCCTGCGCTCGCTGACGACGGTCACCGCGGGATGCGGTGAAAGCCCCATCTTGCGGGGATCGAGATCGTCCCCGCCGGTCAGCATCACTCCGTCCAACCGGTCCAGAATCGGCACCAGGTCGGACTCGCGGATGAGCGGCGGAATGAAGATGGGCAGCGCGTTTGCAGACAGCAGGCACTCGTAATAGCCGCTGTGGATGAAGCTGTGCGGCGTGCGACCCTTGGCAGGCGCACGGAAATCGGTGTTGACGCCGATAAGTGGACGATTCTTCATAACAGCCATCCCTTCCATGAAATGGTCGTGGCGAAATCCGTTCGTCGCGATCCCCAGCCGCTCCCGCAAGCCCAGCCGAGGCATTGTTCAAATCGACCAGTGCGTCCGTGATCGCAGGCTGGAGCAAGCCTGATCCCGACGCGCGATCCGTGCTCGCAGGCTCCTGTTTGGCTCCAGATTGGATCCGTGAAATTGGTCCGCAAGTCGCATCCTCGCGGCCGGGGCCGACGTGCCCCACGTGGCCGAAGTTTACCGAGCGCAATTCCCCCATGACAAGAAAAATCGACCCGTCATTCGCGGTTTTTCCCGAGGTTTTCCACCAGAGCTGGATCTGGGAAGCCACCTGACCACTCTGGGGCGCACCCCTGCTGAACAGGCGCACTGAGACCTGCCAGGGCGGGGTTTTCGATCAGGCCGAAACAGCCAATACGCGAAGCCGGCTATGCACTCGCACCTGCCGGCTCCGCGTTCTCGATTGCGCCCATTCCTCAAGCACTGGCGTAAAGGCGCTAACGCGCCTGGGCCGGGGCGGCCGCCGGCTTCAGGTAATCATCCTTCAGATAGCGGATGATCATATTAAGATCTGCGTCGGAGACCTGGTCGGTTCCGAAGGCGGGCATGCGGTTGCTGGTCTCGAGATAGCCATAGCGGTCAAGCGCGTCGGGCTTGCGGATCATGCGGGCGAACCAGCGTGGCGAGCCCCAGGCGAAGAGGCCGGGGGCGTCCCGCAGGCCGCCTTCGGAAAGCCCATCGATGACATGGCACTTGCCGCAATCATTCTGGAAGAGCTTGAGGCCGGGATGCTCCGCGACCTCTTTCTGGTTGAGCCATTCGGTCGGCTCGACATCGTCCGGGATGGAGGCGAAGCCGGCGACGAAATCAGCGACGACGTCGAGCTCGTTGGGTTTGAGCTTGGTCGTGCGCTTCCATTCCATCATGCCGTCGCACCCCTTCGCGTGTTTGAAGTAACTGCCCGCGCCAGGGTTTTCGAGCATGCCGCGCAGCCAGTCCCGGGTGCCGAAACGTGCCAGGTCGCTTGCCGATTGGGTTCCCAGCCCCTTGCCGTCGTGCACGTGGCAGCCCAGGCACCGCTTCTCGAGCACCGCTCTGCCCTGTGTGAGCGGGTCGCGGGCCAGCAGATAGCCTGCCCCCTCGGGCGGGACGCCCACCCCGGGATCAAGCGCAAGCGCGATTGCGCGCAGCCGGGCCTGATCGGCCTTCTCTCGCGCGGCCAGGAAGGGCCTGTCGTCCCAGTCGTCTCGAATTGCCTGAACCGTCAAGAATCCGGCCCCGCCCAGCACGCCGAAGACGAAGCCGCAGGCGAGGAAGTGGGCGAACGAGCGGGGAAGGATTCGATCCAGGAGCGGCAAGAGCAGCATCACCAGCACGATGGCGCCCGGGATCACCATGGTGCCGATTGCCTCGAGCCTGCCGGGAAAGAGCTTGAGAAACTGGAACAGCGAGAGGAAATACCACTCCGGCCGCGCGGGGTAGTCGCCGTTGGAGGGATCGGCGGGCGCGTCGAGATTGGCGCCGCCGTGGGCAAGCACGACCAGAATAATGACCGACAGCACACCCACGCTGGCGACCAGGTTCATGAAGACCTGCTCGGGCCACGCCGGGGAGGGAGTGGCCGGGGCTTTCTGCGGCGGCGTATGGCCGTGCCTGCGCACAAGCGCAATGTGCGCGGCCAGGCAAGCGACCAGCAGCGGCGGCAACAGCCCCACATGGATCCCGTAAAAACGCGTCACTGTCTGGTTGCCGTAATCCACCCCCCCCACGAACACCTTTTGCAAGGAGGGGCCAATCACTGGCGCGCCCCCCATGATGTTGGTGGCCACCTTCGTGGCCCAGTACCCCTTCTGGTCCCAGGGCAATAAATAACCCGTCAGGCTGAAGCCGAGGGTCACAAACAAAAGCGCCATGCCGAACCACCAGTTGAATTCCCGGGGCCGGCGATAGGCGCCCGCCAGCAGCACCTGGAGCACATGGAGCGCCAGCAGCACGATCATCGCCTGCGCGGTGAAGTGGTGCATGCCGCGGATAAACCAGCCCATCCACATCACGTGACTGATGTAGAAAACGCTCCCCCAGGCCGTGGACGACGAGGGGCTATACGCGGTCATGAGCAACAGGCCCGTGAAGGCCTGCATGCAAAACACGGTGGCGAGGGCGGACCCAAAGACGTACCGCCAGCGTGCGCCTCCGGGGATCGGCTCGTTGAACGCCTGGTCAGCCAGCGCGCGGTAACCGGTGCGGTCGTTGATCCAATCGGCGAGTGATTTAAACAAGGGGGATCTTCTCCTCCGACTGGGTGCGGAAACGCTCGAATTTGACTCGGATTTCCGGGTCGGCGTCGTTCCCAAGCGCGACTTCAAGCGTATCCATGGGCCGGGGCGGCGCGGCGTTTTCGGGCTTGCCGCTCAAATCAAACGCGCTCGCGTGGCAGTGGCAGATGAATCCCTTCGACTCGTCCTTCAGGCTGATCGCGCAGCCGAGGTGCGGGCATTCTGAGCTGAGCGCAACGACGGGAGGGTTCGCCCCTTTGGGCTGGCGAATCAGCCAGACTGATCCCACTGGCTCGCGGGGGTATTTGACCCAGGCGTCTCGCCGTTCTTGCTGGATGAAAAAGAGGCGAGGCTTGCCGACCTCGAGCTCCGAGAGCCGAGTCAGGGTCTCAAAGCCGCCCTGTTCCCTGCGCAGTCGAAGCGGTGAAAGGATGTATGCGATGCCCGGTATCAGGAGCGGCAAACTGAGCGCGGCTCCGAGTCCGGCGGAGAGTCGAGCGAGAAGTTCCCGGCGGAGCATCTTCGATGTCTACCTTTCCATCGGGGGAGTGATGACCCGAGAGACGATCCAGCCGCGTGTCTCTAGGGGTTGGATTCGAGCTCAAGTGCGGCGTGGGCGGCCTCGAGGACGCGTTTGAGCGCGTCGTCCATGGTGGTTGCCAGGCTGGCGGCCGCGGCCGCCCGGTGCCCGCCTCCGCCAAAACTTCGCGCCAGCCGGGCGCAGTCGAGCCCCTTGCGAGACCGCATCGAGACCCGAACCCCGCCGCGCGGTTGATCAATAAAAAGCATGCCCAGCTCCACGTCACGAACGCTGGCCGTGTAATCGACCAGATCTTCCGAGTCGGAATGAACCGCACCCGTGCGTTCGAGATCCTGAGCCGTAATCGTGGCGTAGGCGATTCGTCCCTGCGCTGTGACCTGCAAACCCGAGAGCGTCGAGCCCATGAGCCGGATCCGGCCCAGCGTGTTACGCTCGTAGAGCTTGCGGTAAATGTCGTCGATCTGGGCGCCTCGATCCATGAGCTCCGCCGCCGCCCGCAACGTCCGCGGGCGCGTCGAGGGATGGCGAAACCAGCCCGTGTCCATGGCGATCGCCGTGAGCAAACCCGCGGCCATCCACGCGTCCACCACGCCCCCGAGCGCCTCGACCGCCTCAAGCACAAGAATCCCCGTCGCCTCGGCCGTCACGTCCTTGAACACCTGCCCGCCCAGGGTCTCATCCCCCAGATGATGATCAATCACCACACGCGGGCCGGCAAAATCCCGCACAAACTCCGCCATGTCTCCAAGCTGATTCCAGGCCGAAAGATCCAGAATCACAAGCGCCCGGCCCTCGCGAACCGAGGCCAGGTCCGAAACCTTCGGGAACCATTCAAACAACGTGCCCGCCGGGTCGAGGTAATCATAGCGCAACGGCGTGGGGCTCGTGTTGATCACACGGACGTCCTTGCCGCGCTGGCGCAGGAGACCGACCATGCCGACCTCCGACCCAAGCGCGTCCCCATCCGGACGCACGTGCGTGGTCACCAGGAATCGGTCGTGATTCTCAAGGACGGAGCTTAGAGGAGACCAGTCAATACTCATGGAGGGCCTGAAGGCGGGGGCAAAAAATCGCGGAATTCCAGATTAGCCTGATCCGTCCGCGTTTGGCAACCGTTTGCCAGGTCGACGTTCAGGTGGCGTACGAATCGATCCGGAAGCGGTCGAGATGGCCGCGAACCCATTCGATCGTCTCCGAGAGGCCCTGATCGAGACTGTAGGACGATTTCCAGCCGAAGAGCGACTCAGCAAGCGCAGCGCCGGCGAGCAGCCGCTCAACCTCGCTCGCCGAGGGCCGAACCCGCGCCGAGTCAGTCTCAACCTCGATCGGCCGGCCCAAAATCGCCGCAATCTTCTCCACCAGCTCGCCAATCGAGATATCCGACCCGCGGCCCACGTTCACAGCCCGCCCAAGCGCCTGGTCGCAGCCCGCGATCGCCACGAACGCCGAGACCGTATCCTTGACATAGGTGAGATCGCGGCGGGGATCAAGCCGCCCCAGCCGAATGCAAGGACGCGACAGGGCCTGGCTGATAATCGTGGGGATGATCGCACGGGCCGACTGCCGCGGGCCAAAGGTGTTAAACGGGCGCAAAATCGCGACCGGCAGCCCGAAGGAGCGGTGATAACTCACCGCCAGCGCGTCCGCCCCAATTTTCGAGGCGGAATAGGGCGATTGCGCCTGCAAGGGGTGCTCTTCGTCGATCGGCACGCGCAGCGCAGTGCCGTAAACCTCCGAGGTCGATGTGACCACCAGGCGCTCGAACGCCCCGCCACGGCGGCAGGCATCGAGCACGTGGGCGGTTCCGATCATGTTCGTCTGAATCACGTCGTGCGGATTCTGATACGAGTAGGGAATGGCGATCAGAGCCCCAAGGTGGAAAACCCACGCACACCCCTCGACAGCCGCCTGCACCGAAGCCGGATCCTTGAGATCGCCGCGGACAATCTCAAGCGCATCCTGAATATCCAGCGGGAGATCCGCCAGATTGCCGCGATCATCGCGGCCGTTGTAACGGATGAACGCTCGGACCTGGTGGCCGTCCCGGACCAGCCGCTCCGTCAGGTGGCTTCCGATGAAGCCAGCCGCTCCCGTGACCAGGACCTTTCGCCCCATCCCACTCCCCTCGAAAAACGTCACGTCGCGGCCGAGCTTCCACCGTCCCGTGCACGCACACAATTGCCATTACGGTCTCCACGGCGCGATGGTACGATGTTCACTCGATTCTCGCCATCTCGATCGGGACCAGCCCCAGAGCCTGATGATCCGCTCGAATTGTGCGTAGGTTGGGAAAAGTGAACGAATCCTGTCCAAACGTCTTGCAAGCGTCCGTAGGATGGTTGAGAATCGACGGGCCGAGTTGGCCGCACCGATTCACACGACTCGAGACGTGAGTGGACCATCCATGAAGACGCTTCTCGCTGGTGCGATATCGATGTTTGTTCTCGCCGGCGCGGCGGAAGCCCAGACTGCTGGCGTTGTTCCGGCGACGCCGCGAACCGTCTCCCCTGTTCAGCCGTCGGCTTCTCCTCGCGCTACGACCGGCAAGACCAGGGCCGTGCCGCCGCGTACCAGTCGATCCAGAACGGTTCCGCCCGCGCCTCCGATCGGGTCGAGCAAGACGGGCCGGTTCGTCCCGCCCCCGCCCAGACTGAGTATCCACCACCGCGCGAGCCGGAATTCGAAGACAACGCGGGATGCATTTGGGGATCAGTTTGCCGCCGAGACCTCGGGCCGCACCGACCATGCTGGGCATGCCGTGACTTTTTACCCCTCGCCACGGCACGTGAACAAAATCACCTCCCAGAACTCAGCCTTCCGGGAAGGCCACCGCGAGACCCCGAGCGCCAAGAAAAAGGCTCCCACCCCAAGTAATTGACCTGGAGCAGAGTGGTTTCGAGCTCGCTCACGGCGACTTGCGGTTGAATACGAAGTCGCCGTCCTTGTAATCGACCACGATCGATTCGCCCTCGCTCACCACGCCGGCCAGCACATCCTGGGCGAGCGGGTTTGAAATTCGCTGCTGGATGACGCGCTTCAGCGGTCGTGCGCCATAGGTTGGGTCGAACCCTTCGGACGCGAGTGCGCGCCTGGCGGGCTCGGTGACCGAGATTGAAAGTCCAGCCTCCGCGAGCTGTTTCTCGAGCCTCTTGAGCTGGATTTCCACCACCTTGGCGATTTGCTCGATCCCAAGCGGATGGAAGATGATCGTCTCGTCGAGCCGGTTGAGGAATTCGGGAAGGAACGCGTTTTTAAGCACGGCCAGCACTTCGCGTCTCATGCGTGCTTCGTCGCCGGTCTCAGCCAGTTCGGCGATGATGGGGCTGCCCAGGTTCGAGGTCATGATCACGACAGTGTTGCGAAAGTCGACGGTGCGTCCCTGGCCGTCGGTCAGGCGGCCGTCGTCGAGGAGCTGGAGCAGCACGTTGAAGACGTCGCGGTGCGCTTTTTCGATCTCGTCGAGCAGGATCACGGAATAGGGGCGCCTGCGGACCGCCTCGGTCAGGCGTCCGCCTTCCTCATAGCCGACATATCCTGGAGGGGCGCCGATCAGCCGGGCGACGTTATGCCGCTCGCCGTATTCGCTCATGTCGATGCGAACCATGGCGTTCTCGGAGTCAAACAGGAACTCGGCGAGCGCCTTGGCGAGCTCGGTCTTGCCCACGCCGGTCGGCCCCAGGAACAAAAACGAACCAATGGGGCGATTGGGATCCTGGAGCCCTGCTCTTGCTCTGCGCACCGCGTCCGCGACCGCGCGAACGGCGGCGTCCTGGTTGACCATCCGCTCGTGAATGTGATCCTCGAGCTTGAGCAGTTTCTCACGTTCGGTGGCCAGCATGCGCGCAACGGGCACCCCGGTCCACTGGCTCACGACTTCCGCGATCTCCTCACTATCGACCTCTTTCTTGAGCAGGGTCGTCGAGCTCCTGGTGGCCTGGGGCTCTCCCCGCGTTTCCGACTCAGCGATGCGCTTCTCGAGCGCCGTGCGCTCGGAGTCGAGTGCCGCGAGTGCCTGGTACTGCTTTTCGTCCGGGCGCTCGCCGCGGGATTGCATGAGCCGGATCTCGTCCCAGGCGCGGCCGTACTCGGTCTTCACCGCGTCCAGCCGCTCCCGCACCTTTTGCAGATCGCCCAGCCCTGACTTTTCCATCTCCCACTGCCTGCGCAGGTCCTGAAGCTCCTTCTCAACCTGGCGGATCTCGTCGACGACCTGAGCATGCCGCTCACGCGCATGCTCCTCGTCTTCCTGGCGGAGCATCCGTTCCGCGAGCTCGAGCTGGAGCCGCTTGCGCTCGAGCACGTCGATCTCATTCGGAACCGACTGGAGCTCCATCGAAAGCCGGCTCGAGGCCTCGTCGACAAGATCGATGGCCTTGTCCGGCAAGAAGCGGTCGGTGATGTACCGCGCGGAGAGCTTGGCCGCCGTGACAAGGGCGGAGTCGCGGATCTTGACCTTGTGGTGGACCTCGTAGCGTTCCTTGAGCCCGCGCAGGATCGCGATGGTGTCCTCAATCGAAGGCTCGCCCACGTGCACGGGCTGAAATCGCCGCTCGAGCGCGGGGTCCTTCTCGATATGCTCGCGGTATTCGTCGAGCGTGGTGGCGCCAATGCACCGGAGCTCGCCGCGGGCGAGCGCGGGCTTGAGCAGATTGGCGGCGTCCATCGATCCTTCGCTCTTGCCCGCGCCTACCACCAGGTGCAGCTCATCGATGAACAGAATCACGCCGCCGGCCGCGCGCTCGACCTCCTGCAGCACCGCCTTGAGCCGCTCCTCGAACTCGCCGCGGAACTTGGTACCCGCCACAAGCGCGCCCATATCGAGCGCGATCACCTTGCGCTCGCGCAAACTCTCGGGCACATCGCCCGAAACGATCCGCTGGGCAAGACCTTCCACAATCGCCGTCTTGCCCACGCCCGGTTCACCGATGAGCACGGGGTTGTTCTTGGTCCTGCGCGACAGCACCTGCACCACCCGGCGGATTTCCGAGTCGCGGCCGATGACGGGGTCGATCTTCCCCTTGCGCACCAGTTCAACCAGGTCTCGGCCGTAACGCTCGAGCGCCTGGTATTTTTCCTCGGGGTTCTGGTCCGCGACGCGCTGGCCGCCGCGCACCTTCAGGAGCGCCTGGAGTAAATCCTTCTCCACAACACCGACCGCTTCCAGAAGCGCCTGGGCCTTGCTCCTGGTCTTCACCAGCCCGAGCAGGAGATGCTCGACCGAGACATACTGATCTTGCATCCGCTCGGCTTCCTTTGCCGCGGCATCCAGCACCTGGGCGGAGTCGCCGGACAGGGAAAGCTCGCCCCCACTGACTTTCGGCAGTGCGTTTAGCCCTTCCTCGGCCGCCTTCAAGATCTGACTGGGGTTCACCCCAAGCTGGGCGAGGAGCGCGCGTACGACCTGCTGATCCGGATCGAGGAGCGCGGCCAGGATGTGCATCGGCTCAATCTTTTGATGGCCGCGATCGCGAGCGATCGACTGGGCCTTCTGCACCGCTTCCTGGCTCTTGATCGTGAGCTGTTCGAATCGGAATGCCATGGTCTTCCTCCCCGGTCGCAGCAGGTTGCGGACGTTCTCCGCGGGCAGAGCCGAGGGGGGTCACGCCCCAGGCGCCCCTGGAGACTGATCTCACTGGCTCGGGCAGGCGACCCGGCTGGATTTGAGCCTGCCGGATCGCCCGAGCTGAGTCGTGTTTACTTCTTTTCCTCGAACTCGACGTCGATCACGTCGTCGGGCTTGGGGCCTGGCCCCGCCTCACCGAAGGGGCTTGCACCCGGGCCTGGGCCTGGGCCCGCGGCAGCGCCCGGTCCACCAGGACCGGCCTGGGCGCCTGGCTTGGCCGCGTAGAGATGCTCGGTCATGGCCTGGCTGGCCTGGACGAGCTCCTGGACCGCGCGGTTGATCGCGGCCGCGTCGTCGCTCGACTTGGCCTCGTTCACCTTCTGGATCGCGGCCTTGACCGCGGACATGTCGGTCTCGCTCAGCTTGTCCTTGTTCTCGTCGAGCACCTTCTCAAGCTGGTAAACCTGCTGCTCGGCGGAGTTGCGGGCCTCGGCAAGCTCCCTGCGCTTCTTGTCCTCGGAGGCGTGCGACTCGGCGTCGCGCTTCATCCGCTCAATCTCGTCCTTGGACAGCCCGCCCGAGGACTCGATGCGGATCGTCTGCTCCTTGCCGGTACCGGTGTCCTTGGCCGAGACGTTGAGAATGCCGTTGGCGTCGATATTGAACGTGACCTCGATCTTGGGCACGCCCATTCTCGCGGGCGGGATTCCCTCCAGGTTGAAATCGCCGAGCGGGCGGTTGTCCGCCGCCATGGGCCGTTCACCCTGGAAGACCTTGATCGTCACCGCGGTCTGATTATCGTCAGCCGTGGTGAAGACCTCTTTCTTCTCGGTTGGGATCGTGGTGTTGCGGGGCACGAGCACCGTCATCACACCCCCCTTGGTTTCAAGGCCGAGTGAAAGCGGCGTGACGTCGAGCAGCAGCACTTCCTTCACATCGCCGGTGAGGACAGCGCCCTGGATCGCCGCGCCGACGGCCACGACCTCGTCCGGATTCACGCCCTTGTGCGGATCCTTGCCGAAGATGTCCTTGACGATCTGCTGCACCCGCGGCATGCGGGTCGAGCCGCCGACAAGCACAACCTCGTCGATCTGCGCGGGCTTGAGCTTGGCATCATCAAGCGCCTTGAGCACGGGGCCGCGGCAACGCTCGAACAGGTTGTCCGTGAGCTTCTCGAACTGGGCGCGGGTGATCGTCAAGGTCAGGTGCTTGGGCCCCGAGGCGTCCGCCGTGATGAACGGCAGGTTGATGTCCGCCTGCGCCTGGAAGGAAAGGTCCTTCTTGGCCTTCTCCGCGGCTTCCTTCAGCCGCTGGAGCGCCATCTGGTCCTTCCGCAGGTCGATCCCCTGCTCCTTCTTGAACTCGTCCGCGATGTGGTTGATGAGCGCCTCGTCCCAGTCGTCGCCCCCCAGGTGAGTGTCGCCGTTGGTCGAAAGCACCTCGAAAACACCGTCAGCCACGTCGAGAATCGAGATATCGAACGTACCGCCCCCCAGGTCGAACACGGCGATCTTCTCGTTCTTCTTCTTCTCAAGACCATAGGCAAGCGCAGCCGCCGTGGGCTCATTGATGATTCGCGCCACCTCAAGACCAGCAATCTGGCCGGCATCCTTCGTCGCCTGGCGCTGGCTGTCATTAAAGTACGCCGGGACCGTGATCACCGCCTTGCGGACCTTGTGCCCCAAATAACTCTCCGCGGCTTCCTTCAGCTTGCGGAGCACGAGCGCGGAGATCTCCGGAGGAGTCATGTCCTTCGACCCCGCCTTCACCTTCACGAACTCGTTCGCGCCCCCCACAACCTCGTACGGAACCATTTTCTCCTCGTTCCGTACCTCGTCGTGCCGCCGCCCCATAAACCGCTTGATCGAGTAGATCGTCCCAGCCGGATTCGTGATCGCCTGCCGCTTCGCAGGGTCGCCGACCAGAATCTCACCCTTGGCCGTGAAGGCGACCACCGACGGCGTCAGACGGCTCCCCTCCTGATTCGGAATGACCGTGACGTCGCTTCCCTCCATCACCGCGACCACGCTATTGGTCGTTCCCAGGTCGATTCCGATAATCTTTTCACCTTCAGACACGTGATGTCTCCTTTCCCCTGAACCAAGGCACCAGCCGACCCGAGCCCCTGCCCACCCTGCCACATGGTAACGCAAGATATGCCCGCCATGCGACGAGCCACACTCGAGGACTGGCAACGACGTCTAAACAAGAAGAGCACCTCTTATGCCAAGCTCGCTCAGATTCCTTGACGAATATCGCAACCATCTGAACCATAATACCTTGCACAGAGCCAGCGATTCAGGGACGGAAGCGACCAGCCGTTCTGCGATGCCAAAACGGCAGCCGTCTGGATGGGCCTGACGTGCAACTGCAAAAATGGCAGAAACAGTGTGCGGTCCGCCCTGGTGGCGAGCCTGGAGTGGTTCAGAGATCTTGCGCGGTCGCCGTGGCCGGCTCAGTCTCGAGCCGAGAGTGCACCGAGGTCGACTTTCCATTCATGGCGGATGAACGCGGGCGTGTCTCCGAATGTGGAGCGGCTGTCGGCCCAGCGGATTGTCTCGGGTTTTCTGGCCGCCTCGGTGCAGAGCCGGCTCGGATGTGGTTTGATCCCAACGCGCCCCAGGTCGAGCCGATCCGAATCCCAGCAGGTCTGGATCGTGGGATCCGGGTGCGTGAGCTCGTCGGTATGCCCTGCGCAGGCACGATGCAGCAACTGAAACTCCGGCTCACTGAGCTCGAAGAGCCTCCCATGGAGCGTACGGGCAAACTCGGCACCCCGGAGACCATGATCGCGATCGTCCCACTCATTCACCCTGCGCGCGTCGTGAAACAACGCGAATAGTCTTACCACCTCGAGATTTGCGCCGGTCTTCCGAGCCAGGAACAGGCCATTTTCGTAAACCCTTGCCCAGTGCGACACGCCATGGATGCCGTTCCAGGGGAGTGCATAGTCCGCAAGTACCGCGGCGACGATGCGGGCGAAATCCGCCGCCATGTTTCAAACCCTCCTGTTGAGTTGTGTTTACCCCTCCTCCGTCCAGAATTGAAATCCTCGCGTGCGATTGCAAGAGGGTTTCGCACGGTTCGATGCATGGAGAGACAAAAACGAGCGATGCGTGAAAATGAAGACCCGCGCCGATGCAGGCATGCGAACGGTCTGGCGCTCGACCCGCTTGACAGTGTTGGCACTTTCGTTTAATTACCTGTCTCAATGTCAGTTGCGTCGGCCGTTGTCGATCCGTACAACGATAGTCCCGCTCCCCTCGGATCGTCTCGGACCGTGGATGCTTACCGAGCGCCCGCACCTTCCGCAGTCGAACCATGAATCCAAAGTCAGCATCCAATAAAAAAACGGGCACGCACGCCAGGGGACCGGCGTCAAAGCCGAAGGGTGCTGACACGAAGCGAGGGCCGTCGATCGAAAGTCTCCGCCAGGAGATCGACCGGCTGGACCTCGAGATCGTGAAGCAGCTCAACCGCCGGGCCGGGGTTGCCGCCAAGATTGGCGAACTCAAGCGCCACCAGGGAATGGAGGTCTTTGCCGCCGCGCGTGAGGAAGAGGTTCTCGGCCGGGTGATTGGCTCCAGCCAGGGTCCGCTGCCGCAGGAGTCGTTGCGGATCATTTTTCGAGAGCTGATGAGCGGCTCGCGGGTTCTTCAGCGTGCCCCTCGGGTCGCGTGCCTGGGTCCCAAGTACAGTTACAGCTATCTGGCTTCCGCGGCGAAATTTGGCGAAGCGGTCGAGCATGTCCCGCTCGGCTCGATCGCGGCGGTTTTTGAGGAAGTCAATCGCCGCAATGTCCAGTTCGGGATCGTACCGCTTGAGAATTCAACGGACGGGCGGATCGCGGACACGCTTGACATGTTCGCCAAGCTGCCGAATCTCAAGATTCGGGCTGAGGTCAAGCTCCGCGTCCATCATTGCCTGCTGGGGCGGGGCGCCTGGGGGGAAACGCGGCGGGTCTATTCCAAGTCGCAGGCGCTTTCGCAGTGCCGCGAATGGCTCGCCAAGAACCTGCCCCAGGCGGTCAAGGTCGAGGTGGTTTCGACCGCGGCCGCCGCGGAGTTCGCTCGCGCGGAGGACAACGCCGCCGCCGTGGCCAGCCGCGCCGCGGCCGCAGCCTATCAGCTTAATATTCTCGCCGAGAATATCGAGGACAAGCAGCATAACGTCACCCGGTTCGCCGTGATCGGTGAGAACATCGGCGGCCGCACCGGCCGCGACAAAACCACGATCCTGGTCCGCCTGCCCAATGAGATCGGCTCGCTCGCGCGGGTGATCAGCCCATTCGAAAAGGCAGGCGTGAACATGACCTGGATCGAGTCGTTCCCAACCGAAAACGGGGAAAATCAACGCGACCCGTCGTACGTCTTCTTCATGGACCTGGAAGGGCATTGCGAGGACGAGATCCTGAAGCGTGCGATCGAGGCCGCCCGCAAGCGCTGCGAGCGGCTCGATATCCTGGGCTCATACCCCCGCGGCATCTGCGTCGAAAGCTAATCCTCCCGCGGCTGATGCGTCGAAAGCGAATCCTCCCGCGGCTGATGCGTCGAAAACGAGCCGCCCGTCGCGGGCCGGCCAATCCCAAGCGCTGCGATGCGCTCAAGCGCAGACGGATTTTCAAGGCTTGATGAATCTCCAGGCGGCAGCCCGAGCGCTGCCTGGCGGATCAGACGGCGGAGAATCTTGCCACTGCGCGTCCTGGGCAGGTCCGCCACAAACCCCACATGGGCCGGTCGGAACGACTTCCCAAGCGCATGGGCCACGTGCGCCTTGAGCTCCGCTTCAAGCGCTGAGTCGCACAGGACCCCCGCGCGGGGCACAACCAGGCAAATGATCTCATCCCCCTTCACCGGGTCGGGTGCGGGGACGGCGGCAGACTCGGCCACCGCGGGATGAAGCGCCAGAGCTGATTCCACTTCCGCCGGCCCGATCCGCTTGCCCGCAACCTTGATCACATCGTCGCTACGACCATGCAGAAACCAGAATCCGTCCTCGTCGATCGACGCCCAGTCACCGTGCACCCACACGTCCGGAAACCGCGACCAGTACGTCGCCAGGTATCGTTCCGGGCTGCCCCAGATTCCGCGCGTCATCGCCGGCCACGGCCTGGTGCACACGAGCTCGCCCACCCCATGTGAAAGCGGCCGGCCCTCGGGATCGAACACGTCGATCGCCATCCCGAGCGCGGGGCCGCCGACCGAGCAGGGCTTGATCGGGCAAACCGGGAGAACCGAAACCAGGCAGGCGCCCACCTCCGTGCCGCCCGAGATGTTGATAATCGGCAGTCGCCCGCCGCCGGCGTTTTCGAACAGCCAGCGCCAGGATTCGGGGTCCCAGGGCTCACCCGTCGAGGCCAGAATCCGAAGCGATGACAGGTCATGATCGCGCACCGGCTCGAGGCCATGCTTCATGAGGGCCCGGATCAAGGTCGGCGATACGCCCAGGATTGAAACCCTGTGCCGCGCGACGATCGCCCAGAGCCGGTCGGGCGCGGGGTAGTCGGGCACACCCTCGATGAGCACGATTGTGCCCCCCGCCGCCAGGCCGCCGACGATCGTCCACGGGCCCATGATCCACCCCAGATCGGTCACCCAGCAGATGCGGTCGCTCTGCCGCATGTCCGCCTGATGGGCAGCCTCCTGGGCGATCTTGACGAGAAACCCGCCATGCACATGCACAGCGCCCTTGGGCGCACCCGTCGTTCCCGAGGTGTAAATGATCAGCAAGGGTGTCTCCGGGTCGAGCGGCCGCGCGGGCTGGTGGGGCTCGCTCCGCTCGAGCAGGCCGTGCCAGTCGTGGATGGGCACGCGGCAGGCGGCCTTCGCCGTCCTGTGGTCCGGCTGGCCAATCACAACCAGGTGCTCAACACAGGGGGCGGAGTCAAGCGTGAGCAAGGCCTCCGCCAGCATGTCGAGCTCACGCCCGCGCCGGCTCGTGGTCGCCGAGGCCACCAGCACCCTCGCCTGGCAGTCGACCATCCTGGACGCGACCGCGGGAGCGGCGAACCCCGAAAACACCGGGACAGCCACAGCGCCCATCTTGGCGCAGCCCATGAAAGCCGCAACCGCCTCGGGGATCAGCGGCAAGAAAAGCCCCACCCGGTCGCCTTCCACCAACCCGAGCTTCAGAAGGGCGCTCGCGAACCGCGAGGCCGCGTCATCGAGCTCGGCGTAGGTCCACTGCCGCACCTGGCCGTTCTCGGCCTCCCAGACGATCGCGGTGTGATCGGCCCGAGCGCCCCGGGCGTGCCGATCCAGGCAGTTTTCGGCCAGGTTGATCCGCCCGCCGCCAAACCAGCGCGTCCAGGCGATCCCGCCCGATGCGTCGAGCACCTGCTGGAACGGGCGGGAAAACGCGATTCCAAGCTCCTCGACCGCCTCGCGCCAGAACCACTCAATGTCCGCGCAGGAGCGCTCGATCATGTCGCGGGGCTCGCGAATCCCCAGCCGGGCCATGAACCGGCCGAGGTTCGAGCCCTGTTTCATCGTCAGGTCCGGAGTCCAGACCACGCCCATGGTCGATCCTCGCACGTTCGCTTGGTGGAGCTTGGTTCGCGGATTCTAGAATTGAGCGGACTCAGCGGAGCAGGGTCAAGCTAAGCTCTGCTGAACGCAAGGAATTTGCAAGAGCCCTCTCACGGCAATTTCGTCCAGAGGACGACGACCAACCATGCGAGCTCGGCGAGGCCGATCGCCAGGAAAAAGAGCGGCAACCCCAGCCGCGCACCGCGGCTCGTCCAGGTCGGTCATGTGCCGCAGAGGCGCTTGAGCGCGGGCCTGCCCGCGCCCCCTTCGATCCCTCGTATATAACCGTAGAGCTTGATCGAGCCCAGGAGCGTGAACGTGACGCCGGCGAGTGCAGGCGGCAGCCAGCTTGTGACCGATGCCATTTTCAAGAACCTTTCCGGAATGGGACGCCCCACACCCCAGGCTGACACACTCCTGGCAAGCCAGGCCACGACTCGTCTGTTCCCGGAGTCGAGTCTTCGTTACACTTTATGGCTCGTCGCGAGGCGACGACGAGAGATGGGCCTCGAAGTGCCACCCCCCGCGTCGAGACGTGCTGGATGATTATTGTACTAAAACCCCGATCCGATACTCGCGTCATCAAACATGTGCTGGAACGGATCGAGGCCCTGGGGCTGAAACCCCATTTAAGCGAGGGCGTCGCCCGCACCATCATTGGCGTGATCGGGGACGAATCCAAGCTCTCGGCCCTACCCTTCCAGGCCATCGAGGGCGTTGAGCAGGTTGTCCCGATCTTGAAGCCCTTCAAGCTGGCGAGCCGTGAGTTCCATCCCGAGGGATCTGCTTTCGACATCAAGGGAGTGCGAATCGGCGGCGGCGGCCTGGCCGTGATCGCCGGGCCGTGCGCGATCGAGAGCGAGGAGCTCCTCTTCGAGATCGCCGCGCGCGTCCGGGCCGCGGGGGCCAATATCCTCCGCGGGGGCGCTTTCAAACCACGCACCAGCCCATACAGCTTTCAGGGCCTGGGCCGCGACGGGCTCAAAATGCTCCAGGCCGCGGGCGAACGGTTCGCCATGCCAGTCGTTACCGAGGTCATGGACCCCCGGCAAATCGAGATGGTCGTCGAGTACGCCGATATTCTTCAAATTGGCGCTCGCAACATGCAAAACTTCGACCTCCTCAAGGAATGCGGCCGGACCAGGAAGCCGGTCCTGCTCAAGCGAGGCATGAGCGCATCGGTCAAGGACCTGCTGATGTCGGCCGAATACGTGCTTTCCGAGGGCAATCGCCAGGTGATCCTCTGCGAGCGCGGGATTCGCACCTTCGAGGATTCGACCCGGAACACGCTCGACCTGTCGATCGTCCCGAATCTGCAGGGGCAAAGCCACCTGCCGATCATCGTCGATCCCAGCCACGGCACCGGCCGGCCGGACCTGATTCCGGCCATGGCGCGGGCGGCCGTCGCCGCGGGGGCTGATGGGATCCACATTGAAGTCCATTCCTGCCCGGAACGGGCGCTTTCAGATGGGCCGCAGGCGCTCGTCCCCGACCAGTTCGACCGCCTGATGCGTGAGATCCAGGCGCTCGCCGATCTGTTCGGCAAGACGATCACCAGCCGCACGGGAGAAGCTGTCGCATGCGCGCGATCCTGATCGCCGGTAACTGGAAAATGAATCCTGGCACCCTGGCCGCCGCCTCCGCGCTTGCGCAAGCGGTCAAGGACGGCCTGGGGCACGACGCCTCCGTTCATGTTGTACTCTGCCCGGCGAGCGTCCACCTGGGGCTGGTCGACCAGATTCTCGAGGGTTCCATCATCGGCCTGGGTGCTCAGAACATGCACGCCAGGCCCGATGGCGCGTACACAGGCGAGATCTCGGGCGCCATGCTCGTGGATCTCGGCTGCACGCACGTCATCCTGGGACACAGCGAACGCAGGCATGGCATGGGCGAAACCGACACCATGGTCAACCAGAAGCTCCACGCGGCCCTGAGCGCAGGGCTGATCCCCATCGTCTGCCTGGGGGAAACCAAGGAAGAACGACTCACTGACAGGACGGAACACGTTCTACTCACACAACTTGAGGGCTCCCTCGCAGGCCTCGAACCCGTGCAGATGGCGAAGGTCGTACTCGCCTACGAGCCGGTCTGGGCCATCGGAACCGGTCTCACGGCCACCCCGGAACAGGCCCAGGCCGCCCATGCATTCATTCGCAACCGGCTCACCGCCCAGTTCGGCGCGGCGACCGCCGAGCATGTCGTCGTCCAGTATGGTGGCAGTGTGAAGCCCGACAACGCGCTCGAGCTGCTGGCTTGCCCCGACATCGACGGCGCACTCGTCGGCGGTGCTAGCCTCAAGGCCGACGACTTTCTCAAGATCATCACGGCCGGACGCGAGGCCGCTCGCCGCAAGGCGAACTCCTGACACTGATCCGATTCACGCTTCGAGGACAGAGACGTGTCTATCTTGCTCGGATTGCTTAACACGGTAATCGTTGTGCTCTGCCTGTTCTTGATCGGGGTCATCCTGATCCAGCGCGGCAAGGGGGGCGGGCTCGCGGGCGCCTTCGGCGGCGCGGGGGGGTCAAGCGCCTTCGGCACCAAGGCCGGCGACGTCTTCACCCGCATCACCGCTGTCACGGCGCTCATTTGGATCGCCCTTTCCATGATGC
The DNA here is from genome assembly GCA_027451885.1 of Planctomycetales bacterium. Classification (GTDB taxonomy): domain Bacteria; phylum Planctomycetota; class Planctomycetia; order Isosphaerales; family Isosphaeraceae; genus JAKBAP01. The sequence goes on from DAIDHX010000088.1 coordinate 45,690, forward strand.
TCGTTTTCCTCACCAACCAGCACCACGGCTCGGCATTCGACTCGGGCGAGCCCTCCAGCGCGGTGAAGGCAAGCGCAAAAACCCCGGCCAAGTCGGGCACGGGCTCAAGCGCGAGCAAGAACGCCGAAACAACCAAGGCGCCCGCGCCCTCAAGCTCGACCTCGAAGTCCACGGCCAACCCTGACATCCCAACCGACCTGCCGGCGATCCCCGACCTCCCGGCGCCCAAGTGACAACGCAGGCGCTCTCGTCGATGGTGACGATCCGACGCCCCCGTGCCCGAGCCGCGAGGATCCCGTGCTGCTTTCCATGACCGGTTTCGGCGAGGCCCGCACCCAGGACGCGCTGGGGTCCATCCATGTCGAAATCCGCGCAGTGAATAACCGCCATCTCAAGGTCAACCTCAAGGTCAGCGAGAGCCATTCCCGCTTCGAGCCCGATGTCGAAGCCCTGGTTCGCGAAAGCATCCGACGCGGCACCGTCACCATTCACGTACGCGTCGACCGCCCTCGCAGGCTCGAGGACTACAAGCTCAACTTCGTGGCGCTCGAAAGCTACCGCAAGCAACTCTCGAACTTCGAATCCACGGACCGCGTCGACCTCGGTGCACTGCTCGCCCTCCCCGGCGTGGTGGAAGATCAGCGCACTCGTGACAACGAGCCCGAACCTGAATGGGAGGGATTACGAAACGCGTTGACAGCCGCCCTCGAACGCTTCAATGCCTCCCGCACCGCCGAAGGCAAGGCCATGGCCGCTGAGCTCAAATCGCTCGCCCGCGGCGTGGCCGGAAACCTGGCCCGAATCGTTGATCGCGCTCCCGAGGTCGTGCAGGAATACCAGACCCGGCTGCTCGAGCGCGTCGCCGCCCTGCTCCGCGAACAGGCCGTCGCCCTCGAGCCCCGCGACGTCGCTCGCGAAGTCGCACTGCTCGCCGATCGCGTCGATATCGCCGAAGAAATCGTCCGCCTCCGCGCTCACATCGAACACTACCACAACCTCATCGACGAACCCTCAAGCTCGGGCCGAAAACTCGAGTTCCTGATCCAGGAAATGGGTAGGGAAATCAACACCATCGGATCAAAAGCCAACGACGTCGAGATCGCCCGTTCCGTCGTCGAGATCAAGGCGATCCTGGAAAAAATCCGAGAGCTCGTGCAGAATGTCGAATAATACGGATTCCGACTGGTCGAGCTTTCCCGGCCGGCTGGTGATCCTCTCGGGTCCCTCAGGCTCGGGAAAATCCACAATCGCGTCCCGCCTGATCGCTCGCATGGGCGGAAGATTGCGAGCGTCAGTCTCGGCCACTACGCGTGCCCCCAGATCGGGAGAACGTCCTAACATCGATTATGTTTTCGTCTCGCCCCAGGAATTCGAAGCCCTCAAGCACGACTTGCTCGAATTTGCTGAAGTCCATGGCAATTCGTACGGCACCCCCGCCGAGCCGGCCCGGAAGGCCCTCCGCGAAGGGTGCTGCGTCCTGCTGGTGATCGACGTCCAGGGTGGCTTCCAGGTCAAAAAAAAGGTGCCCGAGGCTGTGTCCATTTTTCTGGAACCGCCGTCGCTCGCGGTGCTGGAGCAACGATTGCGAGAGCGTGGAACCGAGACGCCCGCCTCGCTTGAACGCCGGCTCAAGAACGCCCAGGCCGAGCTCGCCGTTAAGGATCAATACGACTATCAGGTGACAAACGACGACCTCGATCGGGCAGTCGAGGAGATGGCGTCGATCTTGTCGAAATACGGTTGCCCCGAGGAGCCAGCGCGATGATCGAGGAGCTGAAGGAAGAAGACATCGTCAACAAGGTTGGCGGGCGGTTCAAGCTTTCGACCCTGATCCAGAAGCGGATGATCTCGCTCAATCAGGGGTCGCGCCCGCTGGTGGACACCCGCGGCCTCGATCGGATGTCCACAGTGATTGAGGAGATCCGCCAGGACAAGATCTATCTGGACCTGTCGGGCAAGGTGCGCACGCTCGAGCCGACGGAGGAGCTGGGGGGCGAGTCCGAGACGGTCGACCTTACCCAACCGACGGAATAGCTACGAGCGCTCCTGGTACCAGGCGGATCGGCCGCGGGGGCTGGAACCCCCAGGGCCGATCGACCGATCAAATCCGATGAGGCCGGGGCGCGGCGCAGGCGTTCCTCCCTCCCAACTGGGGATCTTGATCGGGTCGCGAGGGAGATTCATGTCGCTTCGCGAGAAGGTGCTACGCTCCGCCCCGCGGACGGCGATCGCGCTTGCGATCGTGTTTCTCGGCCTAAGCCTCCTCGGGTATGATCCCGCCGACGCGCCAGGCTGGGCCGCCGCACCTCCAAATGCTCCGCCCCAAAACCCCTGTGGACCCGTCGGCGCTGCGCTCGCGCATGCCCTGTTCATCAGCATGGGCTGGGCCTCCTGGCTGTTTCTACTCGGCCTCACCGTGCTCGTTCTGCCCGCTCGCATCATCCGATCCCGTTTCGACCAGGGTCTGGCAACACTCGGTTTTGCAATCCTCCTGCTCGTCACCGCCGGCCTCTTCCACAAACTTCTGCCAGCACTCAGCCCCCGCCCCCCGGTGGGCTCCGGCGGCTACACAGGCGCATTCGCCGCCCTCTTTCTTCAGCATCATTTCGGCCTGGCCGGCATGATGCTCATCCTGCTGGCTTCGGGCGCCTTCGGCCTCGCCCTTTGCCATGATGTGATCCTGGTCGGCCCGATCAGCCAGATCCAGGGTGCGATTCGCAGCCTGAGACGCAGGCGAATCACGTCCGCGGCTGCTTTTAACTCCGCCCCGGGCCCGCGAGCCGATCGCCCCGCCTGGGAGCCCGCCGGCATCCTCGAGGCAACCGGGAGCACTCAGGCGACTCTCGTACATCCACCCCTCCCCGTCAGCCGCAATGGCGGGGAACCTCCGCGCATCCCCGGCCCGAATCCCACTCCCGCCAACCGCAAACAAGAGCTCGCTCCCGTCGAAACCGTTCCGCCGGGTACGCCCTTCGAGCTGCCTCCGCTCGATCTGCTCGAGCCGCCACGCGCCTTCCCCATCCAGGAGCACGAGGCCAAGATCAATGCCCGCGCCATGCTCCTGGAACGGACCTTGCTCGACTTCAATTACCAGGTCCGCGTCGTCCAGATCGATACCGGGCCCGTCATCACCCAGTTCGAGATCGAGCTCGAGGCAGGCCTCCGCGTCTCGCGCATCATGAGCCTCGCCGACGACCTCGCCATCGCCCTCGCCGTCCCCAGCGTACGCATCGTCGCACCCATTCCCGGCAAGACCACCGTCGGCATCGAAGTCCCCAACGACCACCGCGCCATCGTCCGCCTGGGCGACGTCATTAGCGCCAGCGAGGGCCGCTACCGCGACCTCAAGATCCCCCTGTTCCTCGGCAAGGACGTGAAGGGCCTGCCGCTGATCTTCGACCTCGCCGACATGCCCCACCTCCTCATGGCCGGTCGAACCGGCACGGGCAAGTCGGTCTGCCTGAACGCCATGATCCTCTCGATCCTCATGTGCAAACGGCCCGATGAGGTCAAGCTCATCCTCATCGACCCCAAGAAGGTCGAGCTCACGGCCTACAGGCGCATTCCCCACCTGATGCACCCGGTCGTACTCGACATGAAGAAGGCCGAGCCCCTGCTGGCATGGCTCTGCGAGAAAATGGACGAACGCTACGAGTTCCTCCGCAGGGCCGAGGTGCGAAACATCCAGTCTTACAACGCACTCGGCCCAGACGAGATCCTTCGCCGCCTGAATCCCGAGGACGAAGAGGATCGCAAGCGCATCCCCACCTTCATGCCCTACATCGTGGTGGTCATCGACGAGCTGGCCGACGTGATGATGACCGCGGACAAGCAGGTCGAGCAGCATATCGTGCGGCTGGCGCAGCTCGCGCGTGCCGTCGGCATGCATCTGATCCTCGCCACGCAAAAGCCAGTCGTCGACGTGGTGACGGGACTCATCAAGGGCAACCTCCCCGCACGAATCGCGTTCCAGGTCGCCAGCCGTAGCGACTCGCGGGTCGTCCTCGACGAAATGGGGGCAGACAAGCTGCTCGGAAACGGGGACATGCTCTTCCTGGTCCCAGGCACGTCGCACATCGTGCGGGCCCAGGGAACCTATGTTTCGGACAGCGAGGTCAACGGCATCTGCCGTTATCTCGAACGCTACCCCGTCGATTTCAATCGCGAGATGTTCCAGTTGCAGGTAAACGCTGGACCAGGCGGCAAGGACAGAGGCGCGGCACTCAAGGAGCGCGACGACCTTTACGAACCGGCGATCGAAGTAGTCATCCGCGAACAACGCGGCTCGTGCTCGCTGCTCCAGCGTGCGCTTGGGATCGGCTACGGCCGCGCAGCGCGGCTGATCGACTTCATGGCCGAAGACGGCATCGTGGGCGAGTTCAAGAGCGGCTCCGCCCGCGAAGTGCTCTACACCTGGGACGAGTGGGAACAAATGAAGAAAGGCGCAGAAGGCGCCACGCCCGACGAAGCCGCGGCATAAACCCTCCAGCCCTCTCCAATCCACAAACCAATCACCACTCATTGATCCCTGGATCCTCGGAGCGAAACCCCACGCGCTCCTTCCAGGCCGGCGAATCCACGCGCGACGAATCCACGCGTATCTCCCCGCGCCCCGCGGATGCCGAACCTCCAAGGTCCGCCCCAGGAGCGCTCGAAAAGGTCGCTTGCACACCCTGAACACCAGCGCCCTTCCGCCAACGCCCTGTCGACCAACTGGCAACAGTCCGGGAATCCGCCAATACAGGGTCGGATGCGGGATCTTACCAACACCCGTTCCGCCCCAGACTCTTACCTCTCCCCCCCGCACACGACGAACCCGCCCTCCTCGACCCGCCGGTGCCAACCCCAGGCCGCCGTCACAAACCGCCGAATTGTCAAGATACCTCTCCACGGACGAATCCCCCCACCTGCTACCTTGCAGAGCAACCAGCCTTTCTCTCAGCCGCGTCTTCCAATCCATGCCGCCATCGTGGCTGGATTCCGCCTGCGACGATTCCGTCGCTGGCGACGTAACACCCGGATCGCAGGCTACGCTTCCGCACCCTGAGTTCGGTTCGTCGCAGCTCGATGGCTTCGATCCGCGCGGGCCGTTGGGTTCGGTTTGTCGCGGCTTACCGACATCGCTTTTTCCGCGCGCTGGGTTCGGTTCGTCACAGCGCTGAGTTCGGTTTATCGCAGCTCGATGGCTTCGCGTTTTCCGCGCGCTGGGTTTGCTTCGCCAGGGCGCGATGGGTTCGGTTCGCGCGGGCGCAATGGGTTCGGTTCGCGTGGGCGCAATGGGTTCGGTTCGCAGTCGACGCTTCTCTTTTTCTGGAAACGTGTTACGGAGCGCCACGGCTCAATTCTGCGCAGCGGTTGTGGCACCAATTTCTGTCGCGCTTTGGCATCACTTTCTGACGCGATTGGGTTCGGTTTCTGGCGCGGAAACAACACCCTCGACCGCGCCCCCGATACGAGCACGCAGCGCGCGCTCGTGCGTGCATTCGTGCCAGGTCCGCCCTTCAACGTCGGCGCCCAGCCGGTGACAAAACGAACACGAACTGCCGGCCAGGTGCTCAGACCCGCCCCGCATCGGCTTTTCGGATTCATCGACTCGGGAATCGCCGAGGTGCTTTGCGTGAGTCGTGAAAGGCGGAGGACGAACGGCTCAGACGCCGTTCGAGGTTCTTCTCATCCTGAATCTAACGCGCGTTGGTTCGGCTCGAATCAAGAATCTCCCAATTCCTGCTCGATGGGGTTTGACTCTGCAAGGATTGCGGGTCCTCGCGAACATCCCAATCATGACGCCCGGTGACACATCCTGATGCCCGGGCCTTCCCACCGCGGCGAACGGCGTCCGTTCCCATACAACACTGCGCAATGGCATGTGGAGTAATGCGACTACCAGGACGGACAGGGTATCTGGGTTGGGACACACTCGCTTGCGCGTCGTGCTCGTATTCGCTCGTGCCCACGCGTGCGATCAGGACGACGCCGGGGCCTGGCAACGTTTGCCCCGGGAAGGTCTGGGACAGTGCTCGAATCCGAGACTTTTGTGGACAACCCCTTTGACAACCGAATTGGTACGGTGTCCAATGGTGTAACGACCTGGACGCTTTATGACGGCTCGAGTCCGATCATGGACTTCAGTGGTTCGGGCGCGCTCGAGGTGCGTTATTTGCAGGGTCCGACCGGGATCCTGGCGCGGGAGTCCGCGAGCGGCGCGATCGCGTGGTATCTGTCCGACCGGCTGGGGACGGTGTCGGATCTCATTGACAATTCGGGGAACGTGATCGACCACGTGGATTACACGGCGTTTGGGGCTGTGATCGACGAAAACGCGCCGGGCGCGGGGGATCGGTTCGTGAGCTTCGCGGGGCTTGTCCGCGACAACATCACGGGCCTGAACCTGGCGATCGAGCGTGCGGAGAACCCCACGATCGGCCGCTGGACCCAGCAGGATCCGCTCTCCTTCGCGGCCGGGGATGCGGATCTGTATCGGTATGTGGGGAATGGGGTCACATCAGGCACTGACTCGACCGGTACGACCGATCACGGCGAAAAAGGTGGGAAGTTAACCATCGACCCGAAGTTCGATCCAGGGAAGCTCAAAATCACAATCATTCCGGAGGACTATGAAAAGGACCTCCCGGATAAGCCGGCGCAGAGGCCGCTTCCGAAGAATGGGACCATCAACTACCCAGTTGACGCCGTACTGATTCAAGGCGATGGAATGTACAAGATCACAAATGGAGCATTCTGTACTCTCAAGAACGACGCAAATGGAAAACCTGTGGTTGTGATTAACTCCTTCTGGCCCAATGGCAAATGGTATGCATGGGGCATCTTCCCATGGTGGCCGTCGTCAGGCATGGGCATCTACGAGATCGGTCAATGGAATCCCTTTGGACCCCATGGTGACATCCCGGGAGATGAAGGTGGCGACGAGAGTAAGATTCCCAAGTCTCAGCGATAGAAGCCACGGTCGCAATCGAATAGAAGTAGCCGGTGGCGGACGCTTAGGAGCGCGGTGACCCCAGCTATTCAACCAAGTGCATTTGGGTACGGTATGCGCTCTCACTCAGTGAGGAGGCCTGGAAAGTGCCTGCGAGTCCAAAAAAAGTACTTTGTCATGTTGCCCGTGCCATCAGAGGAACCACGGTCGTGGTAGTATTCACACTGGGCATACTTGTTACCGGATCCTACTCAATGTTCTATTTGGTCCGGCTGAACGACTACCGTAACGGACTACTTGAAACTCCTGGCCATGTGGTCCTGCAACGCGACCCGGAACTTCAGCGTCGTTGGAGGGAGCATATGCTTGACCTCGAACGAAAGGTTGGGGAGGTTCGGAGAATGGGTCTGCCGTCCGCGGTGATATACGCGGCAGTGTTGCTCTACGCTACGATTGTCGTCGCGATTCGAGTGATTGCCCAGGGACTTAAGCGACGGAGCGCCAGGGTTCATCTTGAAAATATGGTGCTTATTGCCTGTGTGCTGGCCCATTTCTACTACTTTGTCGTACTTGGTCTTCACGTGTTATTAGTAGACGATTGATCCATGTCGAGGCGCATCGTTAGAAGTGTGACGCTCTGGGCGCTCTGCTTGCCGGCGGCGCTCTTTGCCGCGGCCGGGGTTGTTTTTTCGGTCGCTACGCTCTCGATTACTGCAACTTCTACCTCCGTTATGAAAGAATCTCGTCGCAGATCAAAGAGCGCGACACGCCGGATCAGTTGCTTCGTCTACTTCGAAGCAACCATCTCAAGGGCGAACTCCAGGTGATCAATCCCCTTGAATCAATCGAGGACCCAAAGCTTCGAGAGGCAGTTCGCCGCACGCCATTTGACCAGTGGATCAGGGCAAATCATGGGGACATGCTCGTTGAGGTCAAGGTCGAAGGCGGTTGGTTTGATGAGGACCTGTACATAATGCGATTCCTGTTCTCGCGCAACCTCCTGTGTGCTCGCACATGGGATTATCACAACTTCGGCCTTTAGGCTGGCGTTGAAGAGCGGCTAACAAGAGTGGCTAGCGGCACATGCAATGTTGCTGAAAGGGTTCGCTACGCTATCCATTTCCGTCCAGACGCGCGAGTGGGGCAATCTCTCAGACCCGTCTACAGACCGGGGCCGAGCGAACGAGGCGTTCGCGAACGAGAGATTTACCTACGACGCAAATGGCAACCCGACCGGAACGGGTTACACCACGAAGAAGAAAGGCAGAAGCAGACACCCAAGGAATTGAGAAGGGCAGAAGAAGACACGCAGGAACAGGAGTCACGACACCTGCTGATGATCAGCGCGCGATCGAACTCGCGAGGAATCGATCAAGGGCCGGGCTGGACCGTGGAGAATGGACATGGCACGCGGAAAATGGGTGTCTTGTTCCAGCCGATCCTGAAGAGATCGCCGTACAATCCCGGTGCGTGATCGCTCTCGTTCAGGAGTCGCGACACCTGCTGAGGATCAGCGCGCGATCGAACGCGCGAGGAATCGATCAAGGGCCGGGCTGGACCGCGGAGAATGGACATGGCACGCGGAAAATGGGTGTCTTGTTCCAGCCTTTCCTATGATCCCGAGGTGAAGTTCGACAAGGACACGTACAAGCGACGGAGCATCGTCGAGCAGAGCATCGGTTGGCTGAAGGAGTGTCGACGCATCGGAACCCGATTCGAGAAGTTGGCGATCAACTTCCTGGCCATGATAAAGTTAGCTATGATCGAGCGCGCCCTCAGACTGGTGTTTTCAAACAGAGCCTAGCTGGAACGAGCGAGGAAGCCGACTCCCATGGCAATCTCTATCCCGCCGGACTTCGACCACAAGAAGGAGTTGATCGATCCCAACGAGATTGTTGTCAGGGACGTCTTCGGCTCGAATGTCGAGAACTGGGCCAAGTTCCGCTATATCATCGCCGTGGGGACAAAGACCGAACATCTTCAGGGAACATCGATATCGGACAATCTCAAGGATTCGTATCGAGAACTCGGCAAGTGCCACTACGAGGTCGTTTGCTCGCTGGGGTACTGTAATTTTGCTCTTCTCGGCATGCATTTCGGCAACCACTTCGTAATCGATAAATCCATCAAAGATTTCTATTTTCATGGCGGGGCGATGCTAGACAACCTGTCCAGGCTCGTCTATATCGTAAACGTCCCGGACGCCGCCTCTGCGAGAGAGGGGAAGAATTCCCGGCAACTTCTTAGACGCATGATAGACCGGGGCAAACTGGTCAATCCCCAGCGGAAAGATGTCGCCCCTCATGTCCGCTCCTATATGCCTTATCTTAACAGCCAACTAATCGATGAATTCTCGCAGGTCAGGAATGCCTTCGCCCACTACTGGCGGATACCCATCGACAACGGGAGATGGCCTAGGAACCAACTCGGGGACAAGGCATTCGCATGGCCTTATGACGACGACAGGTATCAGCAATACTCGGGTTGGAAGCCCGTCGAAGTCATTGTCGGCGAGCACATGCAGGAGTTGGAACGGGTTCAAGATGGGGTCTTCGCCTTGCTGGTTAACGACGTCGCCAGGTTCGAGAACAATAACAACGTGACTATCGTCTAGGCCGATCCTCGGCGAGGCTGGTGGCGGGCATCTCTGGGCCAACGGCGTGTAAACATTCGTTACATGCAGCCGCCCAGTCCCGGCCCTCACTCGCCCCCGACGACGATCGTCTTCTCCTGCTCGCCCCACCCTCTGGACGACGAACTTCAACTCCTGGTTGGAGCCGCCTTCAGCCGGGCCACCTTCTGACTCTCCGACGCCGACCAATTCGTCCCCAACCCAGAGCCCAGCCACTCCACGCTAACCTCGCCCACCAGGCCCCGTCATCGCCTCATCTGGCGGCTGGAGAGCGGAGGGGCTGCACCTGGAATCGACCTGCTCGACAGGTTGGCGGCCGGACTGGAGTCGCCGACACGGCGGCGGTCAGCATCAGGAAGGCCCTCCTCGTACTGCGGGAGCAGGCTCGGGGACTCTTCGAGACGATCAAGCACGCCGACAGGGAAACGTTGACGATGATCGTGCCGCTCTTGGCCCGGCTCCTGGCGTTGCCGACGAGGCGAAAGAGTTGGCAACGCCGATAAAGCCCTTGCTCATTCGGAAAACCGGACCGGCTCTTGAGCTAGGCTTTCGAAAGGCAGATCGAGCCGCATCTGCAAGCAAAACTATCCGACCGCTGGCTTAAAGGCAGAAGAAGACACGCAGGAACAGGAGTCACGACACC
>DAIDHX010000089.1 GCA_027451885.1 Planctomycetales bacterium
TTCCAGGCTCGTGGGTTTGTCCTCGAGGTCGAAGAGCGGCCAGCGATAATCGGCCGGTTCGCTGATGCCCGAGCGCTCCAGCCGCGCCTGCCTGCGCGGGGCGAACCCGTACAGGTACACGAGCCAGAACAGGGCAAACCCCGTGAGGATGTAGATCCAGACCCGGTCGTTGCTCCGGCTGATTTGATTCACGAGCGAGTCCTGTGTGCGGGAGCGGGGCGTGGAGCGGGATCCCGCTCCACGCTCCCGGCGGTTATTCATCGCCGCGTGTTTCGGCAACGGGAGCGAGCAGGTTTTCAACCGGGGCGTAGTCATCCGTGAGCACAATCCCCTTCGAACGCTCATCAATTTGCTCGAGGTCGCGTTCGCTGTAGGGTTTGGGCTCAACTCGAGTGCCCTTGAGGTAGAACTTGGGATCGTCGGGGCGGGCGCCCAGATCGGCGAGGTCGAGCGGCTTCATGGAGGCGACCACCACGAATGTCTCCCGCAGGCCGCCGCCCGGCACCCCCTCGGTTCCGAAGATGTAGACATGCGGGAAGGTCTGCCGCGCTGTCCGCGTCCACGATCCCACAAAGCCGCTGTAGCGATGCGCCCGCTCGAGCATCTCCTTGCGGATCTGGGCCTTCGCCGCCTCGTCGAGCGCCGTGTTCTCCTTTTTCTCGCGCCGGGCGATTTCCTTCTGGGCGCGGCGTTCGGCTTCCTCGTTGGAGAAGTAAACGTCAATGATATTGATCATGTAGACGCCATTTGGCGTAAGCATCTTCTTGATCTTCTCGTTGAACTCGCGGGTGGTGAGGTGCCACGGCACGGAGAAGTCATTGAAGGCGTCGCCGAAGACGATGTCATACTTCTTGGTATCCTGATGCAGCTCCACGAACTGGCGGGCGTCTCCCCAGTAAGTCTTGATGGTGGATTCGCCGTCGGGCGGCAGGCCGGTGGCCATCTGGTTGGCGCGGGTGACGGCGGGGTCGATCTCAGCCACATCGACCGCGGTGCCTGGGTAAGCCTTCTGCATGTGCCGCTGGAAGCAATACGCCCCGCCCCCCAGGAAGAGCGTCGACAGCTCGGCCTTTTCGACATTCGGCAGCGAGGATCCGTGCTCCATGTCCTCTTCGTCGTCTTCCTCGACCGGTTCAGCGAACGGCTGCGACGGCAACAGGGGCGGGACGGGCCTGGACTCACCCGCGGGCGCCTGAGCACCCTCCTGGCCGGATTTGGGCGCGGATTTGGGTTCGTCCTCGCCCCGCGCGGGGACGCTTCGCAGCCCCCCCTTGCCAGCGTCCGCCGCCGGTTTGCTCTCCGCGGGTTTGGCCGCCGGCTTGTTCTCGCCTGGTTTCGTGTCCGCCGGCTTGCTCTCCGCGGGTTTGGCCGCGGGCGCTGGCGATTTCTCGGCAGGTTTTTCCGCTCCCCTGGCCGGATCCCCCGCGCTCGGCTTGTCCGCTCCGGTCTCGGACGCTGCGCCGGCGGGCGCGGGCTTCAACCTGATCTTCCCACTCGCCTTGGCCGCGCGGTAGGCCACGAGCGAGTAGATATGCTCATAGTCGTAATCCAGCCGCTCAGGATGGTCGAGGATGAAGTAGCCGTGGATCAGGTTGTCGAGCACCAGCGTGCGCTTGACAACTTCACCCCCTTGCTCGAATTCGTTGTTCACCTTGATGAAGTAATAGTTGCTCTCATCAACCCAGGCGAGACCCGGATGTTCCGCGCTTGGGTTGCCTGAGAGCTCGCGCACGCCCCACCGCAGCCCGATGCTTTCGAAAAAGGAGAACGGCATGAAGGCGATGACAAGCAATCCCATCGGAATCCCGGCCCAGAGCGCGTGCACGATCGTCCCAAGATAGGTGGCCGCGAAGGCTGTGATCGAGGCAAGCACCAGGATCACCCCCTTGGTGCCGAGCACGTCGATGAGCAGGAAGCCGGTCAGGAACGTGCCGATGATGCTGCCGACCATGCCCCAGGCATAAACCTGGCCGATGGCCGTGCCGGTGCGGTGCTGCCGCTTGAGCCGGTCGATGGCGAGCTTGGCCACGACCGGGCTCATCGTTCCCAGCGAGATCGCCGGCAGCAGAAACATCATGGTGGTCACGAGCAGGATGCGATACGGCCAGGTGAGCGGGATTTTCAGCGAGCCGATTTCGATCTGCGTGTAGTCGATCGCCCGGCTCAGGATCGACATCCCCTCGCCGTGGCCGCCTAGCAGATAGTTGCCGATGAACCAGGGCTGGGTCTCGAGAAAGATCACGCCCACGATCAACATGGATGACGCCAGGAAGAGCCAGCTCGCCTGGTTCTCATCGTCGATGAAGTCCGCGATCTTGCCCCCCAGGAAGTTGCCGATCGAGAGGCCGGCGAGCAGGACGCCGATCACGCTCGTCCAGCCGTAGATGCTCGACCCTAGATGGCGCTGAACCAGCCGGCCGGCGACCATTTCGAGGGACATGAAGACGAGGCTCGCCACGAACGACAGCACGGCCAGGTCGACGAGCGACCTCGATCCCGATGCGGCGGTTTTCTCCCGCGGCTGCCGATCCGGGTCCGCGGCTTCGAGCCCGTCCACGCGCCTGGAGGCGAAGAGCTCCGCGATTGCGAACAAGGCAAGCGCCAGCACGCACGCGGTCCCGGCGTTGGCCAGGTGGTTGATTTGGTAGGTCAAAAGCTCGATCGAGCCCAGATTCAGCCGAGAAACCACCGCGGGGATCGAGCCCAGTCCGAGCAAAAACGCGCCCAGGAGCCCGAGCACCTTCGCGGGCTTGCTCTGGATCAGGCTGGCGGAAAGCACGGCGAGTGCGGCGGCGACCACGAGCACGATCGTCGAGATCGAGACGTAGTACATGAGCTCGAAGCCGCACACGAAGGTGCCGGCAATCGAACCGACCGCCCCCAGGAAGTAAACATCGCCAATCGCGCTGCCGGATCGCCGGGCCTGCTCCACGGCCATCTTGGCCACAACGGGGCCGATCGTTCCCAGGAACGTCGCCGGGATCAGGAACTCAAGCGCAACCACCAGAATCGTCCGCAGCTCCCAGTTCATGGCGTCCGGGCTGGGGAGCAAGAGCCCAACCTTGGCGTTGGTCCAGAGCGTCGAGAGCGTGAGCAGCGAGCCGATCCCAAAGAGCGGCCCAACCGCGCGCCGCGGATCCACCCGGTCCGCAAGCCGGCCGCCGACCACGTTCCCCAGGCAGATCCCCCCCAGGATAATGCCGATCACACTGGTCCAGACCGTAAGCGACGAGCCCACGTGAGGCGCAACGAGCCGGCTCGAGACCAGCTCGAGAATCATGATGCAGAAGCTGCTCGAGAACGCGAGCGCGTACGGCAGCAATCGAGCCAAGAATCCAACCATGGACCAGCCTTCCCCTGAATCCGCCGCCGCGGCCGGCAGCGCCACCTCTAAAGCTCTTGTTGAATCGTGCCATCCGGCGAAACATTCACAATATCCGACGGTCGATCCCCCCTACAACGGGTGACCATGATCCCGGCTAGGGGGCTCGGAATCGCGCCTGCTCGGTTGTGTTTCCGCTCGGGCATGGTCTTAATGGAATCAGGCGTCATGGCGGTGGCGAACGGACCCATCTTCCGCCGGGAGTGAACGGAGCGCGTGATTCTCTGCGTGACCTTGAACCCGTGCCTGGATCGGACGCTGGAGGTCAACCCCTGGAGTCCAGGCGAGATCGTGCGCGGGGGGACGCTGAGCGAGGTCGCCGGCGGCAAGGGGAACAACGTGGCCCGGGCGCTTGCGCGGCTGGGCCGCGCGGCCGTTCCCGCGACCTTTCTCGGCGGGTCCGTCGGCATGCGCTGCGAGGAGCTCCTGCGCGAGATCGACGGCCTCGAGCCCCTGCGCGTCCGCACGGCCGCCCCCACGCGGGAGATCCTCACGGTGCGCACCCGCGGCACCGCGGACCAGACCGCGTTCTTCGATCCCGACCCCGCGATCCGCGAGGCGGAGGCCGCCGAGCTCGCCCGCCAGGTCGGCGTGTTGCTCGACTCGGGCGCGGTCCGGGCGCTCGCGCTTTCCGGCTCGAGCCCCGCACCTTCCACGCACGCCACGTTTCAACATGTGAGCGAACATGCGTGTGCTCGCGGCGTGCCCGTCTTCGTCGATACCTATGGCCCTGCGCTGCTGGCGATTCGTGATCCCTGGCCGAGCGTGATCAAGATCAACCGCCGCGAGGCCGCGACCGTGGCCCCCGGGCGCGATCCGCTCGACCTGCTCGACGGCTGGGCTCGGGCAGGCGTCGCGCTCGCCGCCGTGACCGACGGACCAGGCCCCGTGCTCGCCCAGCATCGCGGCACGCGCTATCGGGTGATCCCGCCCGCGATCGAGGCGGTCAACCCCATCGGCTCCGGCGATTGCTTGCTCGCCGGGCTCGTCGACGGCTGGCTCGCCGGCCTGCCCGCCGGAGATCTGCTCAGATACAGCGTGGCCGCGGCCGTGGCCAATGCCCTCGTCTGGGACGCAGGCGCAATCGATCGCCCCGCGATCGAGCGCCTCGTCGACCAGGTCCGTCTCGAAACCCTGCCTTGAATCGGTCGTGCCCGTTTGGAACCTGCCTCGTTTTCTCCAGGAGTGCAACACTCATGAAGCTTCGTCTCGTCTCGGCAACCGCCGCCATTCTGTGTGCGCTTGCGACACAGATCCACGCGCAAGAAACTGTGGAAATCCCGCTCTGGCCAAATGGAGCGCCGGGGTTCGAATCGCGCAAAAGCGAAGCGGTCGTGGCCAGGGATTACTACATCCGCAACATCCACAACCCCACGATCACGGCGTACCTGCCGCCGAAGGACAAGGCCACGGGCGCGGCGGTGGTGATCTGCCCCGGCGGCGGGCACCGGCTGCTGGTTTACAACGGCGAAGGAGCGCAGCCGGCGAAGTATCTCAACTCGATCGGCGTGGCGGCCTTCGCCCTCAAGTATCGGCTCGCCCGCGAACAGGGTGCGCCTTACTCGATCGAAAAACACGCGCGGGAAGACGGCATCCGCGCGCTCAAGCTGGTGCGCTCACGCGCGAAGGAGTGGGGCGTGGACCCCGCGCGGGTGGGGATCATGGGCTTCTCCGCCGGCGGCGAG
>DAIDHX010000090.1 GCA_027451885.1 Planctomycetales bacterium
AGCGCTTCGAGCCCAGCCAACCCCGCACGCGCAGACTGCGAGATCAGGGCAGTCAAGGGAACCGCGGCTTCCGCCTCAACAATATTGTCACGCACCCGCAAGTTCGCGAACGAAGGGCTTTCAAGATGAATCACCAGCGCGTCGACACCCTCATCACGCACAAGAACATTGGAGCCGCCGCCCAGAATCTTGAAGGCGATCCCCGCATCCCGGCTCTGCTTGAGAATGGCCGAGAGCTCCTCGATGTTCCGGGGTCGCACAAAATACTTGGCGGAACCCCCGAGCCGAAACCACACAAGGGGCGCAAGCGGCACGTCACGCTGAACGATCCCTCGGAAATCGTCAAAAACTGGCATCGGCGTCCTGATGTTTCATCCGCCCTGGACCAACCGCACGAGCACGTCTGGCTCCGATCAAGCCAAGCTCAAACTTCGTGCCCCGCTCCGGACAACGAACTCGCAACTCAGCGATCTGGAACCGCGAATCGTATTCCGACTCGGCTAGCACGTCAAGCGGATGAAGTTCAGACAGCGACGGCGATCCCAACCCCCGGACCATGCTGGCAATTTCACAAGGAGCCAAATCCCGCCCATGACACAAAGAAAAGGAGCGAGCTCCCAGTGTAAGAGCCCGCTCGTTCTCCAGGCACGCCCGCGTGAAGTGAGATCAACCGTGCGGATGGTGGCCGTGGTGGGTGGAGCCGCCGTGACCTCCATGCTGCTGCCCGCCATGGTGCCCGCCGTGACCGCCATGGTGCCCGCCATGACCGCCATGGTGCCCGCCGTGCTGCTGCCCGCCGTGATGCCCGCCGTGACTGCCATGATGACCATGCGTGCGCGCCTCAATGGCCGCAACCGCTCCAACCACGGGAGCCTTGCCAAACGCACCATTCAGAAGAGCCCGTCCCTCAAGGCTAACGACGCCAGGGCAAAGCTTTCGATCCGAGCGAATCTTGCGTCGAGAAAACATCCGTTGCTCCTTCGATTTAGGTTCATCCGAGCGTGATCACCCAAGACGGGGCGCACGCGTGCTGGCGGGGGCATTGAATGCATTTGCCCCCGTTGAAACGTTAGCACAATTTAACAATCGGGGAAGACCGATCGTTAGTTTATGTAAAATCAAGACAGAGGCCGATTGCACCCTGGCGCGCATGGCAGAACCGGGACCGCGCCGCGGGCCGTGAGGGAGAGGTCAGCGCCAACCACGGCCTAGGCCGCGGGGGACTGGACGCCGATGGAGGTTCGCTTGCCGTCGAGGAGCCAGTTGCCGAGTGCGTCCTGGACAAAAAACAGCGGGACCTCCAGCGTGTCCTTGGTGTTGGAGAGGCTCGGAATTGGCTGGAGGGAATCGGCAATCGCGGGGTTCTCAGGCCGAGAGCCAGGGCGGGAAAAAACGGCGATCACCATCGCCGAGCCTCCTTGCCGGCTCCCCGTACCCTGGATTCGCACCGCCGGCGTCATCCCGACCATGAGCTTGACATCGAGGTACTGTTTGTACACACCCGCGTACCACATGATCACTTCGTTCTCGGTGCCTGGCAGCGTCAGGTCGATGACCTGTTTCATGTCGCTTGACTCGATCCCCGCGGCGACCATCCTGGCGCGGGTTTCGAGCGACTGATGCGAGAACAGCAAGTACGCAAGCGCACCCACGAGCAGCACGCCGGCGCCGATTCCCAGGGTACGCCCGCTGGGAAGCTTGAATTTGGAGAATTTCTCGCCGAAGGCTTCGAGCGCATCGGTCAGCTCGTAGCCTTCTTCATTGGCTGCGCGCGCCTTGGGTGCGTCCTTCGAAACCGGCGGTTCGCCCAGCACGGGGTGTAGCGACGGCGTCAAGTGAAAGACGTTATGGCATTTGCGGCAGACCAGGCGAACGCCGACCTTGAATCGGGGAACGCGCCCCATTCCATGACATGCGGGACATTTGATCTCGAGCATGGACCCGACTCCGACAAGCCCGAACTGACCCGCCTGCGGGGCCCACGGCGAATGCCGTGATTGACGCCACCACCCCGGCTCGAGGATCGACATTCACCGAGCACGCGCTCACTACTCAGGCTACCCCGCGGATTGGGGTGTTGCAACGCTGGAGAAGCTTCCTCGTACAAAAGCGGCGCAATCCGTCAAGATCAGGCCATGCCGCCGAAGGGGCCGGCGACCGGCGCACGCGCCTGAGCAGACTGAACCGCCGCCTCGAGCACGCGCACGACCTCGCGCGCTTCTTCCGCGGTGACGGCCAGGGGCGCT
>DAIDHX010000091.1 GCA_027451885.1 Planctomycetales bacterium
GCGCATCGGATGTGCTGGACATGCGTGCGTCCTCAGTACGAGCAGAACGCGCACGGTCTACGCAACCGCGCGCGGTTTCCCCGTACAGAGACTTAACGCAAACTTGCTATATTAAATCAGATAAGCTGCTTGATCTGGGCCTTTTTGCGACGGGTCAGGAGAGTGGTAAGGGTTGTAAGGATTGCAGGGGGGTATCAGCAGCGCGCGTGGAACGTGCACGGTGTACATGCGAGCGGGTGAATTCGTGCCTGGTGCATCCTTCACGCCATCGCGTAATCGGTGCCAATACGAGCCCGAAGCGCAAGCGAGAGAGCGTATTCGTGCCTGGTCCGCCCTTCACGCCATCGCGTTGCCAGTGCCAATACGAGCCCGAAGCGTCCGCTCGTTCGCGAATTCGTGCCTGGTCCGCGCTCGACGCCATCGCGTTGCCAGGGCGAATACGGGCACGAAGGGTCCCCTCGCGGGTCTTGCCCGCCTGGCCGTCCCGATCCGCCTCTCACCTGCAATCCGCCACGCTATATCAGACACACTCGCTCGCGCGTCGTGCTCGTATTGGTCGTGGTCGTATTGGCCGGGGTCGCGCGGGGGTTGCGAGGGCGAACGAGGTATCTGGGTTGGGACACACGAGCGGACGCTTCGGGCTCGTATTGGTCGTGTTCGTATGGGTTGGGGTCGTATTGGTCGTGGTCGTATTGGTGGTGGTCGCGCGGAGGTTGCGGATTGGGATTGAGAGTACCCGGCGCTTACTGTCGTCCCTCCTTATTCCGGCCGAGCGACTTTCTCGCAATCGAAGGTCCTTGATTGTCTTGATCACTTTGATTAGAATTCCCGATTAATCTACTCAATAAGCGGCTGTCGGCCGGATGGAACGTTGCGTTCTCGACCCATCGCAAAACGTCCGAGTGTTTCTTTTCGCGATGCAATCCACGATCTCCAGGACCGTGATGCTGCTGAGGGCTGGGGCGATCTTCTCGCTCGCCGTGCTCCTTTGCGCCATGGTTCCCGAGGTTAAAGCCGGCTGTGCTGGCCATTACAGCATCCCGGGGCGACAACTCGCCGCGAAGACATTTTCGCTCGACCCGCTGATTGTAAGCGGATCGATTCTCCCACCAGGCGACGAGTCGCCCTGGCCGCGGCCGAGGCCTTGCGCAGGTGCGTTTTGCTCCGGAAACCCGGCTCTGCCGTTCTCGAGCCTACCTTCCGTGGCACCCTGGCATGGCGGTGACTGGGCTATCCCACCGCATTCCATCCTCCTGTCCGAACCTCGATCGAGCGTTCTTGCAATCCGGGACGCGGGCCTTGTTGCCGTCGATCATCCTGCCTCGATCTTCCACCCTCCTCGCCACATCACCCGTCGGCCCACAACCTGATTGGCGGGCTGCACAACGGGGAAATCGCGACGCATCCCGGTTTGTCTCTTCGGGTGCCATCGCGTTCGCGGATGTTACGGTTTGCATGAGCGCATCCCAATGCATTCCGCAGGGGAACGGTCGACTGGGCTCATCCACTTGCAGGGAATCGAGCCGGCCGAGTGCTACCTGCTCAAGCGGGTCAGGCGCAGTGTCGTGCAGGGCTAGCGTGTCAATTTCAAGGCCAGCCGCCACGGACACGCTCCGTGCGGTCCGGTCGAGATCGATCCGTAGGCGTGGGCGTTTGAAGGCATCGCTCTGGCCGCCAAAGCGACTGTGCTGGCGGCCGAGTGGCGTCCGGTCGTTCTCGCTCCCAGTCGACCCCTGTCCAGGCGATGCATCGTCGTTGCGGTGACCGTCCGCGTGGTGGATCCCAGCGGTGGATCTGGTGGTGGGTCGTCCTTTCCTCGGCCTGCCTCTCATTGGGAAAGTTGCCGACCCTGAGCTTGCGGAGCGCGATCCAGAGGCTCGATTGGCACTGAGAGGAAGCGCGTTATGAACCGATTCTCCGTTTGGTTTCGACGGCGAGCTGCCTTGCTCGCTTCAGCGGCCATCGTTGTCGGCCTGTATGCGTTGACGCGCGAGCGAGTGCTCTCCCAGGCCGAGTCGGCCGAGATTGCCAGCAATCTCCGGTTTCGCCGGATGTTATTGCCCGAAGCGGCCGACCACCCGCCGTACAAGTACGTCCGCAAGGTTCATCCGAGTGTAAGGCACATCCGAGCGTATCTGTCGACGCTTGGAGCGAGTCTCGCGCTTGGCGATCTGGACGGCGACGGACTGCAAAATGACGTCGTGTGGATTGATCCACGAACCGACCAGGTCATTTGCGGTCCGGTACCTGGCACTGGTGAGCGGTACAAGACATTCACGCTCGACCCGGGATCGGTGTTCCCCCACTGGAACCCGGCGACGATGTGCCCCGAGGGGCCGCTTCTCGCGGACTTGAATGAGGACGGTCTGCTGGACGTGCTCATCGTTCACTGGGGCCGCAGCCCAATTGTGTATCTGCGCAGGGCGCCCGCGGACGCAGGGACTCCGCCCTCGGCGTCGGAATTTGAACCACAGGAATTGATCGAGGGGGGCGACCGCTGGTACTCCTCGACTGCGGTTGCGGCTGACCTGGACGGCAACGGGCACCTCGATCTGATCATTGGCAATTACTTTCCCGACGGCTCTCGATTGCTCGACGAGAATGCCCAGGGGCACGAAAGCCTGCATGACTCGCTGGCGCGGTCCGGGAACGGCGGGGGTCTCCGTTTCTTTCGGTTCGTGAACGGGACCTCGGGACGGCATCCGAGGGTTCGATTCGAGCTCCAGAAGAACGCGATCGCCGAGGAGCTAACCCACGGCTGGACCTTTGCCATCGGTCCGGTCGATCTGGACGAGGACCTGCTCCCGGAGCTCTATGTTTCGAACGATTTCGGCCCGGACCGCCTGCTGCATAATCGCTCCACTCCCGGCCAGTTTCAGTTCGTGGCGTTGCATGGCGAGCGGACGATGTCCACACCGGCCTCGTGTGTGATCAATGATGACTCATTCAAGGGCATGGGCGTGGACATCGGGGACATTAACGGCGATGGGCTGCTGGATATTTATGTGAGCAACCTGACATCGAGCTGGGCCCTGACCGAGAGCCATTTTGTCTGGGTGAATACTGGCCAGACAGGGCGTATGCGAGAGGGGATCGCTCCGTTCCGGCAAGCGAGCGAGGAACTGGGCCTTGCGCGGAGCGGCTGGTCATGGGACTGCCGGCTGGCGGATCTGAACAATGATGGTGTGCCCGAAGCGCTCCAGGCGACTGGCTTTATCAAGGGGGAAGTGAACAAGTGGCCCGAGCTGCAAAGTCTTGGCACGAGCAACAACCAGCTTTTACACAATCCGAAGTTCTGGCCGAGCCTTCAGCCTGGAGATGACGTAAGCGGCCATGAGACGTTTGCCTGCTTTGCCAGGGCGAAGGACGGGCGCTATTACGACGTGGCCTCCAAACTGACGTTGGAGGACGGTCAGCCGCTGGCGGAGGCGATGCTTACGCGGGGCATTTCCCTGGCGGACGTTGACGGCGATGGCCGGCTTGACTTCGCCCTCGCGAATCAGTGGCAGCCGTCATACTTTTACCGCAACGAGTGCCCCAGGCCGGGGAATTACCTGGGATTGCACCTGGTGCTTCCGCTGGAAAGGGGCAATCCGACGCTGGTCCAGCCGGGCCTTGGCCGACCTGCCGGGGAGAATCCGTGCCGGCTTGCCATCGGCGCCCTGGTAGCCGTCGGGTTGCCAGACGGGGGGAAACGGGTGGCCCAGGTTGACGCGGGAAGCGGTAACGCCGGCAAGCGTGCGCCTGATGTGCATGTGGGGCTCGGCACCGCCGCTGAAGCTCCTGTGCTCATTCGTTGGCGAGATCCCGACGGCACTCCCCACGAAGAAACATTTCACTTGAAGGCGGGCTGGCACACCATCCGGCTGGGTTGGCCGGCGAGCAGGAAGTGAGAGCTGAAATGGCAACAACTTCTGATACGATCACAACCTTGCAGTTTTATCCCAGGCGAAGCGCGATGCGTCGATACTTCGCGCTGTGGTATTTCACCGTATTGCTGCTCGTCTGGAACGTTCTCGGCCATCTGTTCCTCGGCTTCGAGCAGTCGCACCTCCAGCCCCTCGTCGGGGTCGCGACGGCCCTCGGCCTGCAGTTTCTGCTGGAGTGGATCGACGCGCTCGCCAGCGACCGCAAGCCGCGGTACGCCGGCTCCTGGGCGGACCTCCTGAACTTCCTCCCGCCCGCGATTATTCCGGGGCTCGCCGTGACGATGATTCTCTACCCGAGTGATCGACTCGTGCCGGTGGTATTCGCCAGCGGCGTCGCCATCTGCTCGAAGGTGCTTTTTCGTGCACCTGTGGGTAACGGCAAAACGCAGCACATCTTTAACCCGTCGAATCTGGGGATTGTGGCCACGCTCCTCCTGTTCCCCTCGATCGGCGTGGCGCCCCCGTATCACTTCACCGAGAACCTGACGGGCATGTGGCATTGGGCGCTGCCCAGCCTGGTGCTCGCGACAGGGATCATCGTCCATGGGCTATTCACGGGCCGATTAACGATGGTTCTCACCTGGCTGGTCGCGTTCATCATCCAGGGTGAGGTGCGAAGCTGGTACTTCGGGACCTCATGGATCGTACCTCTGACGCCGATGACAAGCGCGGCGTTCATGGTTTTCACTCTCTACATGATTCCCGACCCAGCAACGACGCCTGTGAATTGGGTGCGGCAAATGCTCTTCGCCCTGGCCACCGCCGCGGTCTACGGCGTGCTTCTGGTCGAGCATATGGTTTACGGTTTATTCCTCGCACTCGCGATTGTCTGTGCCATGCGGGGTATGTGTTTTTATGGGTGGGCGGCATGGCAGTCCATTCGCGCAAGTTTGCGAGTCGTCTTCCTGCTCGAACCCAGAATGGCGGAGGCTGCGAATCGGGTGTCGGCGGGATGAAGTGCACAGAGACGCAGCCGCCC
>DAIDHX010000092.1 GCA_027451885.1 Planctomycetales bacterium
GTGATCTTGAGATTGAGCGGCGAGCCCTCGACGAGCGTGACGGGTTGCCCGATCGCCTCCACGAGCTCCGCGCAATCGGTGGCCGCGCGGCCGAGCCCCCCGCGCTCGGCGTAGGCCCGAGCGATGAGGTCGAAGCGAAAGACCTGCGGCGTCTGCGCCAGGTGGAGCGAGGCGCGGGGCACGGTCTCGGCGATCGAGCCGTCGGGCGCGGCACGCTTGACCGTCTCGGCGACGGGAATCGCGGCGATCGCCGCGCCGTGCTTGATCGCGGCCGCGAACACGCGGTCCACGACCTCGGGCGAAAGGCAGGGCCGGGCCGCGTCGTGCACGGCGACATAGCCGCACTCACGATCGACCGCCTCGAGTGCACGGGCCACGGTCTCCGCCCGCTCCGCGCCCCCGATCACCACCTTGATGTTCAGGAACGCCAGGTTCGCGCGATATCGCCGCTCGAACAGCTCCTCATCTTCTTGAGCAATGGCCACAATAATCTGCCCGACGTCCTCGCGATTCACAAACGTCCCCGCCGCACGCAGCCACACCGCGCGGCCCGAGAGATCGGCGTAAATCTTTTTTTGCCGCGGATCGCCGAACCGCGTCGATCGCCCCGCCGCCGGCAAGATCACCGCAAATCGATTCATGGCTGGACTCTCCTTCTCTGCCTCGCCGCCCGAATTCCGCGCGATCCGCGCAAATCGTCCGTCATAATGGTTGACTGATATCGTATTATAAGGAAGGAAGAGGAATTCGCATTCGTCCCTCAGCGGGCGCAGCGCGATTTTGCATTTGTTTCACGGCCAGCGACTTGACTGTGGGTTTTGGCGCGAGTTAGTGTTTGCAATCGCGGAATGGACGTCTGGCTTCGACCCATCACGCTCGGCCAAGGAGGGTTGCACCATGGCGACGCAATTTCGGAATGAAATGTTGAAAACGCTCGATCTCCCCGATGTGTATGAGGATCTGAGTGGGATCGTTCGATCCGAGCTCAAGCTGATCGCGACCGCGCTTTCGGAGCGTGCGGCGGAGCGGCTGTTCCTCACACCACGGCAAACGCAACATCTCAAGCGCCAGCTCTACAACCGGCTCGCGCACTCGATCAACGAAACGATGGCGCCGCTCACTGTCGAGCGGCAATGATCGGCACGCGATCGAGGTGGGCCAATTCGCCTGGCCCCGTTGCATTGTGAAACGCGTGATCCTGGGCATCACTGGCTCGGTCGCGGCGATTCGAACGTTCGAGGTCGCGTCTCGGCTCGAGCAGGCGGGTTTTGAAGTCCGCCTGGTGGCCACGCGCCACGCCCGTTATTTTCTCGACCCCTCCGCGTTGCGTGCCCTTGGCGATCGTGGCGGGGTTCTCCACATCGACGAAGACGAATGGCCAGGCGCGGGTTACACCCGCAACGACCCCGTCTTGCATATCGAGCTCAGGCGCTGGGCTGATGCGCTCGTGCTCGCGCCCCTGGATGCGAACACGCTCGCCAGGATCGCGCTTGGGCTCTCCGATAACCTGCTCACCAGCCTCGTCCGCGCGTGGGACTTCGCACGCCCCATGGTGCTCGCTCCCGCGATGAACACCATGATGTGGGAGAGCCCCATCACGCGCAGGCACCTGCGGCAAATTCTGGCGGACCACGCCGTCTCGCCTGAGCCCGCGGACTGGCTGCTCGACCAGGCGGCGGAGGTCTTCGCCGCCTGTGCGCCGTCGGTTGTGATCGTGCCGCCCCAGACCAAACGGCTCGCCTGCGGCGATGTGGGCGCGGGCGCAATGGCCGATCCCTCCGACATCGTCGCGGCACTCGAGCGTCTGCGCGCGACCGCGTAACGCAGCGTCCGCGCTCAGGCTCCCGGGCCGAAGCGCGCGGCAAGCGAACGCGGCCTCAAGGCAACCTGCTCACGCAAGATCCGGATCCTCGAGCGGCAGGCCCGTGATCCTCGGCCGCGCACGTTCGAGCACCAGCTCAAGAATGGGGCGGTAGTACGGCTTCAGCGAGCTGATCAGGATCGTTTTCCCCTCGTTTGAACTGATCCGCGCGGTGACCATGCTGGATCTGTCCCCCTTTCCCAGGGATAAGTGGATCGACTCGATTGCGTGGAACGGAATCGTGCAATCCTGGAACAGGCTTCTGGCCTCGAGCCGGTCGATGCTCACGCTCAAGATCTGCGACATCAGCTCGATGCCCATGATCGCGAACAGCACGCCCATGACCGCGCACAGCCCACCGACCAGCAGCGACTCGCGGGTTGGAACGAAGGGCGCGGACCCATAAAACAGGGGGATCATCACCCCGGCCAGAAGGCACGCGGGCGCCAGAAGCGCGAGGATGAAACGCCCTGAGCCACGCGCGGGTCGATACTCCGCCCCCAGCTTGGCGAGCTCAAGCTGCATCCGTGCGCGCACGGGCGCGACACGCGTTTCGAGCCGCCGCCTCAAATCGCCAGGGCTCTGAAAGCGCGAGAACGCGATCTTCACGCGCTCGCCCCCCGCGCCCAGGAGCAACAAACGACGCGGCTCGGCGATCCCGCACTTACTGGTTCCCCAGCCCGATTCCTCGATCCCGGCGAGGTCGTCCCATTCGATGCTCGTTCGTCCCCACCACGCCAGCCGCGTGATCCGTCGATCGTCGACCCGCAGTCGCGCTGCCTCCGATCCCGCCAGGTAGACGAGAAAGATCGCGACGGGAACAATCTGGACCGAATTGAAAACCAGTTTCGTAAGCGCCTGAGAATCCTGAGCGAAATCGTGGGTCAGCAGCTTCCAGCACGCGGCGACCACAAGCCCCAGGTTGCAGAGCCCAAACGCCAGCAGGAAGATGGGGCTCAACATCCTGGGCTTGAACAACTCGCGCTGCTGAGTCTGATGATCGTCGCTCGCAAGCATGGGATTGTTCACTCCGATCCGCGCCCGCCACACGCTCGTATTTCCGCTCACGAAAAATCCGGATCCCCATGTGCCGGCCGTGCGATCTTCGACCCCGCGTGGTTTTGCAGGAGTTCGAACACTGCGCGGTACTCGCTCGCGTTCGAGCGAATCGTGATCGACTGGCCGTCGTACGCGAGGAATCTGGCCGAAACGACGTCCGGTTCCTCGGGATCGGCCACCCGGAAGCGAATCTGGTCGATCGAGCTGAACGGGACCGAGCGCTCGAAGAACAGGCTCTTGAACCCGATCCGGTCCCGGGTCACGCGCAGTTTGCGCGAAATCAGCTCGAGTCCAGGGGCCGATCCCATGCGGGGCTTCAATCTCCACGATCCGCTGGGCGGACTGATCGTCCCTTGCACCAGCTCGAGAGAGGATTCGCCCGCCGTGGTGAATTATCGCAAACCTGGCTCTGGGAAGCGTGGCGCTGGGTTCTAACCAGGGCCCCAAGGTGTTCAGAGGTCGAGCGTTTCGAGGATGCCTTCGACCGCGTTCCAGAGTCCGGGTGAGACGTCGATCCTGCGTGCCTGGGCGATGGCGGCCAGGGCAGCGCCAGGCGCCATGGGGCCGGCCAGGGCAAGCGCGGCGGCCGCGATCGCGGGTGCACGCGAGCAACCCGCCGCGCACGTGACCAGCGTGGGAACCCCCTCACGCAGCAACCGCGCCACGGACGCGATCGCCAGCTCGAGCAAGCCCCCCTCGTTGCTCGACCCATCGTCGATGGGGAACCGCAGCACGATCAGGTCCCGCGCGGGGATCACCGGCATCACCTCGATCGCGAGCAAGACAAGCGCCCGGATTCCGCGCTCCGCCAGTCCCTCCAAGTCCATGGCGTCTCTGGCGTTACCAACCCAAAGCGAGAAGTCGGGGATGCGATCCAAGAGCCAGTCTCCCACGGTATGAGAATTGTTGATCAACCTGAGCGAGGCCGGGTGCACGATGGCAAGTTTTACGATCAGGAATCAAACCTATTGTAAAAACGACCACGAGGTTGCTACAGTCTTTATTCGATTTCTCGATAGCAAGCGTTGGGTCGTATCGAGAATCTTGTAAGTTGTGGCGGGCGGTTCATGAATATCGAGGCCCTGAAGGTCTTTTGCGACGTTGTTCGCTCGGCGAGTTTCTCGCGCGGGGCGGCCGAGAATGAGAAGTCTCAGTCCACGGCCAGCACGACGGTCCAGCAGCTTGAGGCGAGGCTGGGTGTCAAGCTGATCGACCGGTCGAAGCGGCCGTTTGTGCCGACGCCGGCGGGGCGGGTCTTCTATGAGGGCTGCCGCGAGATCTGGGATCGCTTCCTGGAGCTCGAGCGTGAGGTGCGAGCGCTTGGCGACGACAAGGCGATCGAGGGCACGGTGGGCGTGGCGGCGATCTATTCGGTCGGCTTCCACCACATGAGCCGCTACGTGAGGTCTTTCGAGGAGCGGTTTACCAAGGCTTTTGCCCGGGTGGAGTATCTGCCGCCGGGGCGTGTGCTTGAGGCGGTGCGCACGGGGGAAGTTCAGCTTGGGATTCTGTCTTGCCCCAAGCGCTGGTCGGATCTCACGGTGATTCCCTGGCGGGATGAGCCGATGGTCGTGGCGGCCGCGCCCGGGCACAGGCTGGCGTCGAGCACGACTGCGCTTGTGCGGTCGCTCGCGGGCGAGCCGTTCATCGCTTTCGAGAAGAGCCTGCCGATCCGCCGCTTGATTGATCGCTTTCTCAAGCAAGAGCATGTTGAGGTCGACGTCCAGTCCGAGCTCGACAGCATTGAAATCATCAAGCGCAGGCTCGAGGTGGGGGACGCGATTTCGCTGCTCCCGCGGCCCTGTCTCGACAGCGAGATCAAGGCCGGCACGCTGACGGCGATTCCACTCGAGAACGCGAGCGGTGAGGAGCTGATCCGCCCACTCGCCATCATCCATCGCCGGCATCCTGGCCTCGATCGTCCCACGCGTGCTTTCCTCGAGATTCTCCTGGGCGAGGCTTTCCCAGGCGCACAAGCCGCGGAGCGCGAGTCGGGACGTGCGCTCGCGGGATGTGCAACGCCGTGAGATCGAGCCTCCGCTTCTGCCGGTCCTCTGCGCGAACCGTTTGTCGCAGCCGGCGTCAAGAGTTGTAAACCGAACGCGTTCGGCCCGGGATCTGCAAGGTAACGTCGCATTCCCCCCCTCCCGCGCCGGATTCCGATCCCTGATCCGTGCCCGCTCCGTAAGGAACTGAAAAGATGAACGATTCTCCCCAAGCCCAGGGACTCTATCACCCCTCACACGAGCACGACGGCTGCGGCGTTGGCTTCCTGGCCGATATCAAGGGTCGAAAATCGCATCAAATCGTGCTTGATGGTCTGGCCTCGCTTTGCAACCTGCACCACCGCGGCGCATGCGGGTCGGAAAACAACACCGGCGACGGTGCGGGCATCCTGATCCAGATTCCCGACGCCCTCTTGCGCAGACGCGCAGCCAGCCTGTCGATCGAGCTGCCGCCCGAAGGCGAGTACGGCGTCGGTGCGTTCTTCTCGTCCGATCGCGAGGACGAGCAGAGGTTCGGCAAGGAACTCTTCGAGCGGATCGTCGCCGAGGAGGGTCAGCGCTTTCTGGGCTGGCGCAGGCTCGCCACCGATTCGAGCATCATCGGCCCCAGCGCGAAGGCGGTCGAGCCCGTGATGTGGCATGCCTTCGTGGGCAAGGGCCCGGGCATGGAAGACGCCGACCGCTTCGAGCGCAAACTGTTCGTCATTCGCAAGCGGTTTGAGAACGAGGCCCGCGACCTTGATGATCTCAAGTTCAACTACTTCGCAAGCCTGTCCTGCCGTACGCTCGTCTACAAGGGGATGCTCACGACCGCGCAGGTCGGCCCCTATTTTCAGGACGACCTGGGCGACCCGCTCTGCACAAGCGCGCTTTGCCTGTTCCATTCCCGCTTCAGCACCAACACGTTCCCGAGCTGGGAGCTCGCCCATCCCTACCGCTTGATCTCGCATAATGGCGAAATCAACACCTTGCGCGGGAATATCAACTGGATGCGGGCGCGGCAGGCGCTTTTCGCCTCCAGCCTCTACGAGCCGGGCGACATCGAGAAGATCAAGCCGATCGTGCGCGAGGGGCTGTCCGACACGGCGTGCCTTGACAACGCGATCGAGCTGCTTTTGCGCTCGGGCTATGAGCTGCCGCACGTGATGATGATGCTCATTCCCGAGGCGTGGGAAAACGATCCCGGCATGCCCAGGGCCAAGCGTGACTTTTATGCGTTCCATAGCTGTCTCATGGAGCCGTGGGATGGTCCGGCGGCGGTCTGTTTCACCGACGGCCGGGTGATCGGCGGCGTGCTCGACCGCAATGGTCTGCGCCCCAGCCGTTATGTAATCACGAACGACGACCGCGTGCTCATGGCCTCCGAGGTCGGCGCCTTGCCGTTCGCGCCTGAGACCATCATCAAGAAGGGCCGGCTGGAGCCGGGCCGGATGTTCCTCGTCGATCTCGCGGAACAGCGCATCGTCGACGACGAGGAGATCAAGATGCGCATCGCCACGGCGAAGCCGTACGGCGAGTGGCTCGAGCAGTATTTGAAGCCGCTCGCGAGCGTTCCCGCCGCGCCCGATGTGCCTGGCCCCGATCACGAGACGCTGCTCAAGCGGCAGATTGCGTTCGGCTATAGCTTCGAGGATCTCAAGTACATCCTGGGTCCGATGGGCGAGAAGGGCGAAGAGTCGATCGGCTCGATGGGCACCGACACGCCGCTGGCGGTGCTTTCAGACCAGCCGCAGCCGATCTTCAATTATTTCAAGCAGCTCTTCGCGCAGGTGACGAACCCGCCGCTCGACGCGATTCGCGAGGAGCTGGTGACCTCGGTCTTCACCGGCGCGGGGGGTGAGGGCAACCTGCTCGAGCCCGGGCCCGAATCGTGCCGCCAGATCGCGCTTGAGACCCCGATCCTGAACAACGAGGAAACCGCCCGGCTCAAGCAGCTCGACGGTTGGTGCGGGTTCAAGTCGGTCACGCTCGCGATGCTCTTCAAGGCCGCCGAAGGCGCAGGCGGCCTGGCCCGCGCGCTTGAGGACCTCATCGAGCAGGGCTGTAGCGCCATTGAGGCGGGCGCGAACCTGGTCGTGCTCTCGCACAGGACGGTCGATTCAGAATGGGCGCCGATCCCTTCGCTCCTCGCCTGTTCCGGGCTGCATCACGAGATGGTTCGCCGCGGCCTCCGCGCCCGCGCGGGGCTCGTCATCGAATGCGGCGACGCGCGTGAAGTCCACCACTTCGCGCTTCTGCTCGGCTACGGCGCGGGGACGATCAACCCCTACGTCGCCTTCGAGACCCTGGACGACCTGATCCGCTCCGGAGACATCAAGGGGGTCGATCACGACGCGGCCATCGACAAGTATCGCAAGGCGATCAAGAAGGGGGTCGTGAAGGTGATGTCCAAGATGGGCATCAGCACGATCCAGAGCTACCGGGGCGCCCAGATCTTCGAGGCGATCGGCCTCGCCGAGGACTTCGTGGCGAAGTACTTCGACAAGACCTCGTCGCGGATCGGCGGCGTGGGGCTTGAAAAGGTCGCCGCCGACGTCCTCTTCCACCATCATC